>JBKPAO010000068.1:0-34969 GCA_046726475.1 Gemmatimonadota bacterium | reverse complement strand
GGGTCCGGCAGCAGGATCCCACACCCGCGGCATGCCAATGGTATCGGCCGGGTCCCGCTTACCCCAGGCGAAGATCTTTCCGGAGGGAAGCAGGCTCATGTGCAGCGGCACGATGTCCCAATTGACTACCGGTCCCCACGCGCCGGTGCTCGCCTCGGCCGGGAGGGGTGAGATGGTAATGTTGTTCGAGGTTACGCTGCCCGAACCGCTGCTGAATTGGATCGCGGTCGAGCCCTCCCCCCGGATACCGAGATCGGGGAAGGCCGCTCTTCCGTCCGGGTCGGTCGTGACCGTCGTGGTCCCTTCCAGAGTGCCCGAGCCCACAGTGGCGGTGACGGCGACGCCGACCTGCGGATTCCCCTGGTCATCGTTGACCGCGACCACGGGTTGATTCGCCGGTTCAAATACTTCCGCATTGAGTGCCGAGCTCGGCGGCTGGGTAATGACCGTCAGTCCGGGCGAGCCACCATCGACGGCCGTCGAAACAAATGTTACCGGAGATCCCTCGTACCCGGCGACCGAGGCGGTCGTCGTCTGCTGGCCGGCAGTGGGCCCCAACACCCGTTGTACTGAGGCGTGCCCGTCTGATCCCGTCTTTACACTTCCATTTGATACACTGCCCCCACCCACCGCGCTCCATTGGACCGTCACCCCGCCAAGGGGAGCTCCGGAGCCGTCGCTCACGAGAACGACGAGAGGATTCGGCAGAGGCTGCTGCACCGTGGCGCTCTGGCCGTTGCCGGAAGCCATCTCGATCTTCCCATCCGGTGGGCCGACATTGTCGCCGCAACGGAGCGCGCTCGCTGCCAGGAGCCCTGCGATGAGCCACTGACGTATATGACGGGGTCGGATCATTACTCCCATTCCGCTTGCGGGGGTTTAAAAGGGCACACGGCCATCCGATCAGAACCGCGCTCTATGCAGGTCCTGGGCCGGTAAGGTGCCCGTTTTTTCCTTCATAAGTCGTTTGGTACAGGCAACTTAGCAACCGACGATACCGCGGCGTTGCGCCGGCGCCACGGGAAGCCTAACCCCATTACAGCACCTACAGCCAGCCCTGCGCTGCACAAGCGGAAGCCCGGTTCCGCGTGAAAATGAACTAATCGGCAGGCCCAAAATTGCACCCCCAACCTGAGCCCACGCTGAATTCAGGATGAAGAGATCGTGAGAGCGAGGGATTGAGGAGACGGCGAAACGAAGAGGAGGGACAGAGCTCAGAGCGGGCGACCGGACTCGAACCGGCGACGTCCAGCTTGGGAAGCTGGCATTCTACCACTGAATTACGCCCGCGGACGTACGCAAACTAAGGCGGAAGAAGCGGAAGCAAAAGAGGCTTCCGTCCCTTCCGCGCTCTCAGCTTTTACTTCGACGTCGATGCTTCCAAAAAGCTCCGCAGATCCGGTTCGCTGATTGCGGGCTCCCCCGGCGAGACGTTGTCGAGCCGGCCGTGCCGCATCCAGCGTTCGAGCTCGCCAACGAGGTCGAACAGATGGTCGAACGAATCAACGACGAACAGCAATGGCTGATAGTGATCGATTTCGAAATACTGGTTGATCACCCACTCCAGCTGAATCGGATACCGCTGCACTTCAGGAGATTCGATGGAGTGGGCGATCTCTCCGTAAGAGCTGAGCAATCCGCTGCCATACACCTTGAGGTCACCACCGCCCCGCATCAAACCGAACTCGATGGTGAACCAGAAGAACCTCGCCATCGCTTTGAAGATGCTGGTTACCCGACGGATCTTCTCCTTTTCATCCTTGATGCCGGCAACGATATCCGCTGCGGTATGCGCGCAGTCACCGAAGCGTACCAGGGTATCGGCGAACGCCCGGTCGGTGTGCATTGGGACATGGCCGGCAATGTCGTGAAAAATGTCGGGCTCCGGCAGATAATCGAGCGTGGCGCCATCACGGATTGTGATCGTGGTGGGAAACTCGCGGTTGCGCAGGCTGTTGAAAAATAGGAAGGAGGGAATGTAGCCACTCACCGGCTTCGCCTTGAAGCCAGTGAGCGGACTGAGAAACCGGTTGACGTCCTCCAACCGGGGCACCCGGGACGGCTCTAGGCACAGACTGTCGATGCCCTGAAGGAAGCGGTCATTGGCGTAGCGGCGCCAGCGGTCTTCCATCCGGGCGAAGAGCTTCCGCCAGGCTTCGTGATTCTCCTCGGAGTAGAGCTCATACGGCTGATGGATGTACAGGCGGCCCTCGAGCTGGGCTTGCTCGATGAAGGGCGCCTTGGTCGTGGTCAGCCCAATGCCCGTCGCTGGTTCGCCTCGCACAGTGGCCATAATCCTGCCTCCTGTTACTTCCGCTTGTACCGCCATGCTGCGATGCCGGCCCCCTGCCCTTTGGCCTCAATCGGCTGGGACTGGCCCGGTTTGAGTGCAGGAATCTGAACTTCCTGGTTTGCAACGACCGTGCCCTTCGGATCCAGGAACTCGAAGATCACGGTGACCGGTGCCGCCGCGACTGGCTTGCCCTGCGCCGTCTGGGCTTCCCGACCGGTTGCGGTGCCGGTAATGGAGGCGCCCGCAGCAGTGGGAGCAAACTGGGTGACCGCGATTGTGAGCGGCATCGACAGGACCTTTACTGCGGCCTTGTTTGCTTGAGTCTCCTTCTTCGCCATCCGAAGACCGTTGGCCTGCATCCGGGCGATCTCATCGTTCATCGGCTCGATCGCGACCAGTCTCGTCGCGACATCGGCCAGCTTGGGGTTCTTCAATCCGATGTACGAGTTGGCCAGTCCGTACAGGGCATCCCGGTTGTACGGCTCAGTCTCCAGAACTTTCTCGAAACCGGCGGCGGCTTCGGCGTATTTCTTCTCGTTATACAACCCGATAGCCGCGTTCATCGCTCCGGCGGATGCACTCGCCGGCGAGGCGGCGCCCGCACCACCCGGGGCGGCTCCCACCTCCTTTTCGATTGCCTCAGCCTTTTCGGTCTGTCCGGTCGCACGATACGAGCTCGCCAGCGCCCGCTTCACCTCAGTGTCCTTGGGCACCCAGGTCAGGTACTTCTCGAGGACCGGGATTGCGTCCTTATGACGACCAACCTTCTGATAGACGGCGCCGAGATTACGCGTCGCGGCGTTTCGATCCTCTACTGTATTGGTTCGCTCTCCAATCTCAGCCGCCTTTTGCCAGTAGGCGATGGCGCTGTCGGTCTGACCGGTGTTGGCGAAGATGACTCCGCTATTCAGATACCCCGTTGGTTTGTCCCGATAGATCGTATTGGCCTGCCGGAATAGCGCCAAGGCTGAGTCATTGTTCTGCACCTTGGCGAACTCGATACCCGCATTGATCAATGGCACCCAGGCGATATAGCGCTCCTGGCTGAAATCCTGTTTGCATGCTGCCGACAACATCTCCGCCTTCGAGATTGCGCTGTCGGCCCCGACGATATCCCCGCGCTGGAGATAGATACGGCCCAGGTAGTACCAGGCCGCAGGGTTCTTGTCCTGACCGTTCTGCTGGATGGCCTCCAGCAGCACCTTCTCGCCGGAGGCAAGTGCACGGGTGCGATTGGCCGGGACTTCAGTTTCGATGCCGGTCTTGAGGTAGGTAGCACCACTGCTGACCTTATAGTGGCCCGCCTTGAGCTCGCATTTGGGTGGCGCGTATTTCGTGGGCATTGCCTTGGCGACCCGGTCGTTAAGCGCGGGCTGCTGCGCAGCAGCGGAAGCGGCGCCTGATCCAACCAGCACGCTGACAAACACGATTCGCGTTTTCACTCGTCACGACTCCTTGTTCGAGAACAGAGATCGAAGTGCCCGGTTGTGCAAGTCCCTTGCCACCTCATGAGCGGGTTGCCCAGTGCGACGGGCAAGTGCAGCAACATCTTCATATTCCGGCTTTACCCGGGGGCCGTCGGGCCCCTCGAGGACCTTCACCCGAACCGCCGTTCCGTCCGCGGAGGTGACCTCCAGCTGCCGCCGTGGTAGGGTCAGACGATCAACCAGCTGACGGCGGATCCCGGCGGTAGTGCTGTGCCGAAAGAGTGCGTCGGCAACACGCTCAGAATCTTCCGGAGCGGCAATGATCTCGACCCGAAATCCGGTTCGCCCCTTCTTCATCTGTGTGGCCCAGACCTGAACATCGAGCGCCCCGGCGCCGAACAGCGCCTCACGGAGAGGATCGAGATATTCCGGGCTCAGATCATCCAAATCGGTGGACAGCACGACGACCTGTGCGGCCTCGGCCGCCGATGAGGCCAGGATCAGCTGAAGAGCGTTGGGATAGCCGGCTGGGTTTCTTCCACCTGCGCCCCAGGCGCCGGCGTGCAGCGCGCGCCAGCGTGGCGGCGGGGGTCCCTCTGACAAGACTCTGAGCAACACTGCACCAGTCGGCGTGGTCGCCTCCCCCACAACGGGGCCGTTCGATGTTACCTCCAGGCCTTCGAGCAGGATCGCAGTAGCCGGTGCGGGCACCGGGATCACTCCGTGAGCTGCACGGACCCAGCCACTGCCCACCGCGACGGGCCGGTTGAAGATTCGGGTGATGCCGAGTTGCTCGAAGCCTTCTATGCCGCCCACGATATCGACCAGCGCGTCCGCCGCGCCGACTTCATGGAGAGGTACCTCATCCGCCGGCAGGCCATGCACCCGCCCCTCCGCCTCTCCCAGGAGCTTAAACGCACGCACGGCGCGCTCCTCTACCCAGGCCGAGAGCCCGGCTCGTTGAATTAGGGCGATCAACTCACCGATATGCCGGTGCTCGCCGGGGTGAGGCGAGATCGGGTCCACCGCATGGGAGGAGTCATGCACGTGTTCGTGAGCGTGGTACTCCTCGACGATTGCTGAGGGTTGCTCTTGAGCGCCGCCCGGCAGGAGCACATTGACCTTGGTGGCCTCAATCCCGCAGCGATCGGTTGACTCCACCTCCACCCGGACCTGGCTCAAGCCCAGTCGCCGAGGAAGATCCTGCAGCCATTCGCGCGGTGCTCCGGCCGACACCAGAGCGCCGAGCAGCATGTCACCGCTGATCCCAGCCACCGGGTCTAGAACGGCAAAATGGGCGTCGGACATAGACTTAGAATATGCCGGAAGGCCAGGTTGGACGGTAGGGTGCCAAGATCCACCGGGACCGGATGGAAACGCTCTCAGCGCCGGCTCAGATGATCGAGAATGCGCTCGGCTTGTCTGACGGAGAACCCGGGTACCGACGCCAGCTCCGCGACGGAGGCGGACTTCACCCCGGCAAGGCTGCCGAAGCGCTCGAGCAATCGCCTCCGTTTGGTCGGGCCGACTCCTGGAATCGTCAGAAGCTCGGAGGTGATCGTCCGCTGGGTGCGTCGTTTGCGGTTATAGGCCAAGCCAAACCGATGGGCCTCGTCGCGGGCTCGCTGGAGCAGCCGCAGCGATGGACTGCGCCGCGGCAGCCGCAGGCTCCCCGCTCGACCAGGGAGGAAGACCTCTTCTTCCCGCTTTGCCAGGCTGACGATTGGCAGGTCTGAGAATCCGACCTGCTCCGCCGCGGCCACGGCGGCACTGAGCTGGCCTTTTCCTCCATCGATCACGATGAGATCCGGTAGTGGAAGCTGCTCGTCCCGGCGCCGGGTCAGGAAGCGAGTAAGCACCTCCTGGATGGCGGCATAGTCGTCCTGCTGGCCGACTCCCTGGATCTTGAATTTTCGATATTCGCTCTTTCGCGGCCGCCCCGCCTCGAACCAGACCAGGGAGCCGACGGTATCGCGTCCCTGGTTGTGGGAGATGTCGATACACACAAAGCTGCGCGGCACGACATTCAGTCCGAGGTCCCTCCCCAGAGCGTACACCGGGTCCTCCGCACGTTCCTCCGTTTCAAAGGACTCGATTCGCAGGCTCTCCAGGAGATGTCTGGCGTTTTGATCTGCCAGCGCCAGCCACCGCTGGGCTGTCCCTCGTTGCGGTACCGACCAGTCGGTACCGGGGAGCAGCTCGCGTATGGTGTCCCACTCACTCGGCGGGAAAGGCAGCAGGGCACGGCGCGCGCGGTCCTCGCCCGGCACATAGTAGCGGACCAAAAAGGCACTGAGCACGGCGTTGTCCTGCTCCTCCTCCACTCCTTCCAGAAAGCGGTGCTCTCGTCCGACCACGCGGCCTTCGCGAACCCGCATGAGCACACCAACCGCATCATCTCCATCACGCGCGTAGCCCACAACGTCGGCGTCGCCGGTGCCCATGACCTCTACGCTGAGCGGCTCCTCCAGCCGGTCCAGCCAACGAAGTGCGTCCCTGAGCTCGCGTGCCCGTTCGAAGTCCTCCCGCTGGCTCGCCTCGAGCATTGCCTCGCGTACCTTCACGCGGACATCCTGGGTGCGTCCCTCGAGAAAATTCACGACATCCTCGACCATGCGCCGATATTCGGGCACGTCGTGCCAGCCCATGCAGGGAGCGCGACAACGGCCGATGTAGTAGTCCAGGCAGGGTCGCTCCCGTCGTTCCTCCGGCAACCGATCGTGGCAACTCCGGACTGTGTACAGCCGCCGGATGATGGCGAGCGTGCGTCGGAGCTGCCCAACATCGGTGTAAGGACCGAAGTAGCGGGCACCGGGGATGTCGCGGCGTCGGGTAACCAAGACCCGCGGGAAAGGCTCCGACAGGGTGACCGCGATCGAGGGATAGCTCTTATCGTCCTTGAGCCGGACGTTAAAGCGGGGGCGGTACTCCTTGATCAGGTTGTTCTCGAGGATGAGTGAGCCCGGCTCACTCGGCACTACGATGGTTTCTACGTCCGTGATCAGCCGCTGTAGCAGACGGTTGCGGGGGCTGTCGGGAAAGTCGGTGGCAAAATAGCTTCGCACCCTGCTGCGCAGCCGCTTGGCCTTTCCGACGTACAGCACCTCGCCATCCCTGCCCTTCCACAGGTACACACCGGGTCCTTCCGGAAGTGTATCAAGTTTCCGCTGGAGCGGTTCTGGAAGTGCTGGCGTAGTCATACGCGTTTACGTGACCTCTGGCCTGGCTGCCTCCCAGGTCAGCTGATCCCGAGCAAATTCACCTGAATCGGCGGGGCCAGGGTACTCTGTTGAGGAACCTTCTGGCTTCGGGAACTCCGAGCTCCGCGGTAATGGCGAAATACGCAAGGCCATACATACCAAGGGAAAATAACGCCACGACAATGGGGTGCTGCGATTCCAGGGCCAGCTTGACCACTGCCCCAGCTATGCTGGCTGCCACCGCTCCGGCCCACAGCCGCGCTACCAGTGCCGGAGCAATGCCGGTGCTTCCAATGCGTCGATTGAGCGCACTCCGCAATAGGGTGAACTCGACCCAACCGGCCAACCCTGCCGAGACGGTGAGGCCAGCTGCTCCCCAGCGCTGGTCGAGCCCCAGATAGACGGGAAGAGGAATGGCGAAGAGGTAACCGAGCACGATTGTCAGTATGACCCGGGCCACACCAAACCGGAGAGGAGTGCGGGTATCCTGCAGTGCATAGAAGGTGGACGCATAAAGCCGCCCCAACGTCGACGCGAGAAGCCCCACGGCTGAGCCGGCCAAAATCCCCCAGACGTAGAGCGTCATCTGCCGGGTAAATGCCCCCGATTGATAAAGTGCTCCGGTGATCACGTCTCCCAGGGCGAGAAAGGCCATGGCAGAGGGAACCACAAAGAAGGCAATCTGGCGCAAACCTCGTTCGAGCCGAACCCGAAGCACTGCGGCCAGCTCGCTCTCAGTGCCTGTGGCGCTGGACATGGCGGGAAGCTCGGCTGCCGAGACCGACATCCCGAAGAGGCTTACTGGCAGGGTGTAGATCACCTGGGCGTAAGCGAGAGCGGCCACTGCCCCGGTCGGTAGGAAGCTCGCCAGTACCGTATCCACGTAGGCGCTGATCTGAACGACTCCGCGTCCGATGAACACAGGCATGAAGTTCCGAACGACCGTCCTGACAGCTTCCGAGCCGCGATCCAGCGTCAGCACCAGGCCGCGAAGCAACCTGAGCACCACCGGCAGCTGCACCCCGAACTGTAGGGCACTGCCGACCACGGAGCCCCACGCCGCGTACTCGGCCAGCTGATACCCTCGCGTGGTGCGGCCGAAGCCGACGAGTGTCAGAATGATCGCGAGATTCCAGAGGACGGGAGCGGTGTAGGAGAGGAAGAACTTACGATGACTGTTCAGTACCCCCAGACACCAGGCCGAAAGCACCAGAACGCCGGCACCGGGAAAGAGGATCCGTACCAGCCGAATCGTGATCTCCCGCTTATCGCCCTCAAACCCCGGCGCGATCAGCGCGATGAGAGCAGGCGTGGCCAGAATTCCAACCAGCACCAGTAGCGAAGTGGCAAACACCAGGAGACTGAACACCGCTCCGGCAGTACGTCGCGCGTCCTCCTGCTGGTCCCTCGCAAGCAGGCGAGCGTACACCGGTATGAAGGATGCGGAGAGCACTCCTTCGCCGAAGAGATTCTGAAGAAAATTGGGGATCTTGAAGGCGGCGTTGAACGCATCCGCCGCGTCCGACGTGCCCAGGTAATGGGCGAAGACCCGATTCCGGATCAGCCCCAGTATCCGACTCAGCAGGATACCTGCGGCCACCATCGCCGCCGGGCGAGACGACCTGGCGGTCAGGGGCGTTGCGGTGGTGGAAGAGTCACCCGCTGCGAAGGGTCTTCCAGCAGCCGGTAAAGAAAGGCATTCTCGTCCTGGAGGGTTTGGACGCTCCGCATCAAATCGTCAACCTCGGATTCCAACAACTCGATTCGCTTGGACAGGTCCCCCAGTCCGGCCGGAGTTTGCTCAGGACCCTCCAACCGGCGCGCCAGCGCCCGCCCAATTGGAGAATCCACCATGATCCCGATAATCGGAATGAGGAGGGCAACGAGGAGAAGGAGCGCAAGCACGGACATGAGATCGAGTCTATGAGGGGTGGAGCGCCCCTTCAAGGGCAGTTGCGTACCACGCCTCGATTGACTCGGTGAGTTCAGAGATTAACGACGGACCGTAGCGGGCGAGGAACGGAGCAACCGTGAGTGTTCGCTCTTGCGGCTGGTTGTCGGGAAGCACCAGCGTCCTCGCCTTGGCCAGCTGACCAAGCTCGGTTTCATGGCGGCGCTTCAGGTGCTGGACCAGCTTTCGCTCCATCTCCTGCAGTCCCGACAACGCCTGATGCTTGGCGCCCTGGACCGGCCGGGTAAGGGTCGGATCAATCTGTTCCGCGGTCCTTGCCAGGGCGTCATACCCGGCCACTAGTGACTGCCGTAGTATCCCGAGCGTGCTGGAAGCATCCTCAGGGAGCTGCGAGCGTACCAGCCGGGACTCGAGCGCCCCAGCCGGCTCGAGCAGGTCGCTGAGCTCGATCTCGAATTTTCGGAGCACCCGCTCGACTCTCGGTTCGACCAAAATGCCCGACCACCGAGGGAGTACCGCCTGCCGGGGCACTCGCATCCGCTCGTAGACCGGCCGGGTGAGCGGCAGGTAGCTCAGCTCCCCTGGCCCAGCCAGGTATGCGACGGTAGGCAGCAGCGCACTTTCGATCACGGGCCGGAGGAGCACGTTGGGAGACGGCCGCTCGGGCTCCGCTGCCGCGATTCGCCCAAGTACCTCTAGCGTGAAATGCTCCCGGCTACGCCTGGTCGTAAAGCCTCCCCCGTCCAGGAGCAGGCGATCGCGGCCCAAGGCTCCCTCCACCATGACCAGCGTGGCAAGCTCGTCGACACTTACGCCGGGGTCGATTCCAGCGACGCGCAGCTCCTCGGCTCGCTGCTCCAGATCTCGATTGAGTTCCCGGGCAAGTCCGAGCGCTCGGATGAGGTAACCGGACGCGGCCCGCTTGGCAGCGGGGTGGGTACTCTCGAGACAGACGATTCCCGCCGGAGCCAGCAACTCCGCCAACGCGCCAGCAAAACTGCCGGCGATCGTGGCTTCGGGTCGGTAGTGCTTGCGGAGCCACTGCATGGTCCAATCGCGAAACTCGGAAGCAGGCAGGTCGTTGCCCAGGAGATCGAGCAAGCCTTCGATCTCCCGACCGAGTATTTGCTTGTACATCGGCGTAAGCGGCGCGTCAGCAGCCCTCGAGGGGAGCCCCGCGGAGCGGACGTTTCCGTCGGCTAAAATCCAGCTGGTGTGACTCGCCTCGGCAAAATCATGGTCATCCCCGGCGATCCAGAACACCGGTACCACGGGCCGTTGCCATTGGCGCTCGAGCACCCGGGCGAGTGCAGCGGTCGAGAGCGCCTTGTAGACGGTATACAAGGGGCCGGTAAAGAGACCCGGTTGTTGTCCACTGGTAACCACGGATGCGCCTGGTTGCCGGAGGCGTTCCAGTGCCGGCTCCCGCGCTGAGCTCGGCACAATGGCGTCGGCGAGCGCCGGATCGAAGCCGTTCTCCCTGGGAGCCGGAAAATCGCTCACCGGCGCCAGAGGAGTGGGAACGATGCGAAGACTCACGTTCGCCGTCCCATCAGGATCGTACGTGGAGCCCCAGGCGCAAGGGGAGAAGCATCGTAGTCCCCAAACGAGTAGGTAACAGTGACGCCGGTAGCCCCGAGCATTCCAATAATCTGTTCCGAATCGAACAATCGCACTCGTTCCGTGTAGCGCCTTCCTCGGGGTACCAAAATGCTCTTGCAGACATAGCGTCCATCAGGTGAGACGGAACGGGTCACCTCCACGGTTTCCCCGGATAACTCGAACCTTTCTTGGGGGATCAGGCGCTGCCGAACCGCCGCAGCGTTCAAGAAGTCGATTACGAACCAGCCGCCGGGCTTAATGGTCCCGACCATCTCAGCCAGCGCGGCCGTGTGCTCTGCGTCCCGGTCGAAGTATCCGAAGCTGGTAAACAGATTGACGGTGAGATCCATCGAGCCGAGACGAATCGGAAGTTGCCGCATGTCGGCTCGAACGAGGGGAGCAGAGGTCGCCTGTTGCGCCAACCTCAGTAACGTAGCGGACAGATCAAGTCCGATGCAGCGGGCGCCGCTGTTGGCAAACGCCCGGGCGTGCCGGCCGGCACCGCAGCCCACGTCCAGCACTCTCCAGCCTCGCTGCAGTCCGACCGTTTGGCAAATCAAAGCCACCGCCCGTTCGGCCTCCGCGTCGTCCCGGTGCGGATAGAGCCTGAGGTAATCCTCCCCGAACCACTCCTCGTACCATTCAGTCATGCGTCGAGAGTCTAGGGTCAAGGGGCGATAATTGAGAGCCGACACAATCGATTGAAGTTCTAGACTCTAGACTCCCTTGTGATACGGCTCTCCCCTCAGGATCGTAAATCCCCGATACAGTTGCTCGAGGATGATTACCCGGGCCAACTCGTGAGGAAAGGTAAGCGAACCCAGGCTCCAGCGAGCCGTGGCGCGGCTCAACATGGCGGGATCGAGTCCGTGGGATCCTCCGATGACCAAAGTCAGTGGACGAGCGATCAGGAGCCAGCGCTCGAGCTGACGTGCCAACTCGCTGCTGGACCACCCGGTACCCTCGCGAGCTAAAGCGACCACAGTACTAGCATCGGCGATCTTGGCTTCGAGGCGCGCTGCCTCTTCGGCACGTTGCACCGCAGCCGTTGGTGCCCGGCTCGCCTCGCGAACCTCGTACTCCCGCAAGAGAGCGTAGCGCCTGAGTCGGCGCGCGTAGTCGTCGCAGGCTTGACGATAGTAGGGTCGAAGCTTGCCGACCGCGACGACCGAGATGTCCATGTCAGCGGGCTACCCCGCTCTCACGCATACATCCCTCTCAGCCGGTGCACCGCCGCCACCCGCTCGATCGCCTGCATGTAGGCACCGATCCGCAAGTTGATCCCGTGCCGCCCGGCCATAGACGCCACCTCCTCGAACGACTCCACCATGATTCGCTCCAAACGCTGATTCACGGTGTCCTCGTCCCAGAAATACCCGCCGCGGTCCTGGACCCACTCGAAGTAGCTCACCGTCACCCCACCCGCGTTCGCCAGGATGTCAGGAATGACAAATACCCCGTTTTCCTCGAGGATCTTGTCGGCGCCCGCCGTGGTGGGGCCATTGGCCCCTTCGCAGATGATCCGCGCCTTGATGTCTCTGGCATTGTGACTCGTAATGACATTCTCGAGGGCGGCGGGGACCAGCACGTCGCAGTCCAGCGTCAACAGTTCGTCATTGCCGATCGGCTCTGCCTCAGGGTACCCACTGAGGAGGCGATGCTGCCGCACGTGCTGAATCACCTCGCGAATACGGAGACCCTTGGCATTGTAGATCCCGCCCGACTTGTCACTCACGGCAATGATCTTCATTCCCTGTTGCTCCATCAGAGCCGCTGACACCGAGCCCACGTTGCCGAAGCCCTGAACCGCAACCCGGGTGCCTTGCACCGGCATGCGGAGGCGGTTGAGCGCCTGGCGAGTCACAATCATGCAACCGCGGCCGGTAGCCTCGCGACGACCGAGCGACCCACCCATCTCCACCGGCTTGCCGGTCACGACCGCGGTCACCGTGTGCCGCTTATGCATGGAATAGGTGTCCATGATCCACGCCATGACGCGCTCGTTTGTGTTCATGTCGGGCGCAGGCACGTCCGAGTCCGGCCCCAGCATCTCGATGATCGCGGAGGTGTATCGCCGGGTGACCCGCTCGAGCTCGGTATTAGACATCGAGCTGGGATCGCAGACGACGCCGCCCTTGGAGCCGCCGAAGGGAATATTCACCACGGCACATTTCCAGGTCATCCACGCCGCCAGCGCCTTCACCTCGTCCAACGTCACATTCAGGTCGAAGCGGATTCCGCCCTTCGCCGGCCCACGCGACGTGTTATAGAGCACGCGGTAGCCGGTATACACATCGACCTCACCATTGTCACGGAGAATCGGAACCGAGACAATGACCTGTTTTTCCGGGCTGCGCAGCACCTTGTACAGCCCGGGATCGAGGCTCAGCCGCTGCGCAGCATAGTCAAAACGTGACATCATCGCCTCGAATGGATTCTCTTCGGCGAGGAACTTGTCCTTGTCTGGTCGGATGAGGTCTTGATTCGGGCGGCTGACGGTAGTCATGGTGGTCCGGTGCGCTCCTCGAGATGTTTACAGTCGTTCCACGGGAATAACGGTGGCATCGAGTGCTGCGGCGATCCTCTCGCCACCGTCCTCCCACTCCAGATCCAGCACGGCGACAAGAGGCTCCGGCACCGTCGTGGGCCAGCGGTTCCGCAGCTTGACCGCGTCCTTCTGCGTAATCACCACGTGATCGGCACGCCGGGCCGCATGCGCCAACCAGGCCACATCCTCATCGCGATAATCGTGATGGTCCTTCCAGGTGGCTACCTGTACCGCTGCGCCGGTGGCCTTTGTTTGCGCCACGAAGGCGTCAGGATCGGCGATCCCCGAAGCCGCCACCACTCTCTTTCCCGCGAGGGTCGCGGCAGGGTGACGCCTTCCGCTCACCATCCCCTCAACGTAGTGAAGCCCCAAGTGGGCGATGGCGACTGGTCCGGCAACCTTCTGTCGGAGATCCGCGGCCAATGTTCTCGCCGCATCAGCGCTGGCCCGCTTGCGGGTGATGACGACCGCGTCTGCCCGATCAAGGGCTCGCAGCCCTTCCCGCCAGGGACCGGCCGGGAGTGGCCAGCGCACCGCACGCGTAGTCTCGGCGCTCACCACCGCGATGTTGAGATCGCGGTGAACATCGAGCCGTTGATAGGCATCGTCCAGCACCAGAACCTGCGCCCCGCGAGCCAGTGCACGCTCTGCGCCGGCCGCCCGGTCAGGATCGGCCACAACCTTAGCCTCGGGGACTGCGTGCTCATGGACCAGCGCTTCGTCGGCTCCATACCCTCGCAGCAGGATACCGGGAATCAGGCCGCGAGAGACATAGTATTTTGCCGTCCAGATCGCGATCGGGGTCTTGCCCGAGCCGCCGACGGTGAGGTTCCCAATTGCCACCGAAGGAAGCGGAAGATCATGTACCGTGAACCATCCCTGGCGGTACGCGCTCTCTCTCACCGCCATGGCTCCTCGCCAGAGGGCAGAGGCAGGGAGCAATGCCAGCCGTACCAGCCTGGCATCCGGCCGGCGACTGGTCCACAGCCACCGGACTACGCGATGGCTATCGCCCCGTCGTGCCATGCGCCCGCTCTGGCGATCCGGTTGAGCTCCACCTGCGCTCGCTCGACCCCTTCCGCAAGGCCGGCATCTCCCGGCGCCACCTCAAACAGCTGTCCATAGCTAATCCAAACGCGCGCCAAGGGTTTGGGAATCATGAAACGGTCCCATGAATGTAATCGCCAGGCCCGGTCGGCCTCTGCGTGGACCGGCACAACGACCGCACCTGCACGCTGAGCGGCTGCGACCACTCCAGGCTTGAGCTGCCGCCGGGGGCCGCGGGGGCCATCGGGCGTAAAGGCGACGGCTCCTCCAGCCTGCAGCTCCCGAACCGCGCCGAGGAGTGCGCGTGCGCCCCCACGAGTGCTCGACCCCGGGAGAGAGTGATAACCGAGGGAGTCGGCGAATTCAGACAGGTATCGGCCTTCTCGAGCTTCACTGACCACGATGGCGACTCCCTGATTGCGGTGCTGCCAGAGCAAGGGAAGGAGCGCCTCATGCCACAGCAGATAGACGTGGGATTGTCCTGAGCGATATAGGGGCCGCCAACGCTCCTCGTTCAGGGTCTCCACCCGCCAGGTTCTGGCCAAACTGCGCATCAGGGGGCCGGCCAGAACGCGAACGGCGCCGGGAGAGAGCTTCATTGGCGACTCTCGAGCAGCTCATCGACCAGACCCACAACCCGGTTGGACGCCCCCGGTGCTCCCAGACGTTCCCGAACGAGGGCCAAACCTTCACGCTGGGCGACCGTCCGCGAATTGCTAGGATCAAGCAACGGCCTGACCTGATTGGCCAATTCAGCTGCCGAAGCCCGGTCCTGCAGGATTTCGGGAACGATCTCGCGGTCGGCCACCAGGTTAACCAGGCTCACCCAACGCACGGTCCTGAGCCGCTGGAAGACCGCCCAGCTCACCCGATGGACCTTATAAGCCACGACCATCGGAGTACCGGCGAGCGCGGCCTCGAGCGTCGTCGTACCCGACTTAGCCAGTGCCGCATCGGCAGCAGAGAACAGCGTCAGGGGGTCCTTGCGCAGGATCTCGAGGGGCCCGGGGTCAGGATAGACCCCGTCTGCGGTACCTGCAACCAACACTCGGTCGCAGCTGCCTTCCTTCAGCAAAGCCAGGGCGGCATCGCGAAACGGTCGCCAGAGTCGCCTGATTTCCTGGGTCCGGCTCCCGGGAAAGATCCCAAGCACCCTGCTCTCTAGCGGTATACCAAGCTGAGCGCGCGCCCGCTCCCGGGGGAGCGGCGCGCTTCGGTCCACCAGCGGATGACCGACGTACTCGCTCCGAAGCCCCAGCTTTTCGAAGAAGTCGCGTTCAAACGGCAGGACCACAGCCAGACGGTCGACCGCGGCGGCGAGCCGCCGGGCCCGCTCGGGGCGCCAGGCCCAGAGCTGCGGAGCGATGTAGTACAGGACCTTGGTACCGGCGCGGTGAGCCGCTTCGGCCACACGCAGATGAAAGCCCGGATAGTCGATCAGGATCAAGAGATCGTAACGGCCAGCCCGAAAATCGTCTTGCAGTGCCCGCAGCAGCCGGAAGTGAGTTCGGATCTTGGTTACGACTTCCACGACACCAAATGCCGCCAGCCCCTCCATGGGATACCGGATCGTAACGCCTGCCCGGCGCAGGTTCGGTCCACCCAAGGCTTCGATGGTTGCGTTGGGATATCGTGACAGCAATGCGTGCACCAGCCCCGCGCCGTGGAGATCGGCCGAAGGCTCGGCGGCGGAAATGAAGATGCGAGGCGTCCCCCGCTCAGTCATCAGTGCGATGTGACGGCGAGCGGCTGGGTCCGCACGGCATCAGCGACCCGGAGCGCGAGCGCCAATGCGGCACGCCCCTCTTCGCCACGCACGACGACTTCCCGCTCCCCGCGGATGGCGTGCACGAAACTCTGCAGCTCCAGGGCGAGGGCGTCGGCTTCGGGGGCTTCGAGGACGATCCGCTCCACAACGTCGGCCAGCTCCCGGCCGGTCCCCGGCTGCCATCCAGTTCGGACCCGCATGAATTCACCACCCCCGCTCGCGAGATCGAGCGAGAAATACCCGTTGGGCTGGAAAAGCCGCAGCCGCCTGATCCGCTCCCGTGCCACCCGGGACGCGGTCGCCTGTGCCACCGCGCCGTTGGCAAACTCCACCCGGGCGTTGGCCAGGTCCAGATGGGGGGATAGCACCGAAATGCCCGAGGCTCTGACCTCGGTCGCCGTACTGCCGCCGGTAAGGTGAAGCACGAGGTCCAAATCGTGAATCATCAGATCCAGTACGACAGCCACATCGGTTCCCCGGGGCTGGAACGGAGCCAGGCGCTGGCTCTCCAAATAGCGCGGTCCATCGAGGTAGGGTTCGGCAGCTCGAAGGGCTCGGTTATACCGCTCGATGTGACCGACCTGGAGCTGCACCCGGCGCCGGTCGGCCGCCGCGATCAGCCGGTCTGCTTCACTAAGGGTAGCCGCGAGTGGTTTCTCCATAAGAACGGGGATCCCGAGCTCCAGTGCACGCATCCCAACGTCCACGTGCGCGGGCGTCGGGACCGCTACCGTCACCGCTTCCACTTTGGCCAGGAGATCGTCCGTGTCTACGAAAGCGGCGGTTCCCAGCTCCGCCGCGATCTTGGCAGCCCGGCCCGCGTCGATATCGCATACCCCGACAAGCCGAACTTCACGCAGTCGGGCCAGGTGGCGAGCGTGGTGCTGCCCCAACGCACCGACGCCGATCACCCCCACCGGAAGCCGGCCGCTCACGCGGGAACACCTCGTTCGCTGGACTCCACGAACGCCAGGAAGCGGTCGACCTCGGGGAAGGCAGGCAGCTCGCTGCGCGCCCGCTCCAGCGCCTGGGACAGGTTGAGATCGGAGTTAAAGAACAGGCGGTACGCCCGCTTCAGCGCGGCCACCGTCTCAGCCGGGAAACCCGCACGCTGGAGTCCTACTGAGTTCAGTCCATAGAGCTCCATTGGATTGCCCACCGCCTTGACGTAAGGCGGGATATCCTGATTGACCCGCGAGCCTCCCCCCACAAAGGCGTAGGTGCCAATGGTGACGAACTGGTGCACTGCATTGAGCCCGCTCAGAACGGCGCGGTCGTGAATGGTCACGTGCCCAGCGCATTGCGTCGCGTTTGCGATCACAACATCATCGCCCACGTGGCAGTCGTGAGCCAGATGCACATAGCTCATGATGAAGCAGCGGGCGCCAACGGTCGTTTTGAACGTGGCCGAGGTCGCCCGATTGATGGTGGAATACTCCCGGATAATCGTTCCCGCTCCGACTTCGACCCAGGTCTCCTCGCCGCGATACTTGAGATCCTGAGGATCCCCGCCGAGGATCGATCCATCTCCGATCGATACTTCCTCAGCGAGGCGCACGTTCCGGTGCAGTGTGACTCGGGGACCCAGCCGACAACCATCGCCGATGATCACGTTCGGCCCGATGATACTGTAAGGTCCCACCGTCACATCCCCGTCCAGTTCCGCCGCCGGGTCCACCAGCGCGGTGGGGTGGATCGAGGGCCTCCTCACCGGTCCACCACGCGGGCCATCATCTCGGCTTCGGCGACCACCTGCCCTTCCACATATGCCACTCCTTTCATCCGGCAGGTCCGTCCCCGGTTTTGCAGCATTTCCAGCTCGCAGCGCAGCTGATCGCCGGGCAGCACCGGACGGCGGAACTTCACGTTGTCGAGCGACATGAAATAGACCACCTTCTGGTCCGGATCCTCGATCGTGCCGAGCAGGAGCATGCCCCCGACTTGCGCCATCGCCTCGATGATGAGCACGCCGGGCATGATGGGGTGCCCCGGAAAATGACCCTGAAAGAAGGGCTCATTGATCGTCACATTCTTGATGCCCACAATCCGCTTCGTCCCCTCGACTTCGATGATCCGATCTACCAGCAAAAAGGGATATCGGTGAGGGATGACGTCGAGTATGCGTCCGATGTCCATCACAACGCCTCCCTCGCGCCGTCCAGTGCGGGTAAGCCAGCGGGCCAGCGCAATATTACCCTGGTGGCTGGGTTTTGTGGCAATGACGTGGGCCTGGATGCGTCCGCCCGTGAGCGCCAGGTCCCCGAGAATGTCCCCTGCTTTGTGACGGACGAACTCGTCGGGCCACCGCAGTGTGCCGCCGACCAGACCATCGTCCGAGAGCACGAGAGTCGACTCCAGCGCCGCACCCAGCGCGAGGCCTCGAGCCCGAAGCGCCTCGGCCTCATGCAAGAATCCAAAGGTGCGCGCCTGCGAAATTTCCTGGGCGAAGTCCGCGGGATTGATTTCGTAGGAGCCGGTCTGGCGCCCGATCAGCGGATGTGACCATTCGATTGTTGTTGTCAGCCGAAGTGACTTGGCGGGGCTTACCACGTAGGAAGAGTCGCCCTCCTTGAGTTGGAACGGCGTGGTCACCCGGTACACCACGGGGTCACCGGGCTGCTCCGCGATCCCGGCCTGCTGCAAAGCGGTGAGATAGGGAGCGAAGGAGCCGTCACCGATCGGCGGCTCGGGGCCGTCGAGCTCGATAGTCAGGTCATCGAGCTGCAGCGCGGCCGCCGCCGCGAGCAGGTGCTCCACCGTCTGTACCACGGTCTCCCCGTGGCCGAGGGCGGTCCGCCGCTCCGTCGACTCTACCTCGCCGAGTCGGGCCGGAATTGGTGGTGCCCCGGGGAGATCCGTCCTCCGGAAGACGATACCCTGTCCCGGAGGGGCCGCCTGGCAGACGGCGGAGACGAAGGTGCCGGTGTGCAGGCCGACACCGCTCACGCAGGCGGTCTGAGCGAGCGTACGCCTAGGCACGCGGCGCCCGGGCAGGTACCAAGCGTTCCAGCTCGTCAACGATCGGCGCAAGCCGATACATCGCCGCCTGCGCTCGGAGGAATTGCCGGTGCGGCCGCGCAGGGTGGCCGCTGAAGGAGGCACCCGGCGGCACGTCACCGAAGATGGCGCTCTTAGCCGCGATCCGTGCGCGATCGCCGATCACGAGATGATCGGTTACTCCCACATGTCCTGCCAGGATCGCCTCATTACCGATGTGAGTGCTCCCCGCGATCCCCACCCCTGCCATGATCAGGCAGCGCTCCCCAATTCGCACGTTGTGCCCGACCTGAACCAGGTTGTCGATCTTGGTGCCGCGGCCCACCACTGTGTCATCAACACTCCCGCGGTCGATGCAGGTGTTCGAGCCGACTTCCACGTCATCTTCGAGAACGCAGCCGCCCACGTGAGGGATTCGGATATGGCCTCGGTTGCTCGAGAGGTACCCGAATCCATCTCCTCCGATCACGGCTCCCGCCTTCAGCACTACCCGATCGCCCAACTGCGCCCCGGAATAGCACACCGCACCGGGTCCAAGAACCGCGTCGTCTCCTACCACAACCCCGTCTCCCAACGAGACATGATCAGCCAGCCGGGTCCTCGCCCCGACCCGCACATTGTCCCCGATGACGGCGTAGGCTCCAACCGAGACATCAGCACTCAGGACCGTTCCCTGGCCAATGCGGGCAGTCGGATCAATCCCTGGAGTCGGTGCCTTATCAGGGAAGAGCGCGCGAATGACCCGGACGAGTGCGTCATAAGGATCTGCAACGACGATTCTGGTGCGCGGGCCAGCTGCCCCGCTCGCGAGGCCCTCGGGAACCAGGACGGCGCCCGCGCGGGAGCTCCCGAGGTCAGCAGCGTAGCGACTCGATGTGGCAAAGGAGAGAGCATCGGGGCCGGCACGGTCCAGCGGCCGGATACCTTGAATGCGCACACTCCCATCGCCAAGCAGGCGGCCACCGACGAGATCGGCGACCGCCTGCGCGGTGAGACTCGCGTTCGCCACGCGCCTAGCTGCCTGCTTTGAGCTGCTGAATGACGCGCTGAGTGAGGTCGAGCGACTTGTCCGCGGTGACGATCCCGTTGTTCGGCGCGCTGACGTCGAAAATCATCGCGTAGTTTCCCGCCGCCCGCACTCCTTCGATGACGCTGTTCACCTTGTTCTGAATGGGATCGAGGAGCTCACGCTCCCGGGTCGCGGCCTGCTGTTGCAGCTCCTGGGTACGCTGCTCCAGCTTCTGCTGTTGCGCCTGGAGGTCTTTTCGCTTGGCCGCGCGCTGAGTCGGACTCAGCATCACCGACTGTTGGTCGAAGTCCGAAGCAGCCGAATCGAGGCTGGCCTGCAGCTTCTGGACCTCGACGCGGTAGGTGGCGAGCTCTTTGGTGAAGGTCGACTCCGCCTTGACGTACCCGGGTGTCTGTTTGAGGATCGCCTGGGTGTTCACAAAGGCAATCTTGGGGTTTCCACCCTGTTGCGCGGCAAGAGACCCGGTTCTCACCGCCGACACAGCGGCCAATCCCACCCAGACTCCCATGACGACAAGCTTCATGCTTCACTCCCGATGAAAGGTGCGTGCCTACTGCTTAGAAGAAATTGCCCAGCTTGAAATGGAGCTGCCACTTGGGGTTGGGCCGCCCAGTGACATCGACTCGGTCGAAGCCGTAGCCCATATCCACCCCGATGGGACCCAGCGGGGAGATCACCGCCGCGCCAAAGCCCGCCCCGCGGAACAACCGCGTCGGGTCCCATTGCCGCGCACTGCGATAGACGTTCCCGGCGTCGAAGAAGGTGCTGACGTACAGCGACTGGCTGATTCGAGCCCCGGCTTCCACGGTAAAAGCGGCGTACGACTTCCCGAACGACTGGGAGGTGGCGGCGTTACCGCCCGCAGACACATCAAAACCATTGGGGGTGATGGAGAACTCTTCGTATCCCCGAAGCGGGACGCCGTACTGCACTCCGCCCATCGCGTAAAGGTCCTGGTAGAACGGCCCTGCGTCACCGAAGACGAAACCCGTCTTTGCCGTGAGCCCCAATACGAACTGCACGCCGGCTCCCAATTGGCCTGCTCCCCCCATGGTGCCGAGTGGAGCATACCAACGCCCCTCGAGGTCCACCTTCTGGTAGTTTCCGCTGCCACCCAGGAAGCCACCGTCGAGCTCGCCACTGACGTTAGTCATCATGCCGCCAGTGGCGAAGGGCAGGCCGACGCGAGTGTCGCGGACCAGGCTACTTCCCAGCGTGGATTTCGTACATCCCTTGGGACACCGGAACTGCTGCTGGATATCCGCGGACCCTTCCTGATACCGTATATCCTGTAACGAGTACGAGGTGAAGAGCCGAGTGTAGCGCGAGCCCAGGAAGGGGAAGCCAAGCTGGAAACTCCCTCCCGTCTGCTTGCGTCGCCCCAGGTCGCCGACGGTGTATCGGGCCCTGGAGTCAAACAGCGAGATGGTACCGGAGATGCGGCTTTCCTTGATCGCAGGGTCGGTGTAGCTCAGAGTGAAGTCGTTGATGTTCTTTCCAAACTGCCACTGCAGCTTACCGCGCTTTCCCCGACCGAACAGATTGGGTTCTTCCAGCCCGAGGAACCCTCCCACCCCGGTGCCCTGGCCCAGGGAAGCGCCGAAGTTGATGTTGCCGGTGCGTCGTTCTTCCACCCGAAAGATGATATCGACATCCACACCGTTCGCCGCCGGCTTCACATCCGGGGGCGGCAGTGGCTGCTGGAAGAAACCGAGGTTCGCCACGTTCTGATACGAGCGGATCAGGCGGTCCTGACTGAAGAGATCGCCGGGCAGCATAACGATCGCTTCGCGGATGACTCGCTCGTGAGTGACATCATTGCCAACGATCTCGACCTTGTTGATCGTGGCGGGCGATCCCTCTCGAATATTCCAGCTGAGATCTACGACCGGCGTTCCCCGGCGATCGGTCCGCCGGACTTCCTGCGGCTGGACCTGCGCGTAGATGTAGCCGTTGTTGGCGTAGAGCTTCTGCACCTTCTCGGTCGCCTCATTCCACTCGGTCCGGCTGAACGGCCGAGACCCGGCTACCGGCGCGCCGGTCGGACCCAACGGACCGAACGGATACAAGGCGCGCAGCTCCTCGGTCGAGAAGCGGCGATTTCCTTGAATGTCGAAGGTGCCAACTCTATAGACCGGGCCTTCGTCGACAGTTAGCCGAAGCACTGCCTTGCCGCCAGTTGAGTCAGAGATCAGCGAATCGTGGGTGACCTGGAAGTCGACATAGCCCTGATCGGCATACCAGTTGGGGAGCCGCTCGCGAACATCCTGCTCCACGGTGCGATCGTCGTATTCCCCATTCTGGAACCACCAGAACCCCTCGGGGTGGGTCGCCATGTGCTTCACGACCGCCTTGTCAGAGAAGTGCTTGTTGCCCTCGACGACCACCTGGCTGATCGCCACCCGCTCGCCTTCTTCGACATCGAAGACCACGCGAGCTTTGCCCGGCTGAGGAGTGAGTTGGACGACCTTGACCCGCGAGGCGTAATAGCCCTGATGTTTGTAGAGGGAGTCGATCGCCGCCCGGGCTTGCTCCACTGCGTTCCGATCCAGGGGCCTGCCTTCATTCAGCTTTACCCTGCCCTTCACCACCCCTTCACCCAAACGCTCGACGCCTCGAACCACCCACTTCTCCAGCACCGGGCGCTCCTTCACCCGGATGACCAGGATCAAACGCGAGCCGGCATTCCGCTGCTCTACCAGCACATCGTCGAACTGACCGGTGCGGAAGAGCGCGGTTATGGCGCGCTGGATGTCTCGGTAGTTGATCGGCTGGTGAACGACGATTCCCGAGCTGCCGATAATCTGCGCCGGGGTAAGACGCTGATTGCCTTGGACGGCGATGCTATCGACGGAGGGAGGGGTAACGTCCTGGGCCGCGAGCTCTTTTCGCAACCCCACGACAAGACTGCTGACGGCAATAACTAAAAGGAAACGGCGCATCGGCGACGGTCGAAAGTAGGTGCGCCGGACTTCGGGAAGAAGCCCGGCGCACTGGAGTCAGGCCTGGGTTCCGGTCAGCGCCCGGAAGACCAGCCGTTCGCCGTCGGGCGCCACATCGACCTCGATCTCGTCTCCCCGGCCGAAGTCACCCATGAGGATCTTTTCGCTGAGCGGATCCTCGATGTAGCGCTGAATGGAACGCTTCAGCGGACGCGCCCCGTAGTTCTGATCGTAGCCATGCTCGACCAGGAACTCGGTAGCGGCAGGGGTGAGCTTCACCTCGTCACCCAGACGGCGCTGCACTTCACGCAGCAGGATGCCGACGATCTGCGCGATGTGATCCTTGTCCAGCGGGTGGAACACGATCACGTCATCGAGCCGGTTCAAGAATTCCGGGTTGAAGACCTTGTTCATCTCCTCCTTCACGGTGTCCTGCATCTTCTCGAAGCTCCGCCGCTGATCGCCGCCGTGGAACCCGAGGGTCTTTCCCTGCATGATGTCGCGAGCGCCGACGTTGGAGGTCATGATCACGACCGTGTTTTTGAAATCGATGACCCGACCGTAGTTGTCCGTCAGGTGGCCCTCGTCCAGCACCTGGAGCAGAATATTGAAGACATCCGGGTGCGCCTTCTCGATTTCATCCAGCAGCACGACGGAATACGGCTTCCTTCTGACCGCCTTGGTCAGCGTGCCTGAGTCCTCATAGCCGACGTAGCCCGGGGGGGCCCCGATCAGACGAGAGACCGAGAACTTTTCCATGTACTCGGACATATCCACCCGGATCAGCGCCGAGGCATCAGCGAAAAGGAACTTCGCCAGTGCGCGGGCAAGTTCCGTCTTTCCGACCCCGGTGGGCCCGGAGAAGATGAAGGAGCCGATCGGACGGTTCGGATCCTTGAGTCCCGCGCGCGAACGCCGGATGGCCCGGGACACCGCCTTGATCGCTTCGTCCTGACCAACGACGGAGCCATGAAGCTCATCTTCCATCCGCATCAGACGGGCGGTCTCCGCCTCTTGGAGACGGGTGACCGGAATACCGGTCCAGCGGGAGACGATGAAAGCGATGGCCTCTTCGTCGATCACTGGCCGCTTGGTCTGCCGTTCGCGCTCCCACTCCTCGTTCTTGAGACGGATCTGATTCTGGAGGTCCCGCTCCTGGTCCCGCAGGGAGGCGGCCCGCTCGAAGTTCTGATCCCGAACGGCGTCTTCCTTCTGAACGTTGACCTTTTCCAGCGCGGTCTTCAGTTCCGCCACCTCGGCGGGCGGCACCTGCGAGGCCAGCCGGGCGCGCGCCCCCGCCTCGTCGATCACGTCGATGGCTTTGTCCGGCAGGAACCGGTCGGTGATGTAGCGCTCGGACAGCTCAGCGGCCGCAGTGAGCGTGGCGTCGGGGATGCTGATCCGGTGATGGTCTTCGTACTTCTTCCGCAGGCCCTTCAAGATCTCAACCGTCTCCCCGACCGTCGGCGGCTCGACCACGACGGTTTGGAACCGCCGCTCCAGAGCGCCGTCCTTCTCGATGTACTTCCGGTACTCGTTGAGGGTTGAGGCACCCACACACTGGAGCTCGCCCCGCGCGAGCGCCGGCTTCAGCATGTTCGACGCGTCGATCGCTCCCTCAGCGGCACCCGCTCCAACCAGCGTGTGCAACTCGTCGATGAAGAGAATGATCTGCTTGTTCTGGGCAATCTCGTTCATCACGGCTTTGAGCCGCTCCTCGAACTGGCCGCGGTACTTGGTTCCCGCGATGACCGCCGCCATATCAAGCGACAGGACGCGGTGATCCCGCAGCACATCAGGGCAGAGCCCATTGGCGATGAGCAGCGCCAGTCCCTCGACGATCGCCGTCTTACCAACTCCCGGCTCGCCGATGAGTACCGGGTTGTTCTTTTTCCGGCGGGCGAGGATTTCCATGACCCGCTCGATCTCCTTGGCCCGCCCAATCGTGGGGTCGAGCTGTCCTTCCGCGGCAAGCTGCGTCAAATCGCGACAGAAGTGATCCAGGGCCGGGGTCTTGGACTTCTTCTCCGACTTCGGGGTTGCGCTGGGCTGACTGCTCCCGCCGCCGGCCGACGCCTGGGGCATGTCACTCCCCAGCAGCCGCAGGGTCTCGGCCCGCGATTGCTCGAGGTTGACGCCCGCATCGGTCAGGACCTGCGCTGCGATTCCCTTCTCTTCCCGCAGAAGCCCGAGGAGGAGGTGCTCGGTACCGACATAGGAGTGGTTCAGCTCGCGAGCTTCAGTCATCGCAAGCTCCAGCACCTTCTTGGCCCGGGACGTGTACGGAAGATCGGGACCGGCAGCCGCGGCTGCTTTGCCCTTCTTGACGGTCTCTTCGATCTTCTGTTGAATGTCTTCCAGGTCGACGTTCAGGTTAGTGAGGACTGCCGCCGCCACCCCCTCACCCTCTCGGATGAGGCCGAGGAGGATGTGCTCCGTCCCCACGTATTCGTGATGCAGGCGAGCCGCCTCTTCACGGGCCATCTGCAGGACTTTGCGGACACGGTCAGTAAAGTTGTATCCGTTCATCTCGGTACCCTGCGTAGCTTCCGAAGATTGTCGTCTCGGCTCATCCGCGGCGCCCCACTTCGGATTCCAACACTTTGCGCACGAACTGTGCCCGCCGGAGTGGCAGGTCGGGTTCGGTTGGTGCCACCCCCTCAGCCACCGCCAAGTGCGCCGGTTGGGTGTAGACCAACAACTTGTTGAGCGTGTACATGCCGACATCGGGAATGAGGTTGACCCCTACCCCGAGTCGCACGCCACTCAACAAGTTCATTGCCTCTTCGAACGACAGGGCTCGTGCATAACGAAGCAGCCCGTACGCCCGCCAGACCTTGTCCTCGATAATGGCAGGAGCATCTCGCAGAAGCACCTGCCGGGCCTGCTCTTCATAGTCCATGACCTGCCGGACCATTTTCCCCAGATGGTCCAACAGCTCGTACTCCGAACTACCAAGCGTCGTCTGGTTGGACAGTTGGAAGAAGTTGCCGACGACCTCACTTCCTTCGCCGTAAAGGCCGCGGAAGGTGAGTCCAACCTGCGCCAGGCCCTGCAACACCTTCGAGATTTCTTTAGTCAGCACCAGTCCGGGCAGGTGAATCAGAACCGAGGCCCGGAGCCCAGTGCCAACGTTGGTTGGACAGGAAGTAAGGTAACCAAACTCAGAGTGAAATGCGAAAGCAAGTCGTTGTCCCAGTTCGGCGTCCAACCTGTCGACCTCGGCATAGGCGGCGTCCAGGGCAAAGCCGGAATGCAGCCCCTGAAGCCGGAGGTGGTCCTCCTCGTTCAGCATGACACCGAGGCGGTCCTGGACCAGAACCGACGCACCCGAGCGCACTCGTCCATCGGCGTCCAGTCCAGCGAGTTCCTTGCTGACCAGGTGCCGCTCATGCAGCAATTGCCGATCGGTCCGATCCATCCGATCCAGCCGGAATTTGATCGCCCGGCGAAGCAGAACGGTATCGCGGGCGGCCCCCTCGACCGTTTGGAGAATGTCCTCTCGCTCAGTCTCGGAGTTGCGACCTTGGAATACCCGGCCTGCCAGATTTCGGGCCAACCTGATCCGGGTCGAGAGCACGAGGTGGCTAGAGGGACCGCTCGCGTCCAACCAGCCGACGCCCCCATCGGTCAGGAGACTGAGATCTATCATTCCAGCACCCTCAGGCGGTCTCGGAGCTCGGCGGCGAGCTCGAAATTCTCGGTTTCCACCGCCAGCCGCAGCTGTTCCCGCAGCTCCGCGGCCTGAGGCCGAGCCGGCGTCGCCGGCAGCGCACTGTCCTTATCGGCGTAACGCTCACCCACGTGTTGAGTGGAGCCGTGGAGCCGTCGGAGCAGGTCCCTGAGCGGAACCTCGAACGACCGGTAACAGTCGGGGCAACCCAGCCGTCCGCTTTCCCGGAAGTCCTGCAAGCTGCCACCACAGCGGGCACAGTTGTCGCCGGTCCGGGGCGCGGGAACCTGGTTGGGCAACTCCTGCCCCATGGCCGCGAGGAACGTGCCCAAGGGGGTCTTTGGTTGCGACCCGGGACTCTCCACCCCCTTGTCAGCGGCGCACCGCTCACACAAATGGAGAGTGGTCACCTGTTCGTTCACGATTTGCGTGAGGTGGATGACGGCCTCGCGTTCGTGGCATTGCTCACAAGACATCAGGGCATGGACTCCACACTCGAAAGGGGTACGAGGTGACCTCCTTCGAGTGATAACACTCGGTCGGCCCGGGCCGCGAGGGACCGGTTGTGAGTGACCACTACCAGTGCAGTCTCGAATTCACGAGTTAGATGCGCGAACAGTTGGTGAAGTCGTTCGCTGTTCGCGTAGTCGAGATTACCCGAGGGCTCATCCGCCAGGACGACGAGGGGGTCCGCAGCCAGGGCGCGCGCCACCGCCGCTCTTTGCTGCTCACCACCGGAAAGCTGAGAAGGCCGGTGCGACATTCTTCCCGCGAGTCCAACTGCCGCGAGCAGCTCCTCCGCCCGGGATCGAGCCCGCCCATCGGTCTCGCCTGCAATCAGCAGCGGCATCATGACGTTTTCCAGCGCGGTGAATTCCCGAAGCAGATGATGGAATTGAAATACGAAGCCGAGCTTTCGGTTGCGGATAGCCGCGAGACCTTCTGAGCTCTCGGCGTCGTAGGCCTGTCCCGCCAGACGAACGGTGCCATCAGAGGGTGTATCCAGTGCACCCAGGAGGTGTAGCAGGGTACTCTTGCCTGAACCGCTGGCTCCGACGATGGCTACAAACTCCCCCCGATCCACTGTGAGATCGATGCCCGAGAGGACTTCGATCGGATTCCCGTCCCCACCGCGGTAGATCTTCCGCAAGGCCGCCGCTTCGAGGATTGCCGTCATTCGTGGCGAATTGCCTCGACCGGGGTAAGGGCGGCAGCGGATCGCGAGGGGTATACGGTCGCGACCAACGCGATCGCAAGACTCGCGAGCACTACGACAGCCACGTCCTGCCACTCGATATGCACGGGGAGGTGATCAATGAAATATATCGCTGGGTTGATGCGCACCCAGCCCGAGCGGTCTACGACGTACGAGACCGAAAGGCCGAGGAGCAGGCCCATGGCGGTGCCTACTACCCCGATCACTGCCCCCTGCACCAGGAAAACCCGGGCGACCGCCGGAGAGGTCAATCCCATCGCCCGCAGGATGCCGATCTCCCGTGTTTTGTCGGTGACCACCATGGTGAGGGTTCCAACAATGTTGAATGCCGCAACGACCATGATAAAAAAGATAATCAGCCCCATCGCGAGCTTCTCCAGCTGAAGGGCGCTAAAGAGGCTCGAATTCTGGGTCTGCCAATCGAGCGCGCGATAGGGATACCCCAGTCGATTCTCCAGGGCCGCGCCGATCGCTGGAGCGTGGTCGGGGTTGTTCACTCGCACCGCGATCCCGGAGACCGCATCGCCCAGCCCAGTAAAGTGCTGCGCGAGCTGCCGTGGCATCACCACAAATTGGTTGTCATACTGAAACATCCCGGTGTTGAACAAACCCGTCACCTCGAATTTCCAGAATCGCGGCACCGCAACGCCGAGCGCTGGGTTCACCTTGGCCTGGGTGACAGGGACGAGCGTGACCACGTCACCCGGATAGACGGAGAGTCGCGACGCCAGGCGTGAGCCCAGGAGTACCCCGCCATCCACCCCTGGTTTCGTCGTTCTGAACGACAGATCGCCTTTGGTGATTGCCTGCGGCAGCGAGGTCACCGCCTTTTTCCCGGTGTCCGGATCGAACCCGAGGAGGTTGACCCCCTCACCATAGTCCTGCCCCGCAGTAATTCCGGCCTGGCTGATCACCTCTGGGCTGGCGGCTACGACCCCCGGCTGTTTCCGGACCCGCTCGAGCACCTCCCGCCAGTCGTCGAGCCTTAGACCAGAGCCGTAGGTGAGAATGCGCAGGTGCGGGTTGGCAACGAGGATGCGCTCTCGAAGATCGTCGCGCAGCCCGTTCATGACGCCGAGCACGACAATAAGCGCGGTCACGCCTACCGCCACTCCCCCAGTGGAAATGACGGTATTGAGTGAAGCGGTCCTCGTGTTCCGCCGGCTCCTCAAGTATCGACGGGCGATCCGCCATTCTAGCTTCGAGGGCCAGCGGAGCGTGGCGGCGAGCTCACGCACCCCGGCACGTAGACGTGCCATCCAGGATTGTGGCTGAGGGCCCCCGCCGCCCCGCTGCGCCGCTGCCCCGCTCTCCCGCGGTAGCGCCGTCACGTTCCCTCCGGCCGCATCGCAGGAAAGAGGATGACGTCTCGGATCGATGGCTGATC
Organism: Gemmatimonadota bacterium; assembly: GCA_046726475.1. GTDB lineage: Bacteria > Gemmatimonadota > Gemmatimonadetes > Gemmatimonadales > GWC2-71-9 > CAVVWJ01. The sequence goes on along the minus strand of JBKPAO010000068.1, from coordinate 5,927 downwards.
CGCGATGATCATCATGAGTCGGTCGATCCCCAGGCCCATCCCCCCTGCCGGCGGCATACCGTACTCGAGCGCACGGATGTAGTCGGCATCGTACGTGTGGGCCTCCGCATCGCCCTTCGCCCGCTGCTGCACTTGGTCCTGGAAGCGACGTTGCTGGTCATCAGGGTCGTTGAGCTCGCTAAAGGCATTGGCCAACTCCCTTCCTCCGACAAAGAGCTCGAACCGCTCGGTGAGCGAGGGATCGTCGCGGTGTTCCTTGGCCAACGGCGAGAGAGCCTTGGGATAGTCCACCACGAAGGTCGGCTGCACCAGGTCGGGCTCCACGAACGTCTTGAAGACTTCGTCCTGCAGACGAGGTCCCGATAGCGCTCTCACTGATTCCGGATCGGCGCCGGCCCGAAGGAGCACGGCATGCATCTCCGCCTCCGAAGCCGACCGCAGATCCAACCCCGAACGTCGCCGAACCGCATCCAGGAACGGCAACCGAGGAAATGGGGGGGTAAAATCGAGAGTGGTACCCAGGCGCTCGAGCGTCAACGCCCCCACGCAATGCTCCACTAGGCCACAGACCAGTGCCTCGGTCAAGCTCATCATATCACCGTAATCGGCATACGCCTGATACAGCTCCAGCATCGTGAATTCTGGATTGTGGGTGCGATCCATTCCCTCATTCCGGAAGTCATGACCGATCTCGTAAACTCGCTCGAAGCCGCCCACCAATAGCCGCTTGAGATAGAGCTCGTCGGCGATCCGGAGATAGAGCGGCATGTCGAGCGCATGGTGGTGGGTGACGAACGGTCGAGCGGCAGCCCCACCATAGAGTGGCTGCAACACCGGCGTCTCGACTTCGAGAAACCCCCGATCCTCGAGAAAGCGGCGGATATAACTGATGGCCCTGGCTCGGAGCAAAAACGTCTGCCGAACCTCCGGATGCACCGCCAGGTCGGCGTAGCGTTGACGGTACCGCACCTCAGGATCCTGGAGGTCGCTGAACGTGACGGCACCTTCCTCGGTGTGCTGCGTCTTCCCTCGGGGAAGCGGCCGGAGCGACTTCGCCAGCAGTGTCACCTGCTCAGCCCGCACCGTGATTTCACCCTTCTTGGTGCGGAACAGCGTGCCTTCCACTCCGATGTGGTCGTCCAAATCCAGCAGTCCTACAAGGTGGTAATGCTCACCCAGCGCATCCTGTCTGAAATACACCTGGATACGCCCGCTAGGGTCTTCCACGTGACCGAAGGTGGTCTTGCCGTGTGAGCCAAGCCGATTGATCCGCCCTGCGATCCTCACCTGGGGACCTGCGTCTCCCATCTCGTCGCGGTATTCGGCCAATGCCGCCGCTGCGGTGTGGCTGCGCTCGTACCGATAGGCGTACGCCGGCACGCCCAATCGCTCGAGCTCTGCCCGCTTCTCCCGGCGAGCTGCCTCGATATATGAACGCTCCTCCGTGGTGCTCACGGCTGATCCGTTGCTGACGAACCCCGCTCGGGCATTAGGCCGCTTTCCCTCCGAACCGCTTGAGATACGCCTGAATAAAAGTGTCGAGATCACCGTCCATCACCCGCTGAACATCGCCGACCTTCACCTCGGTACGATGGTCGTTCACCATGGTGTACGGCTGAAACACATAGGACCGGATCTGGTTGCCCCAGGAGTTATCCGTCTTGGTCGCTTCGACCACGGCTCGGGCTGCTTCCTGCTCTTCCAACTTCTTCTGATAAATCGCCGCTCTCAGCATCTTCATTGCAGTCGCCCGATTCTTGGTCTGGCTCCGCTCCTGCTGGCAAGACACGACGGTATTGGTCGGAATGTGGGTTAACCTGACAGCCGACGAGGTCTTGTTGACATGTTGGCCCCCGGCTCCCGACGCCCGAAAGACATCCATCTTGATGTCTTCGTCCCGCAGGTCGACCTCGATGGTGTCATCGATGTCGGGGTAGACGAAGACCGAGGCGAACGAGGTGTGCCGGCGAGCCTGGGAATCATATGGCGATATCCGTACCAGCCGGTGAACGCCCTTTTCCGCTTTGAGATATCCGTAGGCGTACTGCCCCCGAATTTCGATGGATACCGACTTGATGCCCGCCTCCTCCCCGGGGAGCAGGTCGAGGACGGAGACTTGGAACCCATGCCGCTCCGCCCAACGGACGTACATCCGCATGAGCATCTCGGCCCAATCCTGCGACTCGGTCCCGCCGGCGCCCGGATGGATAGTGAGCAAGGCGTCGCGCGAATCCTCCGGCCCCTGCAACATGGCTTGGAGTTCGAATGCCTCGGCCGCGCTCTCGATCTCCTCCGCTTCCTGAACCAGATCGGCCTGAAGCGACTCATCGGGCTCCGCCTCGAGCAACTCGGCCATCTCGAGCGCTCCCTGGAGCCTATGATGTAGAGTGTCGTAGGGGGTGAGCCAGTTTTTGAGGCTCTTGATTTCCTGGACCGATGTGCGCGCGGCGTCCGGGTCAGCCCAGAACCCCGGCAGGGCCTGCTCGGCTTCGAGCGTCTGCAGTCGCTCGGACTTGCCGGTCAGGTCAAAGAAAGTCTCGGAGTTCAGCGACCCGACGTTGCAGGTCGGTCAGTCGGTCAACCAGCTCAGACATGCGCTCTCCAGAAGAGGAACTACTGAAAGTTAACGGGGGTGAGAGGTGAGACGTGAGAGGTGAGAGGATTGTCGAACTCGTTCCCATTCTTACCTCCTACTTCTTACCTCTTACTTCTTATCTCAAAAGATCTGCCTGCCGCCCGCCAGGATCTCGTTTAGTGCTTCACGGAAGTAGGGCGTCGAGTCTGCCACCTCCCGACCCACCTGTTCAGCGTATTCCTCCCAACTTTTCTTGATCTCCTCGTCGAAGAGCGCCTTGAGATTACCGTCCCGCAAACCTTCCTGGCGCTTCCCGGGATGATAGACGACCATGTCGGAGATCAGGGCTCTCGCCAACCGGCGCGCCTTCAGCGCGGGATCCTGGGAAAGGAAGGGGTTCGCCGGTCGGCCACCGGTGACCGACGCTGGCGCTGTCCTGAGCGCTGGCCCGCTTGGCGGCGCCGCCGGCGGGGTGGCGGGTTTAGCAGCGGCAGGCGGCGGTGGCGCCATGGGAGGCCGAGCAGCTTGCGGTGCGGCAGCCGGAGGACTAAGCGTGGCACCCGGCCGTGCGGTCGAGGAGTTCGCGGGAGCCGCAATTCCTGCCGGTGCGACCGGGCCACTGGCAGGCATCGTGGGCCGCTGAGGTGCTGCCGGACGGGAAGCGGGTATACTGGGCGGCACCGTAGCAGACGTCGCAGGGCTCGGTAGACGGACGGTAGCGACCGGTTCAGTCGATCGCAGCGGCTCCGATGGGGCCGGCGGCTTTGGGAACTCCGGTTGGGCCGGGGAGCTCGGAGGCTCGGGCTTCGCTGCCACTGGCTCCGGGGGCCTCCGCTCCGATTGCTGCGCGGCGGTGGCCGCCGCGGGTTCGGCCTCACCTTCGTTTCTCACTGCGAACACCGCACTGCACACGTTGCACCTCGCTCGCACGCCGCCGGCGGGTACCTTCGCCGGGTCGACGCGATACACGGTAGCGCAATTGGGACAGGTGACGTTCATGTCATCTCCTCAGGCCTTCTCCCGAGAGTTGGGCCCCGGCCGTTCCTCTCCGTTCGACGCATGCCGGCGATCGACCACGAAGACCGAGCCCGGCAGGGTTTTCGCGTAGCTCTTCATTTCGGTGGCCAACTCACTCACCTGCGCCGGATGAGCAAAACGACGGTGACGGTTGGTGACGATGCCAATGGACAGCGTCATAAGCGGGACGCGGTGCAGCTGGCCTCGACGGTCCTTGCCGAAGAAGTACCCCGCTCGCCGGTCCTGATCATTGTACTGGAGCGGCACTAGGCCGTCGAACACCTCCAGAATCTCGGTACACACCGGGCTTATCTCGCCCGCCGGGATGATGAAGATGAAATCGTCCCCTCCGATGTGGCCCACAAATCCACGCTGTCCCAGTAGGCCTTTGACCACGTCGTGAAGGATTCGCGACAGGATGTATATGACTCGGTCGCCCTCATAGTAACTGTAGCGATCGTTGAACTCTTTGAAATGGTCCAGGTCGGCATAGCAGACAGCGAACTCCTGGTTGGACTCTAGCCGCCGGCGGATCTCGCGCTCTATCTCGGTGGTTCCGGGAAGCCGGGTAGAGGGATGGACCGAGACATCCCGCTCGGTCCGGACTAGCATCGCATCTAGCCGGGATCGCTGCTCGGCCGGCGCAAAGATTCCGGTAATAACCTCGTCAGCCCCCGAGGCAAACCACGCCTGGACCTTTTCAGGCTGGTGGGTTCCAGCGAGTGCGGTCACCGGTACGATGGCCGTGAAAGCGTCGCTCTTGAGGCGCCGAACCAACCCCAGCCCGATAGCCCCCGAACTGTCGCCGTCGATAAACAGGAGGCAGGGGTGGCCACGAAGCACAATGGACTCGACTTCAGCTGGCTGGCTGAAGGCCAGCAGCGGAAACGAATGGACGCCAGCCCATTGCCGCACCAGGACCGGCACCGGACACCCGTCCGGCGAAAAAAAGAGAATCGTCGGGCGAGTCCGCACCCATGGCCTCTCGTAAGGAGTTACGCCTAGCTAACTTAGGATGCCACACCTGGCAAGTCAAACCAGGAAGAAGGCTCCCACCCCGATCATCATGTAGACTGCAAGAAGCTGCACCCCTTCGAACCAGTGTGACTCGCCGTCCAGGGTAATGATGGCGGTAACGAGGGTAGCCAGACCCAGGGCCATTACCTCGAACGGGGTGAAGACCAGGTTCATGTCCCGCCCTAGCAGCACTCCAGCAAATACAAGTATCGGCGCGACCAGTAAGGCGACCTGAGTGCTGGAGCCCAGCGCGATTTGCAGCGCCAGATCCATCTTACCCTTCCGCGCAACCACCACGGCGGTGGCGTGTTCCGCCGCATTCCCTATGATCGGGATGATGATCAGCCCCAGGAAAGTCTGAGTTAGACCTAGGGTGTGGGTGGCCTCGGTGGCTGCGTGCACCAACAGCTCAGACTCGATTGCCACCCCGACGGTGGCAAGCCCGAGAACCAGGCTCGCCTTTCCTACCCCCCAGGCTGGCCCTTCTAGGGGGTGGGCTTCAGACCAGAAGAGGCGACGATGGGTCTTGAGGGTGAACAGCAGCGACAGGCCGTAGGTCACCAGGAGAATGAGGGCCACTGCCTCCGACATGCGCAGCTCCGATTCGAGACGGGCCGCGCTCTGCGGATGCAGAGCATGGTAGAGGGCGGGTAGCACGAGAGCAATGACGGCGAGCGCCAACATCCCAGCGCTCATCCCCGCACTGGTGCGGTTGAACCGGAGCTCGTTCCTCGAGATTCCTCCCGCAACCAGGGAGAGGCCCAGGATCAGCAACAGGTTGCCGAGTATGCTGCCGGTGATCGACGCTTTCACCAATCCGACCAGGCCCGCTTGGAGCGCCACGATGGAGATGATCAGCTCGGCGGCATTTCCAAAGGTGGCGTTCAGGAGGCCCCCGATCATCGGACCGGTGCGATGGGCCAGGTGCTCGGTGGCCTCACCCATGTAGCCGGCGAGGGGAAGGACCCCAAGACAGGCGGTAGCAAAGACCGCCAACGCCGGCGCGTGGAAGACTCGTTCGAGCAGGAAACTTACCGGCAGGGCCGCCAGCAGGAGCAGGCGTACTGGCACCCGTCGACGGGAGCGGCTGGCGATTGCCGGATGGACGCGGGACGGAACCTCTGCCTGAAAGCCGCGACTCACTTCGGCCTGAGCTCGAGCCGGCGAGATCCCGGCGTCGCTCAGAATCTTGGTCAGCGTTCCACGCGGTTCGCGGAGCGCAGCGAGCAGGAGGTGCTCCGCTGACAGGCCGGTACCGGATTCACGCGCCTGCTTTGATGCGGCCTCGATCAGCCGTTTCGCGTGAGAAGTGTAGGCG
>JBKPAO010000067.1:0-4684 GCA_046726475.1 Gemmatimonadota bacterium | reverse complement strand
CGGCACGAAAACCACATCGCCGTTCTGCAGCCGGACATCACTGGCATTCTTGCCTTGCAACAGATAGTCGTAGAGGTCGAGCGTAGTGACGAGCTTGTCTCCTCGTCTCACGTCAACCCGGCGGAAGCTTCCGTTGGCGGTAGGGCCGCCCGCCGCATAGAGCGCCGTCAGCACTGTCCCCGCCCCCGAGACCTGATAGGCTCCGGGACGCACCACGTCGCCAACGACATAGACCTGAATGTTGCGCAGCCGGGAGACCGAAATCTGGAACTTGGTTCTGGCGTTGGGACCTCGGCGGACGCCGGAATACACCCGCCGCAGGCGACTGTAGAGCTCATCTTCCAGCTGACCCACCGTCAGGTTCGCCACATAGACCTGGCCTACCTGAGGGATCACCACAAAGCCCTCTCGGGTGACATTCAGGGTATAGGCCTGTTCGACATCACCGGTGAGAATGAGGACCAAAACATCTCCGGGGCCCAGCCGGTAGTTCTCGTCTACCGGACCGGCCTGTACCGCCTGGAACCGAGTGGACGTTCTGCGGAACGTCTCCAGCCCGAAGAGCTTGAGCCCCCGTCCCTGCAGCACCGTAAGCGAGTCGGCCAATGAGTCGGCGCGAGCGGAATCGGCGCGTACGAATTTGAGAGAATCGAGCACCCGCTGAAGTGAGTCCGAGACCACCAGGGAGGAGTCCTGTAACTGCAAAGAGTCGGCTTCCGCCTCACTCAGGACCCCAAGGCTTCGAATGGCGTCGAGAGTGTGGGGATTGGGCCGAACTGCCTTGGTGGTGTCGGCTCCGGTCAGGTAATCGTCAAGCATGGTTTCTGGATACCCTGCCGCGCGGAGCCGAGAACGAACCTGGTCCGGGGTCAGGCCGGAGGCCTGAAGCTTCTTCCGGAGCTGCTCTACCAGGGCAGGCTGATTGAGGAGCTCACGCGCCTGATCGGCCGTCGGCTGCTGTTGGCCGGGTGGGAGCTGCGGAATCTGAGCCCAGAGCCGCGGCACGGCTGACACCAGGGTCAGTCCAGCCGCCGCGACGGTAGGGAGAAGGAGTTTGCCAGGCCAATGCATGGGGGGTCGAAGTTCGCTCGTAAGTCACCAGATGTCAACTAATTGCGGTCGAGACCGATCGCCAGAAGTCGAGAGTTTTTCCGGCCACGGCGGCATCGGAGAATTCTTCCATGATTCGCCGCCTTCCGGCGGCGCCCAACTGTTCACACTGGGACCGGTCGGCGTGGAGTTCCTGGAGGGTAGCAGCCAGTGCGGGCACGTTTTCCTCCGGCACGATACGCCCCGTATCCCCGATGATCTCCGGTAGAGCACCGGAATCGCTTCCAACCACCGCGACACCGTTGGCCATTGCATGGAGTGCGCCGCGCGAGGCGCTCGCGACCCATCGCGGTGTGGTCCGGGCAGGGAAGACCACGCAATCCAGACGGGGCCAGATCTCATCCACCGCTGGTCGGGGAAGCGGTCCGAGCCAGCTGACCCGTGCCGATATTCCCAGCCGCTCGGCCAGCGACTCGAGCTCCTCCTGAGAGGGCCCAGTGCCGATGACGGACAAGCTCCACTTTCCCGCGAGGCCGACACAGGCACGGAAGAGCAAGTCCAGGCCCCGCTCCGGCACCAGCCTCCCGACAAAACCGATCGCCAGGCCGGGGTGCGGCACGCGGGGCAGAGCGGAGGGTGGGGTGACGCCGATCTGGGGAAGGATGACGTGGGGAACTGTAGGGCGTCGCTTCGTGGCAAGCGCCAACGCCAGCCGGTTAGCCCCAATGATTCCCCGCGCAAGTCGCAGGTTGCGCTCTCGCCGGAATCGCTGCCGCAGGGTGTAGCCTCCCGGCAAGCTTTCTGCGGTGGACAGTATGCTGGGTATGCCGAGACGCCGGGCGAGCCTGAGCAGCACTGCGGCCGGTTGGGTCCAGGGCTCCTCCTCTATGTGGAGCAGATCCGGCCGATAATCGGTGAGCAAACGCCGCAGGGTCTTCGGATTCCATCGCAGGCGGGTTGGTTCGGCCACCCGACCACGGACTGAAACGGGAATCACTCGCACACCGGCATCGTCGCCCCATGTTGTTCCGTGGGAGTGGCCATCGTTGGCAGCCCAGCGGTCCGGTACGGCCACCGCCAGGCTCACGCCTAAACCAGCCAGCGAGCGGAGCTTTGCTCGATTGGCCGGGTCGGCGTAGAGATGGGAAACAATCACGGCGCGCACGTTACTGAGCCGCGGATTCGCAGGTGCTCACCACTGTTACCAGGCGTGGAATGTCAGGTTGACAGCGATCGGGGTGTCGGTGAAGTTGCCGCACCACATGGGAATATAGATCGTAGGGCCCCTCTCACCACCCAAGGTGACATCGGCGCATGCGCATACTCCACCTTGCCAAATACTACTGGCCGCGATCGGGTGGCATGGAGCGCGTCGTTCAGACACTGGTCGAAGGCGCCGCCAACCTGGGGCACCAGGTCGAGGTGGTAGCAGTCGAAAGCCTCGGCTCGAGCGCACAGCCCGCCCGGCCACGATCCCCCGTCACCCGGGCATTTTCGTTTGCGGCCCTGGGCTCACAGGAGATCGCGCCCGGATACATCGCTGCTGCATGGAAAAGAGCGGACATCATTCATGTGCATCACCCGCATCCGTTGGCCGATCTTGCGTGCCTCCTTCGCGCAGGGACTACTCCGGTCGTCGTAACTCAACACGCCGACTCGCTACGTTCCATCTACCGCCCCATGACCCGGCTGGTGATCAAACGTGCCCGAGCCGTGGTCGTCCCCAGCCGCGCCCACCTGGCGCTCTCGCGCGAGCTGAGCGGGTTCGAGAGCAAAGTCGAGGTGATTCCATTCGGCATCGACCAGACTCGCTGGCAAGTCGTTCCGCCGCCGCCCCCGGGCGCTCCACCGAGGGCCATCTTCATCGGACGACTGGTTGCCTACAAGGGGCTGGACATCCTGCTTCGCGCCCTGGAACAGGTTCCGGACCTCAGGCTGGACATCGTTGGGTCGGGACCGGAGGGTCCCCGGTTGCGAACGCTCGCCCAGGCGCTAGCGATCACCGACCGGGTGCGGTGGTATGGTGAGTACCCCGACGAAGATCTGCCCCGCCGGATGGCAGATGCGGACTTTCTGGTGCTGCCCTCGGTGACTGTCGAGGAGATGTTCGGCCTCGTGGTCCTGGAGGCGATGGCGGCCGGCAGGCCGGTGATTACGACGGCTCTGCCCAGCGCCGTGCGCGAGGTGAATGTCCCAGGGGTTACGGGTCTAGAGGTGCCGCTTCGGGACGTCGCGGCACTGACCCGAGCTCTCGAGCTTATGAGCCGAGACGCCGGACGCCGCCAGGTCATGGGAGAGGCGGGCCGAAGGAGAGTCGCCGAGCGATTCACCCAAGGTGCGATGGCGGAAAAACATATGGAGCTATACCAGCGTATTCTGGCGGCGCGACGATAGCCGATGTGAAGCGAGCGCTCGAGCCAGAGAAGCCCACGTCCGCGGAGTGTTGGCGGAGTCGGCCGGCATCAGCCCCGCCAGTCACAGGATTGCAAACGCCCCAGTCCCCGGTGATGTTTGCCGAGGGAGCCGGACAATTCGGCTCCTTCTCTTTGTATGCGAGAGGGGACTGTTATGGCGCAGAACATACTGGTGGTGGATGACGAGGCGATTGCTCGGAGGTTTATAGAGCGAGCGTTGGCCGAGGAAGGGTATCGCGTGATGTTGGCCAACGACGGTGAGCAGGCGCTGGAGCTGCTGCAGATGACTCGGCGGAAGATCGCTCTAGTGATTACCGACCTCGTCATGCCCGGCATGGGGGGGCATGCGTTTGCTCTGGAAGTAGGACGGCTTCCCTCCCCACCAGCGATGCTCTACATCTCCGCTTACGAGCGTCCCGAGGGCGAGATGGCCAAGCGCTTTCTGCAGAAGCCATTCTCCGTGGCCGATTTGGTGGCCGCGGTACGAACCGTCATTACTCCTCCCCAGGAAGTCAGCCCCTAACTCCGTCGCAACGGGTTGTACCCGGTTGGCGAGCTTTCAATACCCTGGGTCATTTGGGTACCGAGGAGCTTCTCAGGGATGATGCTCAACTGCCTGCCGCCTTGATCGGTGGTGATGCACGCTGGAGCCGGTGGTCACCCAGACGTCATGTCGGTACACCGAGTCACTGCGCGCAACCGCAGGCCAGGTGGCTCCGGCAACCGGCATCACGATCCCTCCCAAGGCGCCCATCCCACCATCCAGGAGCACCTTTCCGGTCGGGTTGTCGTACTCCGCTGTCAGTCGGTACACATGGTCCGGAGACAGTGTCGCACCCAGGGGAAGGAAGTAGTGGATCGGCATGCTCTCGACCTCACCGTCGGCGCCGATCCTCGGACGCGCCTCCCAGATCAACGCACCCGTCGTGAGGTCCTCGAGGCGCAGGGCCGTCCCGAACCGGTGCAGATGCGCTCCCGCCGCGAGCAGTCGCACCGCGATCGCGGGCCGCCCCTCCCAGCTCGTGCGCGAGCGACCGAGGGGCAGGTCGAAGCCGTGGGTGCCTGCCGGGGGCATCACGTCCAGGTAGACCGGCTGGATGGACCGCGGCCGAAACCAGAGGCTTGGGCGGGTCAATTCAAGGTGCACCCGCAGCCGAACACCCTCGTAGCCGGTGGGCGTGGGGTTGTGGACCATCGCGGTCACCAGCAGGCTGTCGCCC
>JBKPAO010000066.1:0-13962 GCA_046726475.1 Gemmatimonadota bacterium | reverse complement strand
GCATACTACCGGCTGGGCGCCAAGGGTCGCGCGACGGCAGCGTGGGTCCGGGCGCGCCGGCTCGCGCCGCGCGAACCGACCATCGTACGAGCGATGCGTTTGACGCCGTTACCGGACGCGATCTCTTCGCGCTGGCTCTGGTCACCACCGGTCACCCCGCAAGAGCTGCTGCTCTTCGGCGCGTTGGGATGGATTGTGGGCTGGCTCGGTTGGGTGTGGCGGCCGCGGGTGCGTGAGCGGTGGAGCGTCCTCCTCGTGTTCTCAGCCATGGCGGCGCTCGCAGCAGTTGGACTCCTAGTCTGGTACGACCGGCCGGTGGCGGTCGTGCTGGACCAGACCACCCTGAGGCTCTCCCCTCACGGCCGTGCCCCAGCGATAGGTCCGCTCGATCCAGGAGGCGCTGTTCGGATCTTGCGCGGCGGGCCAGGATGGACAATGGTCCGCGCGCCTGGAGATCGCGAAGGCTGGGTTGCCTCGGACGCGATCGCCGCGATCAACGGATAGATTTCCCCGATGGCTCGACACATCGCAATCCTGCCCGATGCCGTGGCTGATCAAATCGCCGCGGGAGAGGTGGTGGAACGCCCCGCATCGGTGGTGAAGGAGTTGGTCGAGAACGCACTAGATGCCGGTGCCCGGCACGTGAGAGTGGCGGTAGAAAACGGTGGGAAGGTGCTGATCGAGGTGAGTGATGATGGCAGCGGAATGGGCCGGGAAGACGCGGTGCTCGCTTTGGATCGACATGCAACGAGCAAAGTACGGTCCGCTGCCGATCTTGTCGGGGTTGCCACCTTCGGCTTCCGCGGCGAGGCGCTCCCGGCGATTGCCTCTGTCTCCCGGCTGACGCTCTCGACCCATGATGGTGAAGGTGAGGGATCGGAGCTCACGGTGATAGGCGGGCGGTTGGAGCGGGTCGCCGCGGTCACTCGGCAAAGAGGCACGAGCGTGGCGGTGCGTGGCTTATTCTTCAATACACCGGCGCGTCGTAAGTTCTTGCGGTCTGCTGCCAGTGAGACTCGTGCGGCGCACGAGGCGATCGCCACATTAGCGCTAGCGCACCCCGAAACCGGATTCGAGCTCCAGGTGGACGGCGGCACCCGGCTGGCGGTTCCCGCCGGACAGGACTCGGCGGAACGGCTCGCCGCAGTCTGGGGCAGGGAGCTGGTTGGAACCCTGGTCCCGGTGCAGTATGCCGCCGGTGCCTTTCGGGTCAGCGGGTACATTCAGCGCCCCGGCGACGCCCAGCCGTCCGGCCGCAGGACTCAACTCTTCGTGAACGGCCGCCCGTTTCGTGATCCATTCTTGATCAGGGCAGCGGAGGCCGGATACCGCGCCGCCATTCACCCGGGAGATCGCCCCTCATTGTACCTCCGGATCGAGGTCGCTCCGGAGGATGTGGACGTCAACGTCCATCCAGCCAAACTGGAGGTGCGCTTCCGCGATCGGATAGGGGTGGAGCGCGTGGTGGAAGAAGCGGCGCGTTCAGCACTGGGTGCCCTCGTAGCCGCCGTTCCGGTGGGGGATTGGCGGGGTCTTCCCGCGCAGACCGGGTTTGATGCAGCAGGCCCGGAGCTGGGCGATATGGGTCAGCTCTTCGCGCCGGAGTCCACCGGGGAAACAGCCGGCGCAGGCGACGGGGCCACTACAGGGTTTGAGGCACCCCTGCTCCAGGTGTTCGACAGCTACATCGTGTACCAGGGTCCCGACGGGGTCATCATCGTCGACCAGCACTCCGCCCATGAGCGCGTGTTGTATGAGGCGGTCATGGCTCAGCTCAGCGGGATCGGCGCTCCGGCGCAACGACTGCTGCTCCCGTTGACTCTCGATCTCACCGATGAAGAGCTCGATGCCGTCGAGTCTCACGGCGAGCAGCTTCGGAGGGTCGGCTTCGAGGTCGAGGGGTTTGGTGGACGAACCGTGGTGGTACATGCAGTTCCCGCTCCGCACCCCCGCTTCGACGCCGAGGCTTGCTTCCGCGAAATGGTGGCCGATCTAGCGCGGGGTCGGTTTGGTGGCTGGGCCAATCGGCTGCAGCGCTTCGCAGCCACCTATGCCTGCCGGGCCGCGGTCAAGGCGGGAGAGCGGCTGGAACAGCGGGAGATGCGCGAGCTGCTGCTCCGGCTCTTTGCGACCGACCTTCCGCCACACGATGTTCACGGCCGGGCGACCATCGTGCAACTACCACGTGAGGAGTTGGAGCGCCGGTTTGGCCGGCGCTAAGGTTCCGGTGCTGCTGGGCCCGACGGCGGTGGGCAAGACCGCTGTGGCGTTGGCGCTCACGGCCCACTGGTCCCACGAGATCATTTCCGCAGATTCGCGTCAGGTCTATCGCCGGCTCGACATCGGCACCGCCAAGCCCACCCGAAAGGAGCGCGCCCGCGTCCCGCATCACGGGATCGACCTCATCGACCCCGGAGCGCGGTACAGCGCCGGTCACTTCGCCCGGGACGCGGTGGGCTGGCTGGCCGACATTCGGGACCGGGACAAGTTGCCGGTCATCGTTGGAGGGACTGGTCTCTACGTACGTGCGCTGGCGGAAGGTTTGTTCACCGAGCCGGAACTGGATGCGGTACGCCGCCGGTCGATGGATGCCTGGACCGCTCGACTGGAGCCGATCGAGCTGTTGCGCTGGGCCTCGCGGCTGGATCCGGGTTTTCGAGGCGGGGGCCGTCAGCGAGCCGCACGGGCCATCGAGGTCGCGTTGCTCAGCGGCCGGCCGCTCTCGTACTGGCAACAAGCGGCCCGAAGCCGAGGGGCGTTGGACCCATGGTACATTGTCCTCACCGTTCCGCGTCCCGTCCTGCACCAGCGGATCGCTCGCCGGGCAGAGGAGATGATGCAACGGGGCTTGGTCGAGGAAGTCGCGGCGGTGTTAGCCGAGGGACACGATCCGCAAAGCCCAGGCCTCGATGGTATCGGGGTTCGTGAGGCGGTCGAGTATCTGCACGGAAAGCGGGAGCGCGATACCGTGGCCGAGGCGATCGTGCTCAGTACCCGTCAGTACGCCAAACGGCAACAGACCTGGTTCCGTCACCAGCTCGGCGGCCAGGTGACCTGTCTGGATGCAAGCCGGCCGCCGGAGAAACTGGCCTGCGAGATAGCGGCGTTGTGGGAGAGAGCTGGGAGCAAGGAGCTGGGAGCTGGGAGTTGGAGCAGAGGGTAGTAGACACAACCTCAACGGGCGGACGATTCAGCACAATATCAATGACACTGAATGAAACGATGGCGCGGGTTGGAATGTGCAGCTGCGGGCGCGTGGTTCTGGCCAGCCCGCCCGTAGCTCCCAGCTCCCAGCTCCCAGCTCCATGAAAATCGGCATCACCTGCTACCCCACCTATGGCGGATCGGGCGCAGTCGCCACCGAGCTGGGCCTGGAGCTCGCCCGCCGCGGACATCAGGTGCACTTCATCACTTACGACTCGCCGTTCCGGCTGCGAGGGTATGCCGAGCGAGTCTTCTTCCATCAGGTCGAGACCCGGATGGGGCGCTATCCGCTGTTCGATCACTTTCCTTACACCCTGGCGCTTGCCTCCAAGCAACAGGAAGTTGCCCTGCGCGAGCGGTTGGACGTGTTGCACGTGCATTACGCCATTCCCCATGCAACCACCGCCTACCTCGCCCGGGAGATGCTGAAGGATGAGTGGCCACTCCGCGTCATCACCACGCTGCACGGCACTGATATCACTCTGGTTGGGCAGGAATCGAGCTTCTACGGCATCACCAAGTTCTCGATTGAGCAATCGGACGGGGTTTCTGCTGTCTCGACCTATCTTCGCGATGAGACCTACCGCGCCTTCGGCTGCGGCAACTGCGACGTGCGTGTCATCCCCAACTTCGTCAACCTCCAGGAGTACCGGCCGGGCGAACCGGGCTGCCGAGAACGGCTCGCGCCGGAGGGCCACAAGGTGATCACCCACGTGTCCAACTTTCGGGAGGTCAAGCGAGTCAAGGACGTCATCCGAGTCTTCGCCCGGATCCGCCGTGCTATGCCGGCGACGTTGATCATGATCGGTGACGGACCGGAGCGGATGGATGCGGAAAACGAAGCGCACGAGCTTACAGCCGACGCCGACGTTCGGTTCCTGGGGAGGATCGATTCGGTCGCGTCGCTGCTCCAGGGGAGCGATCTCTTCATTCTTCCATCTCAGACAGAGTCCTTCGGGTTAGCCGCTCTGGAAGCGATGGCGTGTGGGTCGCCGGTCGTCGCCAGTCGCGCCGGCGGGCTGCCCGAGGTCATCGACGACGGGGTGAACGGCATTCTGGAGCCGGTCGGGTCCGTCGAGGCGATGGGACGCCGTGCCGTGGAATTGCTGCGAGATCCCGAGCGGCACGCCGCGATGCGGGCTGCGGCCATCGCCAAGGCGCAGCAGTTTTCGGCGGACCGTATCGTGCCGATGTACGAGGCGTTCTATCACGCAGTGGTGGCATGACCCCGCCTCGTGACCCCTGACCTGCTGCTCAAAGCGGCTCTCCTCGGCCTGGTCGAGGGGGCCACGGAGTTCATTCCGGTGTCCTCCACCGGTCATCTCATCGTCGTGAGTGAGTGGCTCCATCTGGTGGACGAGCGAGCCAAGACCTTCGAGATCTTTATCCAGTTGGGCGCAATTCTCGCCGTGGTCTGGCTGTTCCGGGCTCGGCTGTTTCGCACGATGCGCTCCGTCACCCGGGAGAGCGCAAGCTGGCGTCTGGTCATCAATCTCATCATCGCGTTCCTCCCCGCCGCCATCGTCGGATTTGTGGCGCACAACTGGATCAAGGACCGGCTGTTCACCCGGACTGTCGTAGCACTCGCATTGGTAATCGGTGGCATCGTGATTCTGCTGATCGAGCGCTGGGCTCCCTCGCCCAAGATCGCCAAGGTTGACGACATTCCTCCGCAGACCGCACTCGGCATTGGCCTGGCCCAGGTCCTATCTTTGGTGCCCGGCACCTCCCGCTCCGGTGCGACGATTATGGGTGGCTATGCGCTCGGACTCTCGCGGCTCGCCGCGACGGAGTTCTCCTTCTTTCTGGCAATTCCCGTCATGTTGGCAGCCACTTTGTACGACCTGCTCAAGAGCTGGTCAATGCTCGTGCCGGCTGACGCTCCGATGTTCCTGGTTGGCTTTGCGGTCTCCTTCTTGGCTGCTCTGGTCGTCGTGCGCGGCTTCCTGGTCTACGTTTCGGGTCACAGCTTCACGGCATTTGCCTGGTATCGCATCGTGTTCGGCAGCGTCCTGTTGCTGACGAGAGGTCAGGGTTGAGCGAGCCAAGGGCCATACATATCCCTGAGAAACCGCTCCCGCCGCGGAACCAACGGAACTCCCCGTCTCGACCAATTCACTACTTCGAGCGGGTGGGCTCCACCATGGATCTTGTACACGCCCTGGCGGAGGAGGGTGCGGATGCCGGCACCGCGGTTCTTGCCGGTGAGCAACTGGAAGGCCGGGGCTCACGGGGCCGGCCCTGGCATTCACCGCCTGGAGGGCTCTGGGCCAGCGTTCTGCTGCGCCCCGCCGGCGTGGGCGGGATCGAGGTGATGAGTCTCCGAGTGGGCCTCGCCGTTGCGGCCGCTATCGAAGCCTGCACTAGCCAGACGGTCCAGTTGAAGTGGCCCAACGACCTCATGCTGGACCATCGCAAGTTGGGGGGAATTCTGTGTGAAGCGCGCTGGCAGGGTGAAGCCTTGGGGTGGGTCGCCGTAGGAATCGGAATCAACGTGCAGAACGCCGTCCCCGCCGAGCTGGAGGACAGCGTGGTCGCACTCGGTCAAGTGACGCCTGGTATTACCTCCCAGGACATCGCCGAACCCATTGTTGCCGCTCTACGCCGTATCGATTTGAGTGCCGACCGGCTCTCGTCGGCCGAGTTGGTGCAGTTCGAGCGCCGTGACTGGCTCCGGGGAAGGGAGCTTCGGCAGCCGGTGCGCGGGCATGCGGCCGGACTGAACGAGGACGGCTCGCTGCTGGTGCGGACGCTTCACGACTTCGTGGTTGCATTGCGGAGCAGCTCGATCGAGCTGGCTCCGGTGCCAGGGAGCCGCTGACCCATGCTGCTTACACTCGATGTTGGAAACACGGAGATCACCGTCGGGCTGTTCCAGGGCAATGAGCTCGAGGCGCATTGGCGCCTGACGACCAATCCCGATCGCACGCCGGACGAGTGGGGCAGCGCCATTGGGGGGTTCCTGATTCAGGGCGGTCATTCTCCCAACGAGGTGCGTGCGGTCTGCCTCGCGTCGGTGGCTCCGCCGGTCACCCAGAGCATCCTCAGTGGGGTGGCGCTATCCACCGGCTGCAGCGGCATCGCGATCGACGCCCAAACGCCGCTTCCGATCACGCTCGACGTCGACGAGCCGCTCACCGTCGGGGCGGACCGCATCGTGAACGTGCTCGCGGCAGTGGAGCTGTTCCGCTCCGATGGCATCGTCGTGGATTTCGGTACCGCCACGACATTCGATTGTGTCACCGGTGACGCGCGCTTCATCGGCGGAGCCATCATGCCGGGACTGAGAACGTCGGCGGATCAACTCACGAGACGCGCCGCCAAGCTGCCGGCCACGGAGCTCCGCGCACCGGCTCGAGTCATCGGTCGCCGGACTGAGGAATGTATCCAGGCGGGAGTTCTCTTCGGTGCGGCCGATGCGGTTGATGGCATGGTCCGACGAATCACCGCGGAATGGCCCGGCCAGAATGCACCGAAGGTCGTGGCGACCGGCGGCCTCGCACCGCTGGTAACCCCCCTCACCAGCACGATCAAGCTTACCGATCCCGAGCTCACGCTACGCGGGCTCCGGATCGCAGCCAGGCATCTCGGACTCGAGTGGTAAACCGGGCGCGGCAGGCGGGATACCGGCTGCTGGGCCCCCGATTGGACTACCTGCTCCACACCCGGCCAGTTGAGTGGCCAATCCTCGCAGCGCACAGTCTTACCGGCTACCTCCTCGCGGTCGGCGTTCAGGGTGCGATGGCGGGGCAGGCCCTCGGCCCCGCGCTCCTGGGGGTGTCTCTGTGGGTGATCTGTTTGAACGGTGGTACCCTGGCGCTCAACAGCGCGTACGACCGGGACGAAGGTGACATCGCCTATCTCCGGCAGCCGCCTCCGCCGCCGCCTTATCTCGCTCGGTTCGGCTTCGGCCTGATGCTGGGTGGTGGCGGCGCCGCGTTCCTCCTTCCGCGAGGATATGTTCTGGCCTACTGGGTTTGCCTGCTGCTCTCCGTCCTGTATTCGGTCCCCCCGTTTCGGCTCAAAGCAGTCCCTGGTCTGGATTGGATCATCAACATGTGGGGGTTCGGCACTCTGACGCCCTACGCCGGGTGGGCGGCAACTGGCCTTTCAGTCGGTCCGGCGGGACGGCTGATCCTGCTTGGCTTTTGCCCTTTGTTCGCGGCACTGTATCCGCTCACTCAGATCTACCAGGTCGAGGAGGATACCCGCCGAGGTGATCAGACGCTGGCCATCTTTCTGGGAGTACGTCGCAGCCTGATGCTGGCCCTGGGAGGGGTTATGGCTGCCTTCGGGCTTTTCGCCGCCGCCGCCGCTCGGGCGGGATGGAGGTCGTACGAGAGTTGGCGTTGGCTGGTGCTGGCTCTTGCGGCGCTGGGGTGGGGACTCGTTCTGGTGCCCTGGCTGTGGCGCCATCGGCGCATGGCCCCGCGGCAGCATCAGCACGGCATGTATCGTGCGCTTTTCGCGTGGGCACTGACCGACCTCGCGGTCGTGCTTGCTTGGGCGACCTGAGCCGGCACCCTTGGCCGCTCTGCTCCCGCCTCGGTATACTTGAATTCCAAACCCCAAACGGAGACGGCATGACCTCGACGGCGGAACTGAGCAGCGAATATGATGTCACCGCTGTCCCTGCTATTGTGGCGGGATCAGTGAAGCTCGGTCTGATCGAGGCGGTGCTGGTCCTCCTGTTCTCGCTCGCTTCCCGGTTTTTAGGTGGTGTTCTCGAGACCGTCGTATGCGGCCTGATCGTCCTCGTCGGAGTGGCGGCGGTTAGCCTGCTGCCCGGTCTCTGGACCCGGCCCCGAACTATCGAGGGGATCGCAGGGGCCGCGGGGATCGGACTCGGGGCTGCCGGCGTGTTTCTCCTGATGGACGTCATACTGCTGCAGAACATCGGAACCTACACCAACCGCTGGTACGAGGTCGGTGGCGGGAGCAATTGGTGGTATCACCCAGTCTGGTGGATGGCGGGGACCTTTCTCCCCTGGATGGGAGCGTGGATTTTCGCCAATCAGACAGTAAGGAACGGCCGTCCGGTGGCGGGCTCCGCTTTTGCTACGGCCCTGGCGCTTTCGATTCTCCTGGCCATCCTGGCAATTCTTCTCGGATTCCC
Organism: Gemmatimonadota bacterium; assembly: GCA_046726475.1. Lineage (GTDB taxonomy): Bacteria > Gemmatimonadota > Gemmatimonadetes > Gemmatimonadales > GWC2-71-9 > CAVVWJ01. The sequence continues at coordinate 5,642 of JBKPAO010000066.1, read as the reverse complement.
CGGCGCCCGGTGGACATTAGGTACCTTTGCGGTGGCGTTCCTCCCGGGTCTTGCCTTGGCAGCAATCGTCTCAGGGATCGGGAAGCGCCGCACCTGAGTCGATGCGCTGGGTCCGCCTGTTCTTTCGAATCTTCGGGTGGCTGCTCACCCCGTTTCTGGCGTGGGCGGCTTCTTTTTTTGGAGCAGTTGCCGGCGCCCTCCTCGCCATCAAGCTCGATGATCCCGTCCGAGGACTCGTGGTCACCGCAGTCTGCGGTGGGCTCGCCGGGTTTGCGGCGTTGATCGGTTGGCTCCATTACCTGCGCAGATCGCCTGAGGTCCGAGAGGTCCTCGCAGTCACGGAAGACGGAACACCGGATACGACGGAGTTCGCCACCGTGCCCGAGGTACCCGAAGAGCTGACCGAGCCAGAGCCTTCCCAGCCGAGCTGAACGTTGCCGCTCCGCGCTGGATCGACTTATCGGATTTTGGCAATCCTTCTCTCTGGCGCCTGCAGGCCAGCCGCCCCGCATCGCGCTCCGGAGCAGGCGCAGCAGGTGCGACCCCCTGATTCACTCGTGATCTCCAACCCCCGTGGGGTGGAGGTTTGGTTTACCCTTGCCCGCTCGGCCAAGGGCCTCGATGGCCAGCGATGCCAGGAGCGTGGCCTCGAGATTCGCCGTGCCGGTACTCGGATTGCAGTACCGTTGCTCTACACCGGTGAGCCCCCTGAGTTCCTGAACGATTCGACTATGCGTGCGAGATTGTGGACCAACTGCCGGCCTGGCGACGTGTATCTCGTCGACCTGCGCACTGGGCGACCGGTCCGCGAGCGCACGGGGAGAGTTCCCTGACACAACGATTCTGGAAGGCGGGGTTGCTGATGACCGGAGCGATTTCCGCTCTGCCGGTGAACCCCGCGAACGCTCAGATCATCGAGGCGCGGATCGGGCGCTTTTGGGACTCATCCGGCTGGACCACCTATCGGTTGGGGGTCAGTCAGGGGCTTACCGGCGTCCTCGGGGTGCAGGTTCACGGGGACGTCGCGCGACGCTTTGGTGCCGAGCCTGGGGGACTGGCGGGCATTGGTGCGGATCTCACCGCGTTCCGTCGGCCGCAGGGGGGACCTTATCTGGTCGCCGGTCTGAGCGGAGGCATGGGGTCAGAGAGCTCGAGTTCGTTTTCCGACCCGTGGGGTTCCTGGTCGGCGGGACTCGGCTACGACCTCTTTCCCGCCTCATTTCTCTCGGTCGGAGCTGAAGGACGCTGGCGAGAGCTTTCGCTTGGCGGTCGCGATGGTGCCGAGCTCGCGCTGGGGATCGCATTCCACTTGGGCGGCGCTTCTCCCCCTGCCCGACCTGCCGCCCTCCCGACCGAGGCCGCTCCACCGCCGCAGCCCCAGTCTCCTCCGGCGAGCCTGGCCGATTCGGTGATCGCCACCGCAGTAGATGCTATGGGGCGGCCCTACGAATACGGCGGGACCGGAGAGAACGGGGAGGGATTCGACTGCTCCGGCCTGATTCAGTATTCGTATGGCAAGCACGGGATCAGCCTACCGCGACGCAGTACCGATCAAGCCAAGGAAGGCCACAAGGCCGAACGTGCGCTACAGAAGCTCAAACCGGGTGATCTGCTCACCTTCTCCAATCGCGGCGGCCGAGTGACTCACGTCGGGTTGTACATGGGGGCGGGCCGGTTCATTCACAGCGCGACCCGCGGCGTGCAGGTGAGCAACTTGAGCGCGGAAGACCCCTACGGGCGTTGGTGGTACCAGAGATGGGTTGGAGTCAGGCGCATTTTGCCCAACTGATCGCCTGACGGCTCAGGAGCGCGGGCTATTGATGCTCGTGCCCTGAGCCCATCTGCTCGTGGTGCATGCCCGGCATTATACCGGCAGGGCCGCCCCGCACCTGAAGGGAGGCCAAATCCCGGCGATAGATAGGATCTCTGGGATCGACGGCCGGCCACTTCTTCATGTCGTCGGGAACAAAGAGTCCCACCATGTGAGCCATCGCGCCGTTCACTCTGAGCTCGCCAGTGGGATTGTCGTACTCGCCAACCACCCGGTAGCGGTGCTGGGCTTTCAACTTGAGTCCTGACCCGCTCACCCCGAACAGTTCGCGGCTCATCTTCACCAGCTTGCCATCCGGACTCCTCTTGGCGACGACCTGGGTGAGCACCTTCCCCGTCTCGGCGTCTTCCAGTCGGACCCGGCTTCCGTAGTCGTGCATGTGGCCGCCGACGCCCAGCAGGCGTCCGCCAACCGGCAGAGTGAACTCGTAGGACTTGGTGGAGTGGCCCGGGGGGACGTCGAAGGTGTTGCTGCCGCCGACGGTGAGGTTTACGTCCATGTAGATCGGCAGTGCATTCACCGGAGGGGGATTCTGGTTCTTCGGCGTCCAGAGCATCCTCAGCCTGAGAAAAACGCCCTCGAGATCCTTTCCAGTGTCGTTGTGCCACGCTACGTACATCCCCAGCTTCATGCCGGGCTTCATGGGCACACCGATCGTCTTGGGAACCCTGATCTCGGTATCGGTTTCGGTGCCCGCGCCCATCAGCCGCTCGGCGGCCGAGTACAGCAACTGGCGCCGGCTGAAGTTCACCATGATCAGGTGGTGCAACACATGCCGTGGCACCGCACGACCCTCTGCGTCGACGAGATCCACCCGGAACCCGCGGAGCCATCCGTCGACGGGCCACTCGAACCTCTGGACCGGCGTGTCGTGTGACATACCCAGGTCCATCATCCTGTGGTCTTCCATCGGCGGCATATTGGGCAGCGCGAAGGGGCCGTTGGTGATGGTGAGCTCGTGGCGTGACGAATCGATCGCAACGGTGACGCGGGGATCGGCTTTGGCACCTACGAGACCGATGCCGAGCGTCGCAGCGAAAATCGAGCTCCACAACATGGGTGCACTCCCGATGGGACGTTTATGCCATTGCGCCGCTTTTCAAGCGCGCGCAACTTTGTCGGCTCACAACCTATTCTAATACAGAACTATGGGTTGGGTCAGCGGAGAATCCTGAGGCCGAAACCCAATGTCAAGCATTCGGGCGCCTGCATTTATCGCGTTGGTGGCGATCCTGCACCGTGGAAGCGCGTTGGGGCAGGAGCGGCTTTTCCCCCAGGTAACCAGCTTCGAGCTGCCTGAAGCGTCTCCCCGAGTCCACGGCTTGGTCGGACGTCTGATCACCGTGACTCGTGGTGACAGCCGTTTTGGCCGGGAGCACGAGGGCGAGGTGGTGCTGGGTGAGAACTTCCCGTTGGTCGCCCTGAAAGAAGGCAAGAATCCTATCGTGCTGGGATTCGGGTCTCAGGTGTACGGCAGGTTCAGTCTCACTGATCCCAAGAGCTCCCTCATCAGCACCGATTGGGTGGTCGGGGTAAACACAACGGCCGCACTCAACGCCTGGGCGCTGACGCTCGAGGTTTATCACGAGAGCAGCCACCTGGGAGACGAATATGGCGATCGATTCCCGGCCGACCGGCTGGATTGGACCAGGGAAGTGCTTGCCAGCTGGGCCAGCTATATAGTCGGTAAGTGGCGGCTGACGGCAGGCGCCAGTTACGTACTCGATGACGAGCTCAAGCTGCCGGCTACTGCCGCATCACTGGGCGTCGACTACCACGGCCGCTCGCGTCGGCTCCTCGGCGGACATGCGCGCCCCGTCGCCGGCCTGTTCAGCGAAGCCGGGGCGGCGACCCGATGGAGGGTGAGTACCTCCGCGAAGCTGGGTCTGGCCTTCGCGACCTCGGATGAGAGTCATGAAATCAGCTTGGGCCTGATCGGTCACGACGGACTCTCCACCCAGCGCCAGTTTTACCGGCAGGAGAGCCGCTACGTTGGTCTCGAAATACGATTCGATCTTTAGTCTCGAGAAGCCTGCCACCCGGCGTTCGAATCCTGCCGGTCCCTTCCGACGTTCAATCCAGAATCTGCCACCCTGACAGGGTTTTCAGGCCTTGTGATTGCTCCTGTCCAGCGCTCGAGTCTTTGGCTTGACACCTGAGGGTTTGTTCTTATTTTCTGGGTCTTAGCACTCTCCAATGTTGAGTGCCAACTTTATCTAGGCCAATGGCTTAGCCAGTTCAACCTATCCTGTAGTGGAGGTCGTACCCGATGGCAACTGCTACCAAAGCCAAGACCAGCCTCAAGCTTCAGCCACTGGAGGATCGCGTCGTCATCATGCCATCCGATGAGGCCGAAGCTATGCGCGGCGGCCTGTACATTCCGGACACCGCCAAGGAAAAGCCGACCCAGGGCGAGGTCATCGCCGTTGGTCCAGGCCGAATCGAGAAGGGGACGCGGGTCCCGGTCGATCTCAAGGTCGGCGACAACGTCATCTACGGGAAGTACAGCGGCACGCCGTTTCAGCTCGGCGACGACGAAGTGATCATCATCAAGGCCTCCGACGTTCTGGCCAAGATCGGCTAACATCGACGCGGGCAGCGACAGCTCGCCCGATCCTTTCAGGAGACAGACATGGCAGCGAAAGAGCTTCTCTTCAACACCGAGGCCCGGGCCAAGCTCAAGAAGGGCGTGGATCATCTGGCCGAGGCGGTCAAGGTGACCCTCGGGCCCAAGGGCAGGAACGTCGTCATCGATAAGAAGTTCGGTTCACCCACCGTCACGAAGGACGGGGTGACCGTGGCGAAGGAGGTTGAGCTGAGCGATCCGATCGAGAACATGGGCGCTCAAATGGTTAAGGAGGTGGCGACCAAGACCTCGGACCTCGCCGGTGACGGGACGACGACCGCCACTGTACTCGCCCAGGCGATTTACCGTGAGGGGCTGAAGAATGTCACCGCCGGTGCCAATCCCATGGAGTTGAAGCGGGGCATCGATCGCGCCGTTGACGCGGTGGTGGAGCAGCTCAAGACCCTCTCGGTTCCTTCCGCTGGAAAGCGCGAGATTGCCCAGGTCGGCACCATCTCGGCGAACAACGACAAGGAGATCGGAAACCTGATCGCCGAGGCAATGGAGAAGGTCGGGAAAGACGGCGTGATTACGGTCGAAGAGGCGAAGGGCCTGGAGACCACGCTCGAGACTGTCGACGGCATGCAGTTCGATCGGGGTTACCTGTCTCCCTACTTCGTCACCGATCCCGAGAAGATGGAGGCGGTGCTGGACGACCCCTACATCCTGATCCATGACAAGAAGATCTCGGCGATGAAGGAGCTGCTTCCCTTGCTGGAGAAGGTAGCTCAGAGCGGTAAGCCGTTGCTCATCATCGCGGAAGACGTCGAGGGCGAGGCGTTGGCCACGCTGGTGGTGAACAAGCTTCGCGGTACCCTGAAGGTCGTCGCGGTGAAGGCGCCTGGCTTCGGTGACCGGCGCAAGGAGATGCTCCGCGACATCGCGGTCTTGACCGGTGGCCAGGTCATTTCCGAAGAGCTGGGCTTCAAGTTGGAGAATGCGACGCTCAACGATCTAGGCCGCGCCAAGCGGGTGGTAGTGGACAAGGACAACACCACCATCGTGGACGGCAAGGGCAAGGAAGACGCCATTCAGGGCCGGATCGCGGAAATTCGTAGCGCGATCGACAAGAGCACCAGCGACTACGACCGGGAGAAGCTGCAGGAGCGGTTGGCCAAGCTCTCCGGCGGGGTTGCGGTGATCAACGTCGGTGCTGCCACCGAGACCGAGATGAAGGAGAAGAAG
>JBKPAO010000065.1:0-7983 GCA_046726475.1 Gemmatimonadota bacterium | reverse complement strand
CGGGCCAGGGAGGCCAGCCGGCGCACCGCGTCCATAGCCGTCTCGAGCTCGTGTTTCCGCAGCCCGCGCGGTACCGGAAACCGTGCGAGGTGGACAGAGGTTCCCGTCAAGGCTCGGTGCAGCCAGTCACTCACGAACGGGGCCGCAGGCGCCAGCAGCTGACTCACCGTTGCCAGGGCCTCGTACAGGGTAGCCAGCGCCGCGGGATCGGCCACCGAATCCGGCGCCCAGAATCGCCCACGGTTCACCCGGACATACCACTGGGATACGTCGTCCACCACGAAGTCCATGATCGCACGCACCCCGGCGGTGACGTCGTATCCGCTCCACGCCTCCGATACCCTTTCCACCACCGCATCCAACCGGCTCAGCAGCCAGCGGTCGGGTAGCGTTCTCCTGGCTGCGTCAGGAGATTGGCGCGGAGTCCAGTCGCCCGCATAGGCGGCAAAGAACTGATAACTGTTCTTCAGCGCGTTGAAGAATTTGCCGGCGACGTCCGGAATCGTCTGCCGGTCGAAGTCCTTGGGCAGCCACACCTGGCTCGACCCGAGCAAGTACAAGCGGACGGTGTCGGCCCCGAACTCCTGAATTACGGTCCAGGGGTCCACCACGTTTCCCCTGCTTTTCGACATCTTCTGGCCGTCGGCATCGCGAAGCAGGTCGTTCACGATCACGTGACGGTACGCCAGGCTGTCGAATGCCGTGGTCGCGATGGCCAGCAGGGAGTAGAACCACCCCCGAGTCTGGTCTACGCCCTCGCAGATGAAATCTGCGGGGAAATGCTGGTCGAACTCGTTCTGGCGCTCGAAAGGGTAATGCCACTGGGCATAGGGCATGGCCCCCGAGTCGAACCAGGTGTCGATCACCTCCGCGGTACGGCGCATCAGACCACCGCAGCGGCAGGCCCAGGTGTAATGGTCGATGAACGGCTTGTGCGGGTCGAAATCCTCCGGCAGCGGGCGCCCCCAGCGTTCCGCCAGCTGGGCGTAGCTGCCGATCACCTCGATGTGGCTGGGGTCGTTCTCGCAGACCCACACGGGAAGGGGCGTGCCCCAGTACCGGTCTCGGGACAAGGCCCAGTCGATGTTGTTCTCCAGCCAGTCCCCGAACCGTGCCGCCCCGACTTCGGGCGGATGCCAGTCCACCTGCCGGTTCAGCTCCAGCATCCGGTCCTTCACAGCCGAGGTTCGCACGAACCAGGAATCCCTGGCGTAGTAGATCAGCGGACTGGAGCAACGCCAGCAGTGTGGATATGTGTGGCTGTAAGGCTGGGTCAGATACCAGCGGCCGTCCTGCTTCAGCCGCTTCACGATCAGCTCATTGGTCTCTGGGGCAGTAACCAGGTGGCCTTCGATCTCGGGCCAGCTGGTGCCCGCGAAGGTGCCATCAGGAGCCACCGGCCGCACCAACGCTAGACCGTGCTCGACGCCGGCCTGATAGTCGTCGGCGCCGAAGGCCGGAGCCATATGGACCAGGCCGGATCCGTCGTCTGCAGTTACGAAATCGCCGGCTACCACTAGACGCGAGGCCCGGTCCTCGGGCAACGGCACGACCTCGAGCGGCCGGCGGTACCGGAGGCCGATCAGCTCGCTGCCCTTGAACGTGCGCTCCGCACCGAGCTCACCGAAGCTGGGGGCCCCCGGCTTCGAGCTGCTCGGCAGCTTCTCCTGACTAGTCGCGAGGATCAAACGGCGGTCCCCCACCCGATACTCGCCGTACTCCAGTTCCGGGTGGACCGCCACCGCCACGTTGGAGAGCAGGGTCCAAGGCGTCGTGGTCCAGACCAGGAGCTGCCGATCGGGATCATCCTCCAGCGGGAAGGTCACATAGATCGATTTGGTTGTGACCTGCTCGTAGCCCAGCGCGAGCTCGTGGCTGGAGAGCACGGTTCCGCAGCGGGGGCAGTAAGGCAGAACTCGATGTCCCCGATAGAGGAGCTCTCGCTGGTGCAAACGCTGCAGCAGCCACCACACACTCTCGATATAGTCGTTGCTGCAGGTGATGTAGGGATGCTCGTAGTCCAGCCAGTACCCGATCCGGTCGGAGAGGTCCTCCCACTCCTTTTGGTATTTGAAGACGCTCTTCCGGGCGCGGGCATTGAACTCCTGAACCCCGAACCGCTCGATGTCTTTCTTACCGTTGAGCCGGAGCTCTTTCTCCACCTCGATCTCGACCGGCAGGCCGTGGGTGTCCCAACCCGCGATGCGGGTCACCGACTCTCCCCGCATCGAATGGAACCGGCAGATGAGGTCCTTGATCGTGCGGGAAAAGACGTGATGGATTCCCGGCCGGCCGTTGGCGGTAGGAGGGCCCTCGTAAAACACGTACGGAGGGCCGCTGCGCCCGGCCTCGACGGTCTGGCGGAAGAGTCCCTCCTCCTTCCACTGCGCGAGTTGCTGCAGCTCGAGCTGGTTGGCATCGATCTCGGGCAAGGAGGGATACGCCATCAGGGGAGTCGCTCCACGACCGCGCTGATCAGCCGGGTCAATGAAGGTTCGGCGCGACGGGCGGTCGCGATGATGCGGTCGATGTCCGCCGGCTCCAGGGCATCAGGGAGACACTGATCGGTAATGATGGAAATTCCGATGGTTCGCATGCCGGCGTGAGCGGCGACGATGACCTCCGGCACCGTGGACATTCCCACCACGTCGGCACCGAGGTTTCGGAGCATCCGATACTCCGCCCGCGTCTCCAGATTGGGCCCCGGAACTGCCACGTACACTCCCTCTCTCAGGGTCATGCCAAGCTCGCGGGCGACCTCACGCGTCAGCGCCCGGAGCACCGGGTCGTACGGCGCCGACATGTCGGGGAAGCGAGGCCCCAGACGATCATCGTTGGGCCCAATCAACGGATTGTCGCCCAGCAGATTGATGTGATCGCTGAGGAGCACCAGGTCACCCGGTGCCCACAGCGGATGCATGCCCCCACATGCGTTGGAGACGATGAGCGTCCCGGCTCCGAGTGCGTGCATGACCCGCACCGGGAAGGTGACGGCGTCGAGCGAATAACCTTCGTATCGGTGAAACCGGCCCTGCATCGCGACGATCGGTCGCTTTCCCAGTCGCCCAAGCAACAACCGACCGGCGTGGCTCTCGACCGTCGACAGGGGAAACCCGGGGATCAGTTCGTACCCGACTGCGGCCTCCACCTCGATCTCTTCAGCGAGCCCTCCCAGACCGGTCCCCAAGATGATTCCCACCTCAGGCTCGAGCGTGCTGGAGCCGCGAACCACATCCACCGCCGCCTGGGTCTTTTCGTACAGTGTGGCTGACGTCATTCAGCTCGCCCAGGCACGGTGTCGTCCGGGGAGCCTGAGGTGCCAGGACGAACTCGGCGCTGGAGGCCGTCCACTTCACCCAGATGGCGTTCCAGCAGGGTACGGAAGCTCGCGACATAGGCGGTGAACTGGCGGGCCACGCCATCGGCCCGCTCGCGCACCAGCGCCTCCTCCTGGTGCGCCTGCTCCAGAATACGTTCCGCCTCTGCCCTGGCTTCCCGTAACACCAGTTCGGCTTCACGTTCCGCTTGTTCCCGGCTGTCCACCCTGAGCTGCTGGGCAGCCACCAGTGCTTCGTTCATCGCTCGCTCACGGTCACGAAATGCTCGCAGCTGTTCCTGAGCGCTCCGGAGCCGTTCCTCGTGCTGGCCCCGATCACGCAGCAACCGCTCCAGCTCCTCCGAGATCGCCTGCTTGAACTCGTCTACCTGGGCGCGGTCGTAGCCCCGAAGCGCGCGGGCAAACTCCTGCGACCGCACATCGAGGGGAGTCAGGTGAAACGAATGATCGTCGCTCACGCAGATCGCTCCCCGAACAAGATCGTACCCAGGCGGACGATGGTTGCACCCTCTTCTACTGCAATTGGAAAGTCGCTCGACATTCCCATCGAGAGCTCCCTTAGCTGGTGGCCCTGCTGTTCCGCGCTCTCGCGGAGCTCGCGCAATTGGCGAAAGGCTCGGCGCTGTTCCCGCTGGTCCTCGGTCAGCGCGCTCATCGTCATCAGTCCCAACACCTGAAGCCGCTCGAGCTCTTGCAGCTGATCGAGCAGAGCCAGCAGCGATTCCGGCGCCACCCCACCTTTCTGCGGCTCTCCGGAACAGTTGACCTGGATCAACACCCGCTGATGGCTACCTGCTGTCATCCTGCGATCAAGCTCTATCGCCAGCTCGGCTCGATCCACCGAATGAATGAGCGCAAAGCGTCCGGCGGCATGCCGTGCCTTGTTTCGCTGCAAGGTCCCGACCAGATGCCATTCCACTGGCACATCGAGGAGCGCTTCCTGCTTGGGCAGCGCCTCCTGCACCCGGTTCTCACCGACGTCTCGAAGGCCGGCGGCGAACGCCTCTCGGACCACCTCAGGCCCATGAGTCTTGGTGACCGCCACAATCCGCACGGGATGATGCCAGCCACCGATCCCCTGATGCTGGCCTATCGTCTCGCGCACGGCGGCCAGCCGCTTCGGCAGGCCAGAGAAATCCATAACCCCGTAATTTACCGAAGGATGCTTTGGGATTGAAGGCGGGAGCTTGAGCAGGCGGGAAGGACGGAAGACGGGAAGGTGGGGAAAGTCGGAAGGTCGGTACGGTATAGGTCGAAGGAGAACCGGTGCTGTTCTTACTTTTCTCCTTCCCGACCTTTCCGACCTCCTTGCACCCGGAATTCGGCCAGCGCCGTCCGGAGAGCTGGATTCGGCGTGAGCTTCATCCCCCACTCCAGGGCGCGCAACATCTTCTCTTGTTGCCCGCGTGCACTGTAGGCGTAGGTCAGCTGGGTGAATGGAAGCGAGAGCGTCGAGGCGATACTGGCGCTGGTGCTCTCGAGCTTGGTCACGTCGCTGTTCAGCAGATCGGCAAAGCGGTAGGTGTCCCACACCAGACGTTCGGTCGTGGGAATATCCAGCGGAGCGCCCGCGAGCCGCCGAGTATCGAGGGCTGGAGATGAAGTATCTGGCGGAGCGGTCCGGAGCGAGTAGCCCAATCCCTGCTGCACCACGTAGTCAGCTAGGCCAGCGAACTCCCGGCCAGTGGTAATCGCCCAGACGATTGGCCGTCGTCCCACATTCTGCTGGACCACAGCCATGGTCAGGATACTGTTGGGCAGCAGGTAAGCTCCCTTTTTGAGCACCCGAGTCAGAGGACCGAGGGTAATCTTCTGGTCCTCCGGCACCAGATAGCCGTTCATGGCCGACCCAATCATCGCATCAGACATCGTGTGCAGCGGCAGATTCGGCGACTGCCTCACCGCACCCTGCCAGATGGCAGGCAGATGTTTTCGATCGATCGGCCTGATCGGATTCTCCCGCAGCTGACGCATGTACCAATCGGTGTTCGCCAATGCCAGACAGATGACCGTGACATCCTGCCTGATGCCCGCCACCTCCTGGGCCCACCAGAGCGGGAAGGTGTCGTTGTCCCCATAGGTGAACAGCACCCCATATGGCGGCGCAGTGTTCAGGAGATCGTAAGCGAAGTCGGCGGCCAGCCGGGCGTCGGGCCCTCGCCGGGACGCGGAGGTCCAGTTGAGCAGCACCGGCAGAAACGCCAGAGCAAGTAGTGCCGGAGAGAGTCTTCGAAATTTGGGGCGTTGCATTAGGGCGCGAGCCACTGTCACCAGTCCTACCCCGGCCCACAATCCCCAGACAATAAAACTCACGACGAAGAAGTAGTCCCGCTCCCGAACCTCGTGCGCGGCTCCCGCTGGATAGGTCTCGAACCAGCGTCCGAACCCCGGCCTAAAGTTCATGTAGATCACCAGGCCGGGGCCGGTTACCAGGAAGAGTCCGAGGAGGAGCCACCATGCCGCGCGATCGGCGCGCCGCTGCGCCAGCATCCCGCGGATCCCGAGTGTCACGTACGTCAGGGTTACCACCAGCTGAATCCACGTCGCCGTCGACTTTGCCCACTGCCAGGTGAAATACACGATGTAGTCGGCGACCTGAATTGCCAGGATGCTGAGCGACCGCCCGGGGTTATCGGGGCCATGAGCGACGGTGGGGTCGTCGAGCGGGGTGCGAGGCGGATACTGGGCCCGGCGAATGACTGCGAGCAGTGCGTCGAAGCGGTGTTTGGCGTCCTCGATCAGAGGTGCGGCTTCATTGATGATGGGATGCTGCACCGATCGGAGATAGATATACAGATACGGAGTCACCCCAATCCCGGCGATCAGCAAAGCGAGCAGCGCGAAGATGCCGGCCCCACCGCTAAAGGCGTATGCCGAGGCGGCAAGAAAGCAAAGTCCTCCCAGAGCGATCAGCCCGCTGCTGCCGAGACCAGTTCCAATGAGTAGAGCCCACACGCCGGCTACCACCGCCACTTGGCCCCATTCGGCGCGCCGCTGGACCGGATCGGGCGAAGGGTCGTCCCTGAGCGTCATAACCAGAAACAGGATCACCCCTGGTCCGGCGAGGAGCGCCAGTAGGTGATTTCCGATGGAGACCCCAGACAGGTAAACGATCAGCAGGAGCAGCCGGGGAGCCCGTGGGCTGCCCCGGCTTCCGCGCCAGACATGCACCAGCCAGCTCATGGCTGAAATGGTGAACGTCGCTACCGCGTAGACCTCAGTCTCGTTGGAGTTTTGCCAATTGGTGAAGGTAAAGGCACCGAGGATCGCAGCAGCCGCAGCACCGCCGAGCCGTAGCACCCTCGCCGTTTCTGGGGGGAGATCTGAGGTGAGACGACGCAGCGTCTCGTGGACAACGAGGAATAGGCACCCCGCTCCGGCCGCACTGAGTAGCGCGCTCAGCAGGTTGGTACGGACCGCGTATTCTCCGAACGGAAAGATCAAGCCCCAGACGTGGGCGATCATGACAAAGAGCGGCGTGCCCGGCGGATGCGGGACACCCAAAATCCGCGCGGCGGCGATGAACTCCCCGGCATCCCAGAAGGTGACCGTCGGAGCAAGCGTGAGGAGATAGCCCAGCAACACCACGCCGGTAACGAGCACGGCGGCGGTATAGGGTGGCTCACCCGCTTCCCCGCTCCAGCGCACTACGAGAGGCCTCCTACCGCCTGAACCAATGCGAGGGTCTCGCGAACGGTACCAACGGCATGCACCCGGAAGAGCCGCGCGCCGCGCTCATACGCCAACGCACAGGCGGCAGCGGTGACTCGGTCCCGATCTTCAACCGGCAGGCTGGTGGCTGAGCCGAGAAACCGCTTGCGGGAGGGTCCGACGAGCATCGGTCTGGCCAAAGCCTGAATCGAACCGAGTTGATCGAGGAGCACCAGATTCTGGTCCACGGTCTTGGAGAACCCAAAACCGGGATCGACCACGACTGCCTCGGTACCGATGCCGGCCGCGGCCGCACGATCCGCCGCTTCGCGAAGCTCCGACAGCACCGCCCCGACGACATCACCGGCGTACTCAGCGTGGGTGTAGGACGCGATCTCCAGGATCGATCCCCTCGAGTGCATGAGGATCACTCCGGCGCCAGCAGCCGCCACGGTAGCCGCCATGCGGGGATCGAGTCGCATCGCTGAGACGTCGTTGATTATGGCTGCACCGGAATCGAGAGCCATCCGGGCCACTTCCGCTTTCACCGTGTCCACCGACAGAAGCAGCGTTGGATATTCACGCACCAGCGCCTGGACGACTGGAACGACCCGATGCAGCTCCTCCTCCCGCGGCACTTCCGCGGTGCGACCCGGTCGGGTGGACTCTCCGCCGATGTCGATGATCTCGGCGCCTTCCTGGAGCAGCTCTTGGACTCGGGCTAGGGCCGAGTCCACTCCGAGGAAACGACCCCCGTCACTGAAACTGTCCGGGGTCACATTGAGGATGCCGACCAGCACCGGATGGTCGAGGGTTACTGAGCCCCGTGCGGTGGTCCACTGCTGCGCGGGCTCGCCGGGCAGCGCGAGGCCGATTCCGGCGGCCAATTCGGTGAGAGGGGGAGGAACCGTCCAGGGGCGGGCGAGGGCACTCAGTCGGGAGCGGCTACCGGCGAGAATAGCCCAGGTCTCTCCGGTGAGCACCTCGAGGCCCAG
>JBKPAO010000064.1:0-4523 GCA_046726475.1 Gemmatimonadota bacterium | reverse complement strand
CCGCGGCGAGCCTTCTGGGCCAATCGCGCCGCCAACGAGAGCGCGTTGCGCACCAATCTCCTCTCCCTGCCGACCACGCGGACACGGCATGTCGGTAACGATCCCAACGTGGAACGCTATGACCCGGATCTCTGGACCGATGAGTTTGCCTTTCTCAACCAGCCGGGCCAGGCCGACATTCAGAGCGACTTGTTCTACGACTACCGCACCAACGTCGAGTCATACCCCAAATGGCAGGCCTGGATGCGCGCGACCCAGCCTCGGCTGCTGGTTCTCTGGGGCAAGTATGACAAGTCCTTCGAGCTATCGGAGCCGGAGGCCTATCGCCGGGACGTGCCGACGGCCGAGGTCCACGTGCTCGAGGCGGGTCATTTCGCGCTCGACACCGCGGCGGACGAGATCGCCCGGCTGGTTCTGGACTTCATGGAACGAGGGCAACACACACACCCGGCTGGAGTGGAGCACCATGCCCGAACCCATCAACGATGATCGACGCCGGTTTTTGAGCACTGCCGCGATGACGCTTGCCGCCGCTCCGTTTGGTGCGTTCGGTTCTGCCGTCGCGCAGGCCACCTCCGCGATGCCGAAGTCTGTGACCTCCACCAAACCCGGCGGGAGCCCATCGCTTGGGCCGATCAAGCAGATCCACGCCGGCGTCCTCGATGTGGGATACGCCGAGGCCGGCCCCACCAACGGTCCGGCGGTCATTCTGCTGCACGGGTGGCCCTACGACATTCACAGCTTTGACGAGGTAACTCCCCTGCTAGCCGCGGCCGGCTACCGGGTGATCGTCCCCTATCTCCGCGGCTACGGCACTACTCGTTTTCTCTCGAACGACACCTTTCGCAATGGCCAGCCATCGGCGCTGGCCCTCGATACTGTCGCGCTGATGGACGCTCTCAAGATCGAAAGGGTGATGCTGGCTGGGTTCGATTGGGGCGCCCGGACTGCCGACATCATCGCGGCGCTCTGGCCCAAACGGGCTGATGGGCTGGTGTCGGTGAGCGGTTATCTGATCGGGAGCCAGCAGGCGGGGAGGGTGCCGTTGCCACCGGAGGCGGAATACCAGTGGTGGTACCAGTTCTACTTCGCCACCGAACGAGGGCGGGCCGGCTACGACAAGTACCGGCGCGACTTCGCGAAACTCATTTGGCGGCTCGCCTCGCCCCAGTGGAATTTCGACGAGGCGACCTTCAATCGCAGCGCTGCGTCGTTCGACAACCCCGATCATGTCGCCATTGTGATTCATAGTTACCGCTGGCGGCTCGGCGTGGCTGAAGGCGAAGCGAGGTACGACGAGCTGGAGCAGCGGCTCGCCCAGGCTCCGGTGATCACCGTGCCGACCATGACGCTGGAAGGCGATGCCAACGGCGCGCCGCACCCGGACCCCAGTGCTTATGCCGGGAAGTTCTCCGGCAAGTATTCCCACCGTACCATCAAGGGCGGCATAGGTCACAACCTGCCTCAGGAGGCTCCCCGGGCCTTCGCCGATGCGGTCATCGAAGTCGGCAAGTATGCCAGGCGATCATCATGAACCCACGCCTGCTCCTGCTTGCCGCGTTGCTAGCCGGCACGAACCCGGCTCCGAGTCAAATTTCAGCAGAGGACACCGACATGGCACAGCAGACGATGCCGAGCGTGCCTCCGTTACCGGTCCAAGGCGAGTTGCCCTCTTTCGCTGGCGCCACCACCTGGCTCAACTCGCCGCCACTGAAGGCCGCCGACCTGCGGGGAAGAGTCGTTCTGGTCGAGTTCGGTACCTATACCTGCATCAACTGGCTCCGCACCCTCCCCTACGTCCGTGCCTGGGCCGACAAATACAGGGATCAGGGGCTGGTAGTGATCCAGGTGCACGCGCCCGAGTTCGAGTTCGAGAAAGACCTCGCTAACGTGCGGCGGGAGCTGAAGCGCGAGGGGGTCAACTTCCCCATCGCGGTAGACAACGACCACGCCATCTGGGGGGCGTTCAGCAACCATTATTGGCCGGCGCTCTATTTCGCCGATGCGAAGGGGAACATCCGCCATCATCAATTCGGAGAGGGCGATTACGAGCAGTCAGAAACGATCATTCAGCAGTTGCTGGCCGAGGCGGGGAAGGGCGACGTCAGCGGCGAGCCGGTGTCGGTCGACGCCCGGGGTGTCGAAGCCGCCGCCGATTGGGGCGACTTGAGGTCTCCGGAGAACTACGTCGGCTATGAGCGCACCGAGAACTTCGCGTCTCCCGGTGGCGCCTCCGCAGACCGGCAGCGGACCTATGCTGCTCCCGAGCGCTTGAACCTCAACCAGTGGGCGCTGGCCGGTGAGTGGACGGTGGGAAAGCAGGCTACGGTGCTGCACCGGGCCAACGGGCGGATCCTCTACCGCTTTCACGCCCGCGATCTTCATCTCGTGATGGGGCCGGGGTCGGGAGGAGCCGAGGTGCGATTCCGGGTACTCATCGACGGCAAGCCGCCGGGCGGCGCCCACGGCCTAGACGTCGATGCCGACGGCAACGGCACGGCGACCGAACAACGACTGTATCAGCTCATTCGCCAGCCGAAGCCGATCGCCGATCGACTGTTCGAGATCGACTTCCTCGATCCGGGGGTGGAGACCTTTGCGTTCACGTTCGGCTGAGCCCACGCGCTCTGGAACCTTCACCTCACTCGCTTACGTTTAGCCGGGAGATGGGGTCACTCGCACGGAGGCGTACATCTCCCGGGTCGAGTGCGTCGAGAACCGACCTGAGGTGAGGAGAGAACCGATATGAGCCAGCACGAGAGAATGACTCGCACGGCTGTCGCCGGTGCCCAGCAGACCGAGGTGGCGGTGCTCGCTGGCGGCTGCTTCTGGGGCGTGGAGGAGATCCTGCGCGGCGTCCCCGGGGTGCTCGACACCGACGTGGGCTACACCGGCGGCTGGCTGGAGAACCCGAAATATGAAGACACCCACGACAGCAAGTCGGGTCACGCCGAGGCGATCCGGGTGACCTTCGATCCCTCGGTGCTCAGCTACGAAGATCTGCTGGAGCAGTGGTTCTTCAAGCTCCACGACCCGACCACGCTGAACCGCCAGGGCAACGACGTGGGTACCCAGTATCGCTCCGCGATCTTTCCCCAGACGCCGGAGCAGAAAAGGATCGCGGAGCAGGTGAAGGCGCGGGTCGAGGCCTCCGGGAAGTGGAAGCGGCCGATCACGACGACGATCGAGCCGGCCTCCACCTGGTACAGCGCCGAGAGCTACCATCAGGACTATCTGCGCAAGCACCCCGGCGGATACAGCTGCCACTTCATGCGGGAGTAGATGACTCGTCTGCTTAGAGTGCATGAGGCACCCGCAGTCACGCTCCAGCGTCCTCGCTTCCTTGCCGGCCCTCCTTGGTCTGTCCCCCGCACTCGGCGAACCCGGAGGGTTCCATGAGGCCCTGCCGCACTCTTCGTCGGACCGCGATCTCCGTTGCACCTCGGCGCGCCGCGGCGACTCCCAGGAGATCGGTAACCCCGAAGCACTACATATGGTGCTCATGAACTCGAACGATTGGAGGAAAGCTGACTGTGCCCTTTCACTCCCATCTTCCGGCCCGAGCTCGTCTGTGATGGCATTGCTCGAGCGCCGGATCATGTTGGTCGAGGACGATCCCGAGGTCAGAAGCTCGGTCGGGCAGACACTCGTGATCGCAGGGTACGAAGTCATTGAGGCAGCCAGCGGAGCGGATGCGATGCACCGATGGCTCGAACTAAACGGCGGGGACTTGGTGATCCTCGACCTCTTCATGCCGGACAGTGATGGACTGGAAGCGATCGCCGAGCTGCGCGCCCACAGCCCCGGTGTGCCCATCATCGCCATTTTGGGTGGCAGTACGACCGACGACCTGGACCTCCTCCAGGAAGCCAGGTTGCTGGGAGCAACGGAGACGCTCGAAAAACCCTTCAGCCCTCAAACCCTGCTCGCGCTAGTAGCCCGTGCCCTGGCGAACGTTGGGTAGTCTCCAGGTCACGTCCCTCTCGATAACTCCCTAGCTTACCCACAGAAGACCAGGAACCTGCGGAATCCGGTGCCCGGTGGGGCCCGGGCACGGGTGTTGGGTACTTTAAGGCGCTCTGACGCCAGTCTTGCTTGCCTCGCTGGTCTTATCAAGTATCATAAGGGTTGTTATGGCACTCCTCAGTGTTGAGCAGGCCGCCTCCTATCTCCACCTCAACGTCAAACGGGTCCAGGCGCTGGCCCGCGCCGGTAGGCTGCCTGGTCGTCGAGTGGGCCGACGTTGGCTCTTCGATCAGCGAGACCTCGAGTCTGCCTTGGGCCGGCAGCCGGAGGTCGAACGTGCCGGCCTCGATCTGAGCGCCAGGAATCAGCTTCGAGGACGGGTGCTGGATTTGACTGTCGAAGGGCTCATGGCCGAGGTTCGCATCGAGATCGGTGATCAGGAGCTGATCGCGGTCATCACCCGGAGCTCGGCCGAGCGACTCGGCGTCAAGGTCGGTGAGCCGATCGTCGCCGTCATCAAGTCCACTGAAGTCATGATTGCGAAAGACGCCACGTGA
>JBKPAO010000063.1:0-5727 GCA_046726475.1 Gemmatimonadota bacterium | reverse complement strand
CCCTCGTCCGTCAGCACTCGCACGACCCTCGCAGGGACTTGGGGCGTCACGTCCATCTCCCGCACTTCCACGGTCCCGGTCGCCTTGATCGACCCGTCGGAGTGGTGGCAGGCGGCGAGTGCGGCAAGGAGCACCAGCTGGTACTTCACCGGGCGCTCCGTTCCGCACTGGCGCCTACCGGTCGCCGAGTCTTCGTAGTAGGTGCGGGCTGCGCGAGTGCTGCAAGGGCAAAGTCCGCCGCGTGCCGGGCGAAGTCACGCACCACCCGGGGGGACGGACCGTCGGGCCCAGCCTTGAGCAACACTCGGATCGCGGGACGGGCGACAAAGAAGTAGACCACCTGCGAGATGGTGGAGATGGCCGCGAAGCGGGGATCGATGTGCTTGCGGAAGATGCCGGCCCGCTGGCCCTCCGCGATCAGCTCGCAGAGTCGGCGGAAGGTCGTGGCGGCCAGCAAGTGAAACTGTTCCACCGCATGCGCCCCGTCTGACTCCGCCAGCTCCCGCACCATGAGCCGGGGAAAGTGGGGATTGGCAATGAGCATCTCCGCCTGCGCCGTGAGTAAGGCACGGAGCCTGGCCTGCGGGGTCCCCGCAGCCGTCAGCTCGCTCATGGTTCGGGCGACCAGGCGGCTCACGAATCGGCGGAGAACCTCCCGGTAGAGCTCGTCCTTGTCGGCGAAGTAGTAGTAGAGCAGGGCACTGTTGAGCCCGGCCTCGGTCCCAATGTCCTTGATAGTGGTACGGGCGAACCCGCGGGCGGCGAAGAGGCGCTCGGCGGCATCGAGAATCTGGTCCCGGGACGTAGCGTCGGACGAGTTGGTCATCCTCTTAATTAATCGCTTAATTAAACCGCGTCAATCCATGGCCTATGGAGGGATTCTTCGCGGAGTTTACCCTGAGCCATGCGAAGGGCTCAGAATGACGACCTGGCGAGCTTCGTGCTGCCCCGCTGCCCCGCTGCCCCGCTGCCCCGCCTTTTCACGCCCCCTTCACGCTACCTGACCAGATTTCTCTCAACGCTTGAGGAGATAAGGCACATGGGGTGCCCGGGAGGTCCATAATGGCAGCGTCAGTAAAACCGGCTCGACCCCAGCTACTAGGGCTGGTGCAACATACCTTCGCTGATCGATTCCATGTGGAGCGGGAGATCGGGCGTGGCGGTGATGCCCGGGTCTTTCTCGCGTACGACCGGGCCGGCCGGAAGGTCGCGCTCAAGATCCTCCATCCCGAGTTCCTGGAGAGCGTGGCCGCCGAGCGGTTCCTGCGCGAGATCAAACTGGTATCGCGAGTCAGCCATCCCCGCATAGCACGCCTGCTCGACTCCGGTGAGCGGGATTGGTTCGTGTACCTCGCCATGGAGTTCATCGATGGGCCGACGCTGCGGGAAGCGCTGGGCCGCGGCCGGAAGCTCAGCATAGCCGACACGCTGCGGGTCGGCGGCGACCTGCTCGACGCGCTCGAGCACGCCCACCAGCTCGGCATCGTCCATCGGGACGTCAAGCCGGAGAACGTAGTCATTTCTCCTGGTCGGGGCGCGGTTCTGCTCGATTTCGGAATCGCCCGGGCGTTCGCGACCTCGATCAGCCGGGAGATCACCCGGGCCGGTCTGACGGTAGGAAGCTCGTCCTATATGAGCCCCGAGCAAATCAACGCCGACCAGAAGATCGACGGCCGAAGCGATATCTATTCGGTCGGCTGCGTTCTCTTCGAGTGCCTAGCTGGACGCCCGCCGTTCGTGTGGCGCAGGGAGGCGGTGGTCCTCCAGCTGCACCTCACCGAGCCCGCGCCCGATGTGCGGACGATGCGATCCGATGTGCCGGACGATCTCGCGAATGCGATCGCTAAGGCGCTTGCCAAGCTGCCGGAGGAGCGCTGGCAATCGTCCGCCGAGATGCGAGACGTCCTCGCGCTGGTGGCGTAGGGGAGGGAACGACGGAACGACGGAACGTGGGGAACGTGAGGAACGTGGGGGACGACGGAACGTGGGACGACACCTTCGCGAGTGCTCAGGGGTAAACTCCGCGGAGGCTCCTAAGTGGCTGCGGGAGAGGTCCGTCATTCCCCACGTTCCGTCGTCCCTCACGTTCCTCACGTTCCGTCGTCTTTCACGTTCCGTCCACCGATATGCACACCGTTGCCTAACGAACCGGCGCGATATACGTTCGGGCCTGACGTGCACCTAGTCGAAAGGGGTCCATGCTCGCCCGATGCGCGCTCGCCCTCTCGGTGGCGATGCTGCTGCTTCCCATCCCTTCGCTGCGCCCGGGGCAGGTTCTCCACGCCCAGACCCCTGCCTCGAGCCCGCCACCGGTCAAGCTCAGCGGCTACATCCAGGGACGCGAGACCTACCAGGACAACGTAGGGCTCGTCGGATCCATCAATCGCGCCCGACTGACCGCAGCCGGCAGCGTCCTGGGTGACGTGACCTGGCGGATCCAGGGAGAGTTCCGCACCGGCAGCGTCGGCACCAACAGAGCGAGCGTGTCCTTGAAGGACGCCTACGTCCGTTGGACCCGTAACACGCTCGGCGTGCAGATCGGCCAGTTTAAGACGCCGTTCACCCGCGAGTTCATCACCTCGCTCTCTGAAGTCGAGACCGCGGATCGCGCGACGGTGGTGGACTCGCTCGCGCCCAACCGCGACATCGGCGTCATGGCGGATTATGCCCTCGGCGGACGCGCTACCATCTTCGCCGGCATCTTCAACGGCGAGGGGCAGAACGTCACCGCCAACAGCGACTCATCGGCTCTCGGCGTCGCCCGAGTGACGTTCCGGCCAATCCCCTACCTGATGCTGGGCGCGAATGTCGCGCGCTACTTCGCCGACAGCACCCGTTACGGCGTGGACGCCAACATCGAGGCGCCCTGGATCATTCTCCGGGGGGAGTACATCGGCCAGCACCGGGACATCGCCGATATCGAGGACGATAGAGGCTGGTACGCGCTGGCCGCCGCGCCGGTGCGCCCCTGGCTCCAGCCGGTGTTGAAGTACGAGTGGTTCGATCGCCCCGGTCTCGCCCCGGCCGGCGGCCTGAAGAATCGGGCGTGGACCGCGGGGGTGAATCTCTTTCCCTGGGGCCGTGCGACCCGCTTCACCCTCGAGTATGTCTCCCGCAAGGTGGGCGAGCCGGGAGTGCGCAAGAGTCTTGGCCTGGCCCAGGCCCAAGTCATCTTCTGAGGTTGAGATGAACCGATCCTTCTCCGTTGCTTCGCTGGGCTCAGCACTGGCTCTTTCCGCTATTTCCGCCTTTTCCGCTTCTGCAATTCCCGCCCAGCAGAAGTGCAGCGAGATGATTTTGGCGACCACCACCAGCACCCAGGACACCGGGCTGCTCGATTCGCTCCTGCCGATGTTCCAGCGCGAGAGCTGCATCAAGGTCAAGCCGATCGCCGTCGGTACCGGCGCCGCGCTGGATATGGCGCGGCGGGGTGACGCCGATGCGGTGCTGGTCCACGCACCCGAAGTGGAGAAGGCCTATGTCCAGAGCGGCGACCTGATCGATGGCCGGCGGATCATGCACAACGACTTTCTCATCATCGGTCCCAAGGGTGACCCGGCACACGTGCGGGGCGGGAAAGATGCGGCGGCTGCGATGAAGGCGATTGCGGCGGAAGGCTCGTTCGTGTCGCGCGGAGACGGATCGGGAACCGAGAAGGAGGAGCTTGCCCTTTGGAAGGCCGCGGGCGTGGCACCGGCGTCGATTCCTAGGAGGGAGGAAACGGGGCAGGGGATGGGGGCCACTCTCCTGGTCGCCGACTCTCGCCAGACCTATACACTCACCGATCGAGGGACGTATCTGGCATTCAAGGACAAGGTGAGCCTGATCCCTCTGGTGGAAGGCGACCCCGAGCTCCAAAACATCTACCACGCCTATGTGGTAAATCCGGGCAAGCATCCGACGGCACGTCGGTCAGAGGCGACGCGCTTCGTGCGGTTTCTGACCGACCCGAAGACGCAGGAGTGGATCGGCCAGTTCGGCCGGGCAAAGTTCGGCCAGCCGCTGTTCGTGCCGGATGCGCTACCGTCAGAGCGGGCGGACAGGCGGACAGTACCTCATCCCGAGCGCAGCGAGGGATGAGGTGGGGTGGGCTCAGGATGAGGTCCAGAAAGGGCCGAGCATGACCGAATCGCTTCACCTACTGCTCACCGGCGACGCCGAGCTGTACCAAATCATCGGCCGCACTCTGTTCATCTCCACGGTTGCCACGGCGCTGGCAATGGTCTTCGGCATTCCGATGGGATACGCCTTGGCGCGCGGCCGGTTTCCCGGTCGCACGATGTTGCTGAGCGCAGTCAACACCGGGATGGGGATGCCGCCGGTTGTCGTCGGCCTCATCGTGTGGCTGCTCCTGACCCGAAGCGGGCCCTTGGGATCGCTCGGCCTGATCTACACGAAGGAAGCGATGGTGCTGGCCCAGTTCGTCATCGCGACACCGCTGGTGGTGGGGTTCACCGCCGCATCGATCCAATCACTGCCCGTTGAGCTGCCCGATCTCCTCTATGTCCTGGGGGCGAGCCGGTTGCGTCGGCTGTGGATCATCGCAGGCGAGGCCCAGCTCGGGCTGCTGGCGGCGATCATGGCGGGCTTCGGCGCGGTCATCTCCGAGGTAGGTGCCTCGATGACCGTCGGGGGAAATCTTCGGGGCAGCACCCGGGTGTTGACCACCGCCATCGTCACCGAGACGGGGCGGGGGAATCTGCCGGTGGCATTGGCGCTGGGCCTGTTGCTTCTCGCGCTCTCCTTTGGGGTCAACGTCCTGCTCACCATCATTCAGCAGCGCCAGCGCAGCTGATGGACGTTTCCGTCACCGATCTGCACCTCAGCAAGAACGGCCTCACCGTACTTCAAATCCCCGGCCTGAGGTTTCCCAGCGGCACGACCACCGCTGTGTTCGGCCCCAACGGATCGGGGAAGACGACCCTGCTCAGGGTGATCGCGGGGCTGGAACGCCCGTCGACCGGCGAGGCTCGGGTGGGTGGCTTGCCGGTGGGTGATGAGGCGGCGCGCCGGCTGGTGGGGATGGCCTTCCAGAACGGCGTCTTCCTCCGCGGCAGCGTCCGATACAACCTGGATCTCGCGCTCCGGCTACGGGAGATACCCGCGGCGACGCGATGGTTTCGCATTGATGAAGCGGCCGAAGAGTGTGGAGTTAGACATCTGCTCGACCGACCAGCTCGGCAACTCTCGGGCGGCGAGGCTCAGCGCATCAATCTCGCTCGGGTGCTCGCACTCCGCGCTCCAGTCACCCTCCTCGACGAGCCATTGTCCGGCGTCGACCGCATCGCGCGGACCCAGCTTCTCGCCGATCTTCCCGGTCTGCTCGCCAAGTTCACCGCCACTACCATCCTGGTGACTCACGACCGGGAGGAGGCGTTCCGGCTCGCCGACCGTCTTGTTGTCCTCATCGGGGGAGAAGTGAAGGCGGCTGGACTCAAGCGGGCGGTCTATGGCCGTCCGCCTGACCGGGCGACTGCCGAGCTGCTGGGCTACACGGTGCTGCCGGTTTATGACACCTTGGTGGCCATACCACCCGGAAGCCTGCGACCGGGTGACGACGGCCGACTGAACTTCACCGTGGCGGTCGAACAGGTGATCGATATGGGTAATCATGTGCATGTCGTCGGCAAGATCCGGAACGAACGAGTGGACATTCGCCTGCCGGCCGGAATGGCGCCGCCAGAGCTAGGGTCCAACATGAAGGTGCACGCGGGTGCCGACGCGGTC
>JBKPAO010000062.1:0-3416 GCA_046726475.1 Gemmatimonadota bacterium | reverse complement strand
CGACCAATTCGTCGTGCTCAACTCGGAGCGCGAACATGTGGTACGATCCGCGGTTCAGGAGCTGGAGCATCAGGCAACGATCGCGGAGATGATTGGAGCGGACGTGATCGTGCTGCACGGCGGAGGCGCAGCCGGCGGTACCGAGGCGGCGGTAGCACGATTGGAGCGAGGGCTCGCCCGTCTCAGTACCAGGGTTCGGGACCGGCTAGCCCTGGAAAACGACGATCGATCGTTCGCCCCCCGATGCCTCCTGCCGCTGTGCCAACGCTCAGGTGTTCCGCTGTTGTACGACGTCCACAATCACCGCTGTCTGGCCGACGGGCTCTCTGTCGATGAGGCGACCGAGCTGGCATTTGCCATCTGGGGGGACCGGGAGCCGTATGCCCACCTGTCGTCACCCAGGGGTGGGTGGCAGGCGCCGAACACCCGGGCTCATGCGGACTATATCGACCCGGCCGATTTCCCCGATGCGTGGAGAGGCCGCACCTTGACGATCGATGTCGAGGCGAAGGCGAAGGAGCGGGCGGTTCGGGCGGTGAAGGAGGCGCTGCAGCCCGGCCGCAGCAAAAGCTTGGACCACAGAGGACACAGAGGGCTCCTCTCGGCTTCAGGGCTCACGAAATCGCGGTAGCAACCATTGGCAATTGTTGTTCAAACAACTGCCGTCAATAGCCGCCACCGCGATGTCGTGAGCGTGATTGTTCGAGGAGCCCTCTGTGTCCTCTGTGGTCCAAGCTTTTCACACGCCTGATGCGGCGACCTTTCCCTCCACCCGAACCGGCTCCTCAACAACCAACCGGCGCACCCGCGGGATCACCTCGCGCCCATACAGCTCGATGCTCCGAAGCAGCAGCTCGTGGCCGAGCGTGCCCGCGCTGTACTTGAGATCGAAGCGCGACGCGCCGAGGGCGCTCACTGTCGCCGCGATCTTCTTGGCAACCGTCTCGGGCGAGCCGACGTACAGCGAGCCCGCCGCGATCTCACTGTCGAACTCGGCCCGGCTGGTCGGAGGCCAGCCGCGCTCGGCCCCGATCCGATTCCGCATGACCTCATAAGCCGGCCACAGCTCCTCGCGCGCCTTCGCATCAGTATCCGCAATGTGTCCCGGCGAGTGAACGCCAACCGGCAGCGAATCATGCCCCAGCTGGGCGAGGGCTCGGTGGTAGAGCTCCACGTACGGCGCGAAGCGGCGCGGATCGCCCCCGATGATGGCGAGTGTCAGCGGAAAGCCGTAGCGCGCGGCGCGGACCACCGACTCCGGGCTGCCGCCGACACCCACCCAGGTGCTGAGCGGCGGGTGCTCGACCGGCGGGAAGACGCGGACGCCGTCGAGCGGCGGGCGCACCGTGCCCTTCCACCGGACCGGCTGGCCGGTCCGATCGGCTTCCCGAAGCGCCGCGAAGATCGCGAGCTTCTCCTCGAAGAGGTCGTCGTAGTCGTCGAGCGAGTAGCCGAAGAGGGGGAACGATTCGGTGAACGAGCCGCGGCCCAGGATCACCTCAGCCCGGCCGTTGGAGACGGCGTTGAGAGTGCTGAAGCGCTGGTAAACCCGGATCGGGTCGTCGGAGCTGAGGACTGTGACGGCGGTGCCGAGCCGAAGACGCTCGGTGCGGCCGGCGATGGCGCCGAGGAGGACTTCGGGGGCACTGACGGCGAAATCGGGCCGGTGGTGCTCGCCCACGCCGAAGAAGTCCACGCCGACCCGGTCGGCCAGTTCGGCCTCGGCGATCACGTCGCGCAGGACGCGTGCTTGGGGCACCAGGCGGCCTTCGAGGTCCGCGGTGACGTCGCCGAAGGTGTCCAGGCCCAGTTCAATGTTTGTCATACTTCGCTAACCGACGGATCGGTGGAAGGGTTCCTTGCAGCGCCGTGCCGGCGTAGTTGCGCGGGGTCCCGACGCGGCGGCGATCAGCCGCATCGATGTGGTACGTTCCTTGTCCAAGTCGTCCATTGCTCGTGTCCGCCAGAGCGCTCGGAGCCGCTGGGCCGCTGGCCATACACCCTCGGAAAGGAATGAGCATGCGAACCAAGTCGTGGGCAGTCGTGGCGCTCGTTCTCGGGGCGCACCCCATGCCGCCCCCGGTCCCCACGGTCGTAGACGTCAAGGCGATCCTGCAGCGCCAAACGCAGGAGCTGCTCGACGCCATCACGAGCGGCTCGGCCGCGGTGTGGGATCGCTACCTCGACTCCGCCGTCAGCTACACGACCGAGGACGGCGCTCACCGGTCCAAGCGCGAGATGGTCGGCGACATCCGCCCACTGCCGAAGACGATTTCGGGCACCATCAAAATCGTCGAGTTCACGGCGAGCGTGCACGGCGATGTCGCGGTGACGACCCACGTGGACGACGAGCACGAGTCCTTCTACGGGCATCCGCTCCACTGCCAGTACCGCTCGACCGACACGTGGCTCAAGACGCCGGCGGGCTGGCGGCTGATCGGCGCCCAGGTGCTCGCGCTCCGCACGGACCCGCCGGCCGTGGCGCTCACGCCGGCGGCATTGGACGAGTTCGTCGGGACCTACAGCCTGTCGCCGGAGCTGAGCTACGACATCCGCCGGAGCGGGGCCGTGCTCGTCGGCCAGGAGACCGGCCGGAAGGTGGATACCCTGCGAGCTGAGACACGGGATGTACTGTTCGTGCCGGGCCGGCCGCGGTATCGGAAGGTGTTTCGGCGGGACGCCGGCGGGCACGTCGTGGATTTCGCGGAACGGCGGGAGGCGTGGGATCTGGTCTGGGTGAAGGGGAAGTAAGCATCTCAGAACCGTGCACCCGATCCCTCCTCAGGCGCGTGGCGGTGGAGTTCCCAGCCAGTGATTCCGAACCGGGAATAATTCGGCCTAACGGGCAGTCTACTCACCGAGGCAGGCGACGTTCAGCGAACAGCGCGCGTCGACGGTCGCGGACCGTGGGTCCGCCCCCTGCCCTGGCCCGAAACAAAGGACTCTGCCCCATGACCCGACTGACGATCGCGCTCACCATGCTAGCTCTCGGGCTCGCTGCCGGTTGCGGTTCCGACACCTCAACCGCGCCGAGCCCTGCGCCCGGGGACCTGATCATCGTAAAGGGCGCCTCGGCGCTCACGACCACCGCGTTTGACCCCAACCCCGATGCGCTCACCCTCGGCAGCCCAGGCACTGTCAGCGTGCGCTGGGTCAACAGTGATGGCGGCGGCGGAGCCTATGGGGGTGGAACCGGGGTAACCCATCAGATCGCCTCCGACGACGGCGCCTTCGCCACATCCGAGCCGCTGGCCGTTGGCAGCACGTACTCGATCGTGCTCAGAAAGCCGGGCACTTACCACTACCACTGCGCGATTCATCCCACCATGGTCGGCACCCTCACGGTGGCACCGTAACAGCCGCCGCTCGAAGGCGCTACATGTCCTCGAGCGGCCGCACCTCGCACTCGCACTCGA
>JBKPAO010000061.1:0-10790 GCA_046726475.1 Gemmatimonadota bacterium | reverse complement strand
TCTCCGCCAGCGCTTCCTCCCACCCATGGGAGCGGAGCGCATCGCGCACCGCTCGAGGAGAGTGAAGCGCCAGCGGAGTAACATTCACGCGCCGGCGGGTTCGGCCGGGGGCGCTCCCAGGATCGGCGCGCGGGCCGGCGTCGCACCCGGCTTGGTTGCCGTGTTGGAGGGGACGGCGGCCGGCTCGGCCGGTGGAAGGCTGCGTGGAGGCAGCGGCTGGTTCTTTACCAGACGATCGAGGTCCTCGCGGTCGATCGTCTCGCGATCGAGCAACGCCTGAGCGATCCGAT
The DNA here is from genome assembly GCA_046726475.1 of Gemmatimonadota bacterium. Lineage (GTDB taxonomy): Bacteria > Gemmatimonadota > Gemmatimonadetes > Gemmatimonadales > GWC2-71-9 > CAVVWJ01. Next base: position 10,500 of record JBKPAO010000061.1, on the reverse strand, counting down.
CCAGCAGCTCGCGGTTCTCACCCAAAATCGCGCTGGCGCGAGCGTAGGCCTCATCGATCAGTCGCTTCACCTCATCATCCACCATCTGCGCGGTACGCTCCGAGATCTCCCGGCGCTGGGCGAACTCCCGGCCCAGGAAAATCTCCTGCTCCTTGTCGCCGACGGCGAGCGGACCGATCAGCTCGCTCATCCCGAACTGGGTAACCATCCGCCGGGCCAGACCGGTGGCGCGCTCGATGTCATTCCCCGCCCCGGTCGTCACCTTGTCGGCGCCGAACACGATCTCTTCCGCCACCCGGCCGCCAAAGAACATGGCCAGACTCCCGATCAACCAATCCTTGGTGTAGTTATGGCGGTCCACCTCGGGGAGCGACGCGGTCAAGCCGAGCGCACGTCCCCGCGGAACGATCGTGACCTTATGGATGGGATCGCTTCCGGGAATCTTGATGGCAACAATGGCGTGGCCCGCCTCGTGATAGGCAGTCAGGGTCCGCTCGGCTTCAGTGAGGACCAGACTCCGGCGTTCGACGCCGAGCATCACCTTGTCCTTGGCGTCCTCGAAGTCCGACATGTCGACCAGGGTCTTGTTCCGCCGAGCAGCGAGCACCGCGGCCTCGTTGACCAGATTGGCGAGATCCGCCCCGGCCATCCCCGGAGTTCCCTTGGCGATCACCTCTAGTCGCACATCGGCCGCCAGCGGAATCTTGCGAGTGTGGACTCGAAGAATCCCCTCCCGTCCGCGCACGTCCGGCGCGTCCACCACAATCTGACGGTCAAAGCGGCCAGGCCGAAGCAGCGCCGGGTCGAGAACATCGGGACGATTCGTCGCGGCAATGAGAATGACACCCTCATTGGACTCGAACCCGTCCATCTCGACCAACAACTGATTCAGCGTCTGTTCCCGCTCATCATGACCGCCACCCAAACCGGCGCCCCGATGTCGACCGACCGCATCGATCTCGTCGATGAAGATGATACAGGGAGCGTGCGACTTGCCTTGCTCGAACAGATCGCGGACCCGGCTCGCGCCGACGCCGACGAACATCTCGACGAAATCCGACCCCGACATGGAAAAGAAGGGCCGCCCTGCCTCGCCCGCGACCGCCTTGGCGAGCAAGGTTTTGCCGGTGCCGGGAGGACCAACGAGCAGCGCCCCTTTGGGGAGCCGGCCACCGAGGCGGGTGAACTTCTGGGGGTCCTTCAGGAACTCGATAATCTCCTGGAGCTCGACCTTGGCCTCGTCGGCACCGGCTACATCGGCGAAGGTCACCTTGGGCGTGTCGCCGGCGAGGAGCTTGGCCTTCGATTTTCCGAACGCGAAGGCCCGGCTGCCGCCAGCCTGAAGCTGGCGCAGGAGGAAGAACCAGAGGCCCAGAATAACGATCCAGGGGAGCGCAGCGATGATGATCGCGGTGATCCCTCCTTTGGGCTCCTTGGCTAGGATGGGGACGTTGGCGTCTTCCAGCCGCTTGATGAAGGCCTCACTGTTGGCAACAGGGAGGAGTACCTGAAAGCTCTTGGCGCTCCTACCGTCCTGAGTGACCGGACTGCGGAAGTCGCCTTCCAGGCGCTTGCCATCGAACACCTCTACTCGCGCCACGTTTCCCTGGTCGAGCTGCTTGCTGAACTCGGTGTAGGAGAATTCCTGAGTCGGATTGCGCTGCCGGCTCATCATCTGGAAGAGCGCAAGAGCCAGCAGTCCGACCAGAAGCCAGAGCGCCAGGTTCTTGCTCAGATTGCCCCAGTTGGTGCGCGGGGGACGATTGGGAAGTCGGTCTGCCATTACTCCAAATCCGCAATGAACGGGAGATGACGAAAGTTCTCGGCGTGGTCGAGCCCATACCCGACCAGAAACGCCGGTGGTGCGCGAAACCCGACGAAGCGGAGCTCCGGGCGTACCTCGGACGCCAACTGCTTATCCAGCAAGGCGCAGATAGCCAAACTTTTCGGCCGTCGTACGCCAAGCAGCCCCATCAGCCGCTGCAGGGTCTTTCCTGTATCAATTATATCCTCGACCAGGAGGATATGTTTGCCCTCCAACCGGGTCTCCGGATCGTACAGCAGCCGGACCGTTCCGCTGGAGACCTTCCTGTCCCCGTAGGAGCTTGCCACCAGGAAGTCCACCTGGATCGGGCGCTGGATCTTGCGGACCAGGTCACTCAGGAAAATGAAGCTTCCCTTGAGGAGGCCCAGAACCAGTAGCTCACCATCAGGGTACGCCGCCGTAATTTCGTCAGCCAGGGACTGCACCCTGGCGGCGATGGTCGCCTCGTCGAATACGATCGACTTGACCGGGCGGCCCCCGGTCCGCCGCAGCACCTCAGGGGTAGTCAGCATCGACGCGAAGCGCTTCAGTACCGGGGGCAGGCACCCGAACCGCGGAGCGGCAGAGGCCCGGGATCCAGATGAGGTCGTCGTGCTGGGTCAGAACCGGCCAGGATCCGCGGCGGCTGCGAGGCACTCTCCCATCCTGGAAACATCGCACCACTAACCGCCGTCCCTGCCCACCCAACGGCTTCAGCTTTTCGCCGGGGTGCCAGGCACGGACCGTGAGGGGGTCGAGGGTAAACCAGGCGGTACGCCCTGAGCGCTGATGCTGCGGCGGCGCGCTCGCGACTTCCCAGCGAAATCGCCAGCGGCCCCAGGCACCTTCCCCACACGGCACTGTCATGGCCCAGGGCGCTTCGAGCGGCGGCTCTGGGCTTACATAGATACGAAAGCGATCGAACGCCACCTCGGCGTTCCATCGTGAGCCCAGAGGGGCCCGGCTCCCACTGCGCCCGCTCCCGAGCAGCTCGAGAACCCTGCGGAGACGCAGGGGACCCAGGGTGCAACCGAGTTTGCGTGCGAGAGCCTGGACGATGGCCTGCCGGAGCGGTGAATCATAGCCCTGGAGTCCCGACGCAGCAACGGAAATTGCCTCGGGCTCGAGACGCAGATCGAGACCGGGCAGTACTTGCAGAGCAGTGTCCCAAGCAGCCCGGTCGCGACCGGCCTGTTCCGAAAGCCGTCGTAGCTTCAAATCGGCCTCAGGAAGGCGCCGATATAGCATCGGCAGCAACTCGGTTCTAATCCAGGAGCGCAGATGTCGGGTATCCTGGTTGGCCGGGTCGAGCCATACCGGCCGACCCGATTGCCGCAGGTGGCGTAGCAGATCCACTCGCCGGAACGGCAACAGGGGACGCACTACCCTGCCCTGCACGGCTGCCATCCCCGCCAGACCGGCGGGCCCGGAGCCCTCCAGGACACGCATCAAGACTGTCTCCACCTGGTCATCAGCATGATGGCCGGTGAAAATCAGCTCTGCACCCACCTGAACGCGGAGGTTTTCCAGCCAGGCATAACGCCGGGCTCGGGCCAAGGTCTCCCCCGCCTCGGCCCCCAGTTCGAGGCGGCAGCTCTCGAATGGAAGGCCATACGACAGGGCAAGCTCTCGCACTTGCTCCGCCGCCTTTTCGCTCTCCGGATGAATGCCGTGGTTCGCGTGCGCGACCCAAAGCTCCATGCCATGTCCCGAGGCCGTTGAGACAAGGAGGTCGAGGAGGGTAACCGAATCAGGCCCTCCCGACACCGCCACGAGGGCGCGGCATGGTGGCAGCTGAAGAGTGGCAAGATGCTCTGTGAACCGTTCGGTCAGTGACATATAGGAAAGTTAACCACGACTCGGCTACCCCCGCCGTCATCGCCCCCTGGGACTCGCTTCACATTCGGCGCCCCGGATGTATACTAGACCGCTTCACCACGACCGCACTGCATCAGTTCGGCGAGCCCCCTCCGCTCAGACTGTTGCTGCTCTTCCACAAATGTGGTGGGACGCTACCGCGCCTCCCACCGTTGTGCTTTCGCTGAGCCGCGAATCGTGGCTCACAGCCTGGCGTGAAACGTGAGCGGGACAGAGTTCGCTTCTGCCGCACCGGGCCCCCTTCCCGCGTTCGGCTGCCCTGGAGGGCTTTGCCTTGCGCCCTGGTCTTCTCTCATCGGTAAACCCCAAGACAATTCTGCTCTGGTCGGCACCGCTCCTCTGGGTGGGTTGCGGCGGTGGGGGCGGAACCGACGTCGGGTTGCCTGCTCTCAGCGTCACCACCACCACCGCAGGCGTCGAGGTCGATTCGGACGGATATAGCGTCCGCGTCGACGGTGCCCAGGCTCAGCCGATCGGGGTAAACGCGACGATCGTCGTGGAACAACTTTCCGACGGGGATCACACCCTGGACCTCGATGGCCTGGCAGCGAACTGCGTCGCCGCCGGAGAAAATCCGCGCAACGTAACTGTGCGTTCCGGCACAACCGCCACGGTCGAGTTCGCCGTGACCTGCAGCGCTTCGACCGGTACCATCGAAGTCCTTGCCACTAGCTCTGGTTCGGGCTCCGACCCCGACGGGTTTGCCGCCCTGCTCGACGGGGTGGATCGCGGCCCGGTGAGAGCCGGCGTCGCTGCCGCGTTCCCTCAGCTTCCTCCCGGCGCCCACACCATCGGCCTCAGCGGCCTGGCGGCCAACTGCCAAGTTGTCGGTGACAACCCGCGAAGCGTAACAGTCAGCGCCGGACAGACGGCCCAAGTGCCCTTTGCCGTCACCTGCACGGCACCGGCACCGTCCAGCGGAACTCTCCAGATCAGCACGACGACGAGCGGGACGGATCAGGATCCCGATGGCTACTCCGTGCGGATCGATAACGCCAGCGCGCAGCCGATCGGCGTCAACGCAACACTCACGCTGATCAATCTCAGTGCCGCCGCACACAGCGTTCGCTTGCTCGGCGTAGCGGCCAACTGCTCGGTTAGCGGGGCAAACCCCGCTCAGGTCACCGTACCGAACGGCGGAACGACGTCGGTGGCGTTCTCCGTCACCTGCACCCCGAACACTGCTTCAACCGGGGGGATTCAGGTGACGGTTGCGACCACGGGGAGCTCGCCAGATCCGGATGGCTACAGCGTGAGTGTCGATGGAGGCACGGGACAGCCGATCGGCGTGAATGGTACTCGGACAGTCGTGAACCTCACGCCCGGCTCGCACTCGGTTGAGTTGAGTGGGGTAGCGGAGAATTGCACGGTCGGTGGGGATAATCCGCGAACTGTCCCCGTCACCGCCGGTCAAAACGCTCCCGCAGCCTTTACGGTCGTGTGCACGACCCCGTCCCCGGGCACCGGAAGCATCCAGATCTCAGTGGCCACGACCGGGAGCTCTCCCGACCCCGATGGGTATACGCTGAGCATTGATGGCGGCCAACCGCAATCCATCGGCGTGAACGGCAGCAGAACGGTGCAGAATGTTAAGCCGGGAGCCCATACCATCGAACTGAGTGGGGCCGCGCAGAACTGCACCGTCAGCGGCGACAACCCGCGCACCGTCAACGTTACCCCGGGACAAGCTGCGACCGCGACGTTCGCAGTGAGCTGCGCTGCCACCGCGCCCTCGCTCAACCTCCGGATCGAGCGGATCTCCATCACCCAGAGCATCCAGCGGGCGAACGACGACATACCCCTGGTTCAGGGACGAGACGCCTTCCTCCGCGTGTTTGTCACCGCGAACGGCTCCGCCAGCGCGCGTCCGACTGTGCGTGTGCGAGTCTACCAACAGGGATCTTCCACACCGGTCCGGACACTGGCCATTCAGCCGCCGAGCGGGTCGGCGCCATCGACGCTCAACGAAGGCAACATCAGCACCTCCTGGAACCTTCCCATAGACGGTGCGCTGGTTCAGCCGGGACTCGCGCTGTTAGCAGACGTCGATCCGGATAATGCGCTACCCGAGACCAACGACAACGACAACGTCTTTCCGACCTCGGGGACGCCGCAGGAACTAGGCGTCCAGTCGGTACCGGCGCTCGCTATTCGATTTGTACCGGTACATCAAAGTGGAACCGGCCTGACGGGGAGAGTGTCCAACGACAACAAGGATGCCCTGGTAGATCTGGCACGGCGCATATATCCGTTGCGGGAGGTGCAGACTGATGTGCATGCGCCTTACACCCCCGACACCACCACTGAGCTGCGCGCCGATGATGCCGATTCGTCGTGGGAGAAAACGCTGGCGGAAGTGTATGCGCTCCGTACCACCGAAGGGAGTGATCGGACCTACTTCGGAATCGCTCAAGTCGGCTATCACGTCGGGACTGTGGGCCTCGCGTATGTCGCGGCTCCTGGTGGGTTAAGCTGGGACGACCCTGGCGATGTCCGACGGGCCGTCGCTCATGAGCTGGGTCACACCTGGGGACAGCTACATACGCCATGTGGAGGGCCGGCAGGACAGGACCTGAATTACCCGTACCGCGCCGGCAACATTGGGCAGTACGGGTACGACGTTGCCAACCAAGCGCTCAAACTTCCGTCTGCCCCCGATATCATGGGGTACTGCGATAATCCCTGGATCAGCGACTACATCTACAGTCGGGTTCTGACGTTTCGGAGGACCGAGCAGACGGTGGCAGCTGGCTTGGCGCAGGCGCAGCCTGCCCTTCTGATCTGGGGGCGCATCGTAGACGGACAGCCGGTGCTGGAGCCTGTTTTTCAAGTAATTACCCGGCCAAGTCTGCCACTGCGGCCCGGCCCGTACGCCGTCGAAGGCAACTCGGCGGACGGGCAGCGCCTCTTTTCATTCTCCTTTGAGGCGCTCTCAGTGGCCGATGGACCGCGCGCCTCCCAGCATTTTGCTTTTGCCGTGCCGGTCGATGAGGGTCGAGCAGCTCAGCTTCAAACCGTGCGTCTGAGCGGACCGGGTGGCCGGGTATTTACCCGGGCTTCGGCGTCTCCGGCGGCAGCGGCCCCTCGAGTGGCCCAATCCGACGACATCACGGTCCAGGGTGAGTCCCAGGGCGTCGCGGTACGTTGGAATGCAGCGGTCCATCCGATGGTCATGGTTCGTGATCCCGATACCGGCGAGGTGCTGTCGTTCGCGCGGGGCGGGAACGTTCGGGTATGGACGGAGAAGCGGCAGGTGGATCTGGAGGTCTCAGACGGAACCCGCAGTTACCGAGTCCGGCGAGCCATCAGTCGCTGATAGGCAGACTCCTCCGGCTTCTTCGAAGCCTTTGAGGTAGAAGTAGCGGTGGCGCGCTCGGATTCGGCAGCAACCGAGCCTCGGTTGGAGTGCCAGACCTTGCTCTTGCCGTCGGCGATCTCCTCCATCGTGCGCCCGGTGGCGACCGACGTTTGGTGGTCGGCAGTGACATCCGAGCCCGGGACGGCGAGCTCGTCTCGGTGCTTGATCAGCAGCCACTGAGCCCGTCCCCGCGGGTCGCCACGAGTACGAACCAGCACCCACGACCCTCGCAGTCGCTTGCCATGCAAGTTGAACTTGAAGTCACCTTTCCGATAACCCTCGCGTAAACCGTGGAGCGGATCGGGATCGCTCCCTCCGTAACTGTACGTCCCCCGGTCCCACAACATCACCGTCCCTCCACCATACTCACCGCGCGGAATGGTGCCCTCGAAGGCGTTGTATTCTATCGGATGGTCTTCCACCTCCATTGCCAAGCGCTTCACCGACGGATCGAGACTGGGCCCCTTGGGAACAGCCCAGCTCTTCATCACGCCATCGAGCTCGAGACGGAGGTCGTAGTGCAGGTTTCTCGCTGCATGCTTCTGAATGACAAATGCCAGCTTTTGTTTGGGACGGACCGTACCTCCACGTGGCTCCTCGGTACGAGTGAAGTCGCGCTTTCGCCGGTACTCCTCGAGCGGTGGTTCGGCCAAAGCGGTGGATGGCGTCGCCTTCACCGACTTCGCGCGTTTGGCGGCCTTGGGCCGAGCTGCCGCCTTCTTAGCCATGAAGAACGTCTCCTCAGTGTTCGACGTTGCGTAATGTATTATCGCCGCGGCGCCAACTTGGGCGGCCGACGACCCCGCCGGACCGCTCCCGCGACCGGCTCGTATGCCAGCTCTTCACCGGCATCCGCCGCCCTCAGGAGCAACCCACCCCGACTCATATCGCCCCGCCCCACAAACGCGCTGGGAAAGAGCAGCCGGTCCCCAAACACCTCGAGAAGCACATCAACGTACTTGTTACTCGCCACGCTGCCGAGCAGGACCACTTCGGCGTTGGGAAGCTGTTCGAGCCGGGCGAGATCGTGCTGAAGGGGGACGCGGTAAGGGGGATGGTTCGCTTCAATATCGACGCTGCCGAACGCACGTAAATCGCTCACGCCTACAGTAGCATTGGCGGGGACCAGCCCGCGGTCAGTAGTGATGACCTGCACTCCGGACAGACCGGCCGGTGGCCGGGCGAACCGACCGGCGTAGGTAACCTTGCCTCTGAAATAGAGACCACTGAGGAAGCTGAATGCCTCGCCCAGTGTCAGTCCCGTCGAGCGGAGCCGCTGGGCCAGTGGGAACGTGGCGTGGTCGTTCAAGAGAATTGCAGCCCGCTTTCCGCCACAGTGTGCCGGCGAGAGCAGGAAAATCCGGTATGCGGTCATTGCAGCTCAACTGGATTGCCTCACCTGGTCGCGATAACGGACGCGATCGTTGGCTCGGCGCCCCTTTGCTCCTCCCGGTGCTCCCAGGAGACTGATCAGAATCCGTTGCAGCGTCTCGGTGGTAAACGGCTTCTCGAGGAACGGGAGCTCGGGATAGGCCGCAACCAGTTCGGCGATTTCTCCGACCGGGTAGGCCGACATCAAGATGATCGGCAGCCTGGGGTGAAGGTCCCGCGCCCGTTCGGCCAGCTCACCCCCATCCATGTATGGCATTATAACGTCGGTGAGGATGAGGCGAATCTCGCCGGGGTGCTGCTGGATATATCGCAGGGCCTCACGACCATCCCTGGCCGAGCGAGCCTGATAACCGAGTGCGCGTACCATGCGGCACGTGGTCGAGCGCGGGGTTTCTTCGTCGTCGACGACCAGGACCGTGGGCTCCGCCGAGTAGCGTGACCGGCGGTCTCCTCTGGTGGGCATGAAGGCTCCTGGCGACATCGGTCGCCGTAGCCCCCTCCACGAAGAGGGTGGTCTATGAATGTCACCGCACGCCAAGTCGTGCGAGCCGACGAGAGTGACGAGTGTCAGAGGCCTTGGTGTCCGCGTCCTCACCCCGCTCCCGCCTGCGTCTCCCGCTCCAACAACCTGCGTCAACTAAGATCACTAACCGAGTTATCCGCAAGGGGTAGGGATGCAAGGTCGGATCGGGATTCTTCGCTCCCGTCTATCGGCGGGAAGCGGCCCCCTGCGCCGGTTCGGCTGGCGGCGTACTCCCCTGGCTCACAGATTTGACCAACTCGATTCCCATCTGTCCATGCGATTTTCAGTCCTCGAGGGAGGCTCCGCATGCAGCAGCTTCTCGGTGCCAATCGGTTCCTGCTGGTCCCTGCTTTGCTCGCAGCCCAACCGCTCTGGCACAGCGACGAGCCTCGCCCGATCACCGACACCGATCTCTACGGCTTTCACTGGGTCGCTGACCCGCAGCTCTCGCCCGACGGGACCCGAGTCGCCTATGTGCAAGTCACGGTCAGCCAGAAGAAAGACTCCTATGAGACCTCCCTCTGGATCGCGTCTCTGGACGGGCGGGAGCCTCCGCGGCGCCTGACCGGCGGCCCCCAGGACCTTTCGCCGGCCTGGTCGCCTGATGGGGAAACCTTGGCATTCCTACGCGCCGTGAAAGACACCGGTGACCTCCAGGGACCGCAGGTCTATCTGCTTCGGATGGACGGTGGCGAGGCCCAACGACTGACCAATCTCAAGAAAGGCGGCGCAGGGGCGCCGGTTTGGTCGCCCGATGGCAAGACCATCGCTTTCTCCAGCTCCTCCCCGTCGTCCGGAGGCAGCGCCCAGCCAAAGCGCGACGAGCCCGACCGGGTTCGTCCCGACAGTGAGGTCTCAACGCCTCCGGGTTCGGAGCGCCGCGACAGCGGAAAGGGGAAAGAAGAGGAGAGCGATGTGCGGGTGATCACCCGGGCGTTCTTTCGACTCAACGGCGCCGGTTATCTCGATTCCACCAGTCGCGATCACATCTGGACGGCCTCGGTTCCTCCCTCGGGAACCAACGCGGTGGTGCGGCAGCTGACCGCGGGGGAATTCGATGAGAATCGCCCCAGCTGGTCGCCGGATGGCTCCCTGCTCTACTTCATCTCGAATCGGGTTCCAGAACCCTATTACTCGCCCCCCGACGCTGATATCTATGCCATCCCGGTAGGCGGTGGAGAGATGAAGCGAGTCGTGAGCATCAATGGCCTCATCGAGAAGTACGCGCTGAGCCACGACGGGAAACGAATTGCCTTCACCGGCACCCTGACCGGGTCGCCGGTCCGTTCCTACGACCAACCCGACCTGTTCGTGCAGGACGCCGAGGGCGGAGCGGCACCGCGCAATCTGACCGCCGGCTACGACCTCGATATCGATGAGGGGATTGGCTCGGACCAACATGCTCCCCGGGGTCGGCTCAATACTGCCCCAGTCTGGTCGAATGGGGATTCGGCGATCGTGGTGCGGGCGGCGGAGCGTGGCCGCTCGAACCTGAAGCGAGTCTCACTGAGCGGACGGGTCACCCCGCTGGTTGGTGGCGATCAC
>JBKPAO010000060.1:0-65873 GCA_046726475.1 Gemmatimonadota bacterium | reverse complement strand
CGATTACACGCCGGGTAGGAGCTTCCGCAGACGCGTCGGTAGTCTTCAGCCAACACCGGATTGCTGAACTCTCGTTCCAGCGGCGGCGGCTCTGCGTCGGGTGCAAACAGCCCCACGAAGTGGGCCATCCCCGCCGAGTGGAGCGTGCTGTCCGTTGGATTCACGTATTCGGAAACGATGCGGTAGGGGTGCCCTGCCTTGAGGCTGAGGCCCCGGCCTGCCACACCATAGAGCTTCTGGTCGATCCGCAGGATACCGGCTTTCTCCTCATAGCGGGCTCTGAGGGTTGAGAGCGTGTCGCGGGGCAGGCCGACAAGCGAGATCCTCTGGCCGTACCGGTGCAGGTGCGCGCCGGCGGCGAGGAGTCGTCCCGGCACCTGCAACGCGAAATCCAAAGTCTGCGTGGACCGTCCCGGTCTGACATCGAACAGATTCGAGGCGAGTACATTTTTCTGCTCCACGTCCACGTAAAACGGGAGAACCGAGGTCGGTGACGGGACGAGGTTCTTCGGGGTCCAGAGGATGACCAGTCGAAAAACTAGATCACAGCCCTTAATGGAGGGAGAAGCCCAGGCGATCCTGATGGCGAGTGGGGTACCTGCCCGCAGCGGAATACCCACCGTTTTGGGTAAAACGACGTCAGGAGTCTCACTCCCTATAGCCAGGAATCGTTCCATGGCCGAATGGACCAGCTGCCGTCTCGCTAGGTTGGCAACGACCAGGTGGTGCAGAATGTTGTGGGATCGCAACGGCTGGTTACATGCCAGTATGCTGAGGCGAAAACCTCGAGCCCATCCGTCCACCGGCCAGTCGAAGCTGGTCCATCCGTAGAGAGACATGGAGTGATGTTCGGCCGCTCCATGCTCGTGGCCCGCGGGGCGCGCCGACGCGAGAGCGTGAACACTCAGCACCACTTCATGCTTGGCGGAATCCACCCGGACGGCCAGCGAATCAGTCTGGCCGACCAGCAGACCGCTAAGACTGAGTAAGAGGAGTGTCATCGCTGAGCCCGCCTAAAGCTCTATCTCACTGTTGCCCACCGATCTCCCCCGCCTGCCGCTTGGTCTGGGCGACCACGCTATCGGCTTTCCAGCTGGCTTCGCTCATGATATCGGCAGCTTTATCATCCGACTGCCTGCGCAGCTGATTGGCGGCAGGCTTCGCAGCAGCCTGAAGCAACTGATTCCAGGCAAACCCAGGAGGGAGAAGTAGCCGGGCATACTCGGAGATCTATCCGAGGTCCGATAGTGGGCCGCGGGTTGATCGCGACACGCAGCTGGGACCAGCACCAGGAGGACGCCAAGTGCGCAGCTGAGTCCCGAATAGATCGTGACGGCACAAGGCCGAGTGCTCCGGTTCCGCATCGTTCAGAGTCCCGGTTCCGATCGCAGACGCCTTAGTAAGGCGAGGCGGCGTTTGGATAAATGGACATTGGGCTGGGTGCGAAGATCGAATGTGGAACGGGGTAACGCGGGGTGCTATTGCACCAAAGGCGAGGACAGGCCGACAGGCGGACTGGCGGACTGATCAATGCCGGCTAACGACTGAGGACCGATGACTGGGAACTAGCGACTAGTGTCTGGCGTCTGGCGACCGGCCGCGAGTGAGGCAGGAGCCTCGAGGGTCTTAGGAAGCTGAGGGGTACCGCTCGGACGCGCGGCAGGAAACCTGCCGGAAACTGTCCAGCAGGTGCTGGCCGATCGGAAGCTGCAATCAGGTTCGTGCTTGACGGGTACCGCGCTCTGGCTGCTCTGCGTGGCACCGGCGCAGGCGCAGAGGAGGGTGCCGGCGAAACAGGAGCGCACGATCGAATGAATCATTCCCTGACCCAGGTCTTTTTCTCGATACTACACTGCATTGTGGTGACTAAAACTGCAACCGCGCGGACAGGCTCTTCGCTGCGTTCGGGATGAGGGTGAGGTTAGAGGATGACGGGGGCTCAGAGAAGTGTATGCTTCAGGGCCTCCTCCGGCCACCGGTTCTCGGCATGGACTCAGCTTCCCTAGGAAGCAAAGCGTCTCTCCAGCAGGGTCTCCGCTACGCGGTCACGGTAGCGCTTCTCGCCGGCGTTTACTATGCGACAGCCCGGCTCGGTCTCGCCTACGCCTCGATCGGTCACAGCGTATCGCTAATCTGGCCGCCCAGCGGAATCGCCTTTGCCGCCCTGACTCTCCTGGGATACCGCTACTGGCCCGGCGTTTTCCTCGGGGCATTCCTGGCCAACGCCGCAACACCGGTCCCGCTCTGGACCGCCGGCGGTATCGCAGTCGGCAATACTGCGGAGGCACTCGTCGCCGCGTACCTCCTCCGGCGCACCGCCGGCGATAGGCCTCAGCTCGACGATCTCCGACAGGTCCGCGCTCTCATCCTGCTCGCTGCTCCCGTAGGCTCGCTCTGCAGCGCCGTGATCGGCACCGCCATGCTCTCACTCGCCGGCGAGCTTCCCGGGGGATTACTGCCTGCCATGGCCATCTGGTGGACTGGGGACCTCCTCGGCGCCCTGGTGGTGGCACCGGCAATCCTGGCCTGGAGCAGTCCGCCGCGTCAGGAGGGAAGCAGCAGACCAATCCTCGAGCTGGTCGTGCTCTGCATCGGGGCGCTGATCGTCGCGGAAGTGGGTCTCGGGCGGCTGGTCGATCCCAATGTGCTTCGGCAGGTAGACTACCAATACCTCTTGTTCCCCTTCGTGATCTGGGCGGCGCTCCGCTTCGGCGCTCGAGGGGCCGCTGTGATGACACTTAGCGTTGCCGTCGCTGCGGTGGTCCACACCGTTGGAGGGAGCGGCCCCTTCGTCGGCGGGACCACCACGAACACGCTATTCGCGCTCAGCAGTTATCTGGCTGCCGTGGCCATCACCGGACTGGTGCTCGCGGCGGCAGTGCGGTGGGAGCGACTCGAGGCAACCGAGGCGCTGGCCCACAGTGAGGAGCGCCTCCGGCGTGCGCTCGAGGCCGCCCGAATGGGAACCTGGGTCTGGTCGGTCGAGGACAACTCACTGGTGTGGGATGAGAATCTTCGGAAGCTCTATGGCCTCGTGCCCGGCGAGCGGATCTCGAGTTACGAGGAGTTCCTTGAACGGGTCCATCCCGACGATCGCACGTTCGTCGCCGAATCGGTGAGGCGGGTGCTCCAGGGTGGGGGAGACTTGGATTACCAGTTTCGCATCGTGCTTCCCGGAGGTCAGGTGCGCTGGATTGCGGATCAGGGCGAGGTGCGGCGCAACGAGGCGGGAGAGCCGGTCTATCTGGCCGGGGTGTGCACCGACGTGACCGAGCGGCGGGTGACCGAGGAGCGGCTTCGGCAGGCCCACCGGATGGAGTCGGTAGGCCGCCTGGCCGGCGGTGTCGCGCACGAGACCAACAATCAGATGAGCGTGGTGATGGGTGCTGCTGATTTCATCCTCCAGCGTCCCGATATCCCGGAGGCGGTGCGGCAAGACGTCGAGTTCATTCAGAAGGCAGCCGAGCGCACAGCCGCCGTAACGGGCCAGCTGCTCGCCTTCAGCCGCCGGCAGGTGCTCCGGTTGGAGATCCTGGATCTCAACGAGGTGGTGAGGAAATGGGAGCCGGTGCTCCGCCGGCTGATGGGGGAGGATTGCTCGGTGTATGTGAAGACCGCAGCCGAGCCAACGCTGGCGCGGGCCGATCCCGGCCAACTGGAGCAGGTACTTCTCAACCTCGCGCTCAATGCGCGCGACGCGATGCCACGCGGCGGTGCCATCACCGTGGAGACGTTCCGGACCGAGCTGAGCGGCGGCTACGCCCAGCTCAAGCCGGGGACGTCGGTGCGCCCCGGCGAATACGCCGTGCTTGCCGTGTCGGATACGGGTCACGGGATGGACCGCGAGACGCTGAGCCACATATTCGAGCCGTTCTTCACCACCAAAGGACTGGGGAAGGGAACCGGCCTCGGCCTCTCCACTGTCTACGGAATCGTGAAACAGTCGGATGGCTATATCTGGGCGTACAGCGAGCCGGGGCAGGGAACCACGTTCAAGATCTATCTCCCGTTACGGACCGGCACGGTAGCGGTCGAACCGAAGGGCGTGGGCCCTGAACGGACCAGGCGGGGTGAGTGCATCCTGTTGGTGGAGGACGAGGCGCCGGTCCGATCTATACTGAAGCGCTCGCTGGAGGACGCGGGCTATCGGGTGGTGGAGGCGGGAACGGCCGCCGCGGCGATGGAGCGCTTCATGGAGAGCACCGAACCCATCAATTTGGTGCTCACCGACGTAGTCATGCCGGGTGGAAGCGGACGCCAGCTGGCAGATCGGATCGCCGAGCTTCGTCCTCAAACACCGGTGCTCTTTACCTCCGGTTACACCGACGGCGACATCCAGCGGCGGGGACTGCTCGCGCCGGGGATGGCCTTCATTCAAAAGCCAGTGACACCCGAGGCGCTGGTGCGGGCGGTGCAGCATTTGCTGGCGGACAGGCGGACAGGCGGGCAGGCGGACGGGGAAGGAACGGATCCTTCACTTCACTCAGGATGACTGGTCTGAACGTCACTCCGCCTGTCCGCCCGTCCTCCTACTTCGCGTCCGACTGCCGCTGCAGTTCAGCGGTGAGGGCTGCCGCCTCCTGGGGACGACCGTGAAACGCCGCCGGCGTGTTCTGGAACAGCTCGATCAGCCAACGTCCCTTCTCCTGCCGCGCGACCAGACTCTGGATGGCATTCACCGCGGGATTCACCTGGGTCTTTCCCGGTGGCACCATTCCCGCCACCGCACGAAGTAGCGCCGTGTCGGAGCCGAGCTGGCGCACTTCCCGCACAATGGCAACGTAGGCGGCGGGACGGTGGTCGGTGAAGATTTGCTGCAGGTGATCCCGGATGGTGCCGGCTCCGTCCACCGGACTTCCATCGAATCCGACGACGTTTCCCGCAGGTGTGAACAGTGCGGCAAACCCCGCTGCGTCACGGCGGTTCCAGGAGTCTAGAAGCGAGGCATGGAGCTGGCGCAGAGCGGCCGCGGTCTGCTCCGGTGCAAGGGTAGTGGGCATAGGCGAGACCTCGGTGAGTTAGATGTTAAGCAGTGCTTCCGCGACCGCGTCGCTTCCGCTGCGCCATTTTGGCCCCCTGCTTTCCCAGCGCCGTGCGGATCTTCTTGGGCAGCTTGGCGATGGTCTTCTTCCGTCTCGCTGCTTTCGCTGCCTTCTTGATGTTGCGTCGTGCTGCCGCCTTCTGTCTTGCAGTAGCCATAGGTTCTCCTCAATCTGACGCTAAGTGAATCTCGACGAGCGCGTCATTCTTCGCGGTACTGACCTGCATCGCGCCGAGACGTGAGATCGTGTAATCCGCCATCGTGAGTCTTTCCCGGCTGTAGGTTCCGCTCACTGCAATCGACCGCATGCCCGCTGCGCGGGCCGCCTCCAGCCCTGCCGGCGCGTCTTCGATGACGATGCATGCAGCGGGAGAGACGCCGAGTCGGCGGGCCGCGGTCAGATACCCCTCCGGATCAGGCTTCCCGTGCTGGATTTCATCGGCACAGACCAAGACCTCCGGGACCGGCAGCCCAGTATGCCTCAGCCGGAAGATCGCAGCCTCGCGAATACCTGAGGTGACGATCCCCCAAGTACCCGGCGGCAGGTGCTGAAGCATTTCCCGGGCGCCCTCGATCTCCAAGATGCCCTCCCTGGAGCTCGATTCGCTCGCCGCCAACGCGGCCAGCTCTGTGTCGGGCGCCAGGTGAGGGGCTATGAGTTGGAGCGTCTCGATCGCTCGACGGCCGTGCGCCAGCGAGATCACCTGTGCGGGATCGAGCTGGTGTTGCAGCGCCCAGCGGCGCCAGGTGCCTTCGATGCACGCCGCCGAATCGACGAGAACGCCATCCAGGTCGAACAGAATGGCGGCGCATTGTAGCGAAAATTCTGGTGCCATCCTCCGCGCTAGTCGTCGGGCGAGGGAGCACGCCTCTGCTGCTTCGTGGTCGCACGGCGGCGCTTAGCTTCCAGGCGGGCCGCCTTTGCCGCGCGGGTAGGTTTGGTAGGCTTCCGCTTCTTGGGTACCACCATCGACGCTGCCACCAGGGTTCGCAGTCGCTCGGTCACGTCCTCTCGATTCCTGAGCTGGCTTCGCGACCCGCTGGAGACCAGCCGGAGACGCCCCTCGGAATCAAGGCGCGGTGCGAGTCGCTTCAGCAACCATGACCGCTGCTCTGGAGTGAGACTGGGCGATCGCGCCACATCCCACCAGAGCTCGATCCGGGTCGAGGACGTGTTCACATGCTGGCCGCCGGGGCCGCCGGAACGCGAGGCGAGGTACTCCAGCTCGAGGAAGGGAAGACGGAGGTCGGGGGTGATTTCGAGGAAGCCGTCGGGCATGGGGGAAGTTAGGCGGAACGACGGAACGGCGGAACGTGGGGAACGGCGGAACGTGGGGAACGACGGAACGTGGGGACACGTTCCGCCTTACCGCCTTACCGCCTTTCCGCTTACGTTTCCCCCATGCCCGACCTCGAAAACCTCTACGTCCAGCTCCACTCCCTCGGCAGTGCCGTGCTCGGCTACTCCGGTGGCGTCGATTCCGCTCTTCTGGCGGTTGCGGCGACGAGAGCTCTCGGGCCGGAGTGCTTCCTCGCCGTCATGGGACGAAGCGCGTCGTATCCTGCAGTCCAGGCCGAAAACGCAGTCCGGCTCGCCCAACAGTTCCACATTCCGTTGCTCGAGGTCGACACCCAGGAGCTGAACGACCCCCGCTACCTCGAGAACACGACCGAGCGATGCTACTTCTGCAAGTCGGAGCTGTGGCGCCGTTTGAGAGCGGTCGCGCAAGAAGGTGGGTACGACGTAATCATGGATGGAACCAATGCCGACGACCTGGGCGACCACCGGCCCGGTCTTCGCGCTATAAAGGAATACGGGGTCCGCTCGCCGCTTGCGGAGCTGGGGTGGAGCAAGTCCCAGGTCCGTGCCGCCGCCCGCAAGCTGAGGCTTCCGACCTGGGACGCTCCGGCCGCGCCGTGCCTTTCCAGCCGGGTGCTCTACGGGCTAGAGATTACTTCAGAGCGGCTTAGGCAAGTAGAGCAGGGAGAGGCGTTTCTGCGGCAGCTCGGAGTCACAGGAGACCTCCGGGTGCGGCACTACGGAGCCAAGGCCCGGTTGGAGGTAGCCCCCGAGCAGATGGATCGGCTGCGGGCTAACTGGAGCTCGATCGATGCCGCTTTCGGCAGCTTTGGTTTCGACCAGGTCGAGCTGGACCCCGCCGGCTACCGTAGAGGCGGTCTGCTCGCGATCGCGCCGCTCGCGCGGGACTGATGCGGCTCTTCGTTGCCGTCCCCATACCGGATCCTGCTCGAGGGCAGATCCTGAGATTGCTGGGCCAATTGCGAGACGGCGGCTGGCCGGTACGCTGGGTGCATGATGAAGGGTTGCACATGACACTCAAGTTCTTCGGCGAGGTCGCGCCCGAACGGCTCGAGGTGATCGTCGAAGCGCTTCGCTTTGCCGCTGAGGGTGCGGGCCCATTTGCCCTCCGACTGGGTGAGCTGGGAGCGTTTCCCAGCCGGTCGCGTCCCAAGGTCCTCTGGGTCGGCATCGAAGCGCCCTCGGCGCTGGAGCTCTTGCAGGATCGGATCGAGCGCGGCTGCGAGGCGATCGGCTTTCCTCCCGAAGGTGCTCCGTTCCAACCTCATGTTACTCTGGGTCGCGTGCGGGAGGGTCAACGACTCCCGTCGCGCGGACTGGACGATCATGCGGAAGGGTTCGAGCCGGTGCAGTTCGTGGCGGAGGAGCTGGTGCTGTACGAGAGCACGTTGACCACGAAGGGACCCCACTACGAGTCGCGGCTCACTCTGGACCTGAGGCAGTAATGGGCTGTCTTACCGCGCCGTTCAAGTTTGCCGGATTTCTCGGACTGCTCGCCGCTCTGGCGATAGGCTGGCTCTACCGGGATCGTCTTGCGGAGCAGGCGCATCAAGTACTCGGCTCCATCACCGGCAGGGAGGTGGCGCCGACCGGCGGCCGGCCCGGTTCGCAAGCCCTCCTCTCCGCTCGGGCGAAGGTCGATTCGCTGAACGGATGGAGAGCAGATTCGGTGGTGCTCACGGCATCCGAGGTTGCTTCGATGATCGGGGCCGGGCTCGACCCCAGTCTCCGGAGCCAGCTCGACTCGCTCCAGGTCGAGCTGCTGGATGGCTCGATCGCGGTGAAGGCCCGGCTCGCCACCGCACGGCTTCCGCGTGAGCTGATCGGTCCTCTCTCCGTCGCGCTCCGGCCGACCGAGCCGATCGAAGCAGCCGGACCGATCGAAGTCGTGGGTCCCAGGCGGGCGGAGTGGGCTCTGCGGAGCTTTCGGGTGCGCAACTTTCCGCTTCCGCGCGACGCGGTACCGAAGCTGGTCGCGAAGGCGTTGGGCGATCCTAACAAGAAGACAGTGCCGGTGAAGATCCCAGCAGGGATACGGGAGATCCGGATTCGTCCCGGCGGGGCCACCCTCATCGGAACGCCCCGAGCATGAGTCATCGCATTCTGATCGTCGACGACGAGGCGGGAATCCGTCAGGCGCTGAAGCAGGTGCTGGAGTATGAACACCTGACGGTCAAAGTCGCTGCTACCGGTGGCGAGGCGATCACGGTTTATCCCGAGTTCCGCCCGCACCTGGTATTTCTGGACGTGAAGATGGCCGGGCTCGATGGACTGGACACTCTCACGCGAATCCGAAAGCTCGATCCGAGGGCACAGGTGGTGATGATATCGGGCCATGGGACCATCGCGACCGCAGTGGAAGCCACTCAGCGGGGAGCGTTCGATTTTCTGGAGAAGCCGCTCGACACCGACCGCTTACTGGTCACGGTGCGGAACGCGCTGGCGCATGCCGAACTGGTGGACGAGAACTCCCGGCTCAAGGAAGCGACCGAGAGCCGGTTCGCGATGGTGGGAAGCAGCGCCTCACTCGAGGAGGTCCGGCAGCTGATCGCCAAGGTGGGTCCCACTTCCGCCCGCGTGCTCATCACCGGTGAGAACGGCACCGGGAAGGAGCTGGTCGCTCGGGGGCTGCACGAGGCCTCACCCCGCCGGGAGCGGCCGTTCGTCGAGGTTAACTGCGCCGCGATCCCTTCGGAGCTGATCGAGAGCGAGCTGTTCGGTCACATGAAGGGATCGTTCACCGGGGCCGTCGCCGACCGGGCAGGGAAGTTCGAGCAGGCCGATGGAGGCACCCTCTTCCTTGACGAAGTGGGAGACATGTCGCTCCCGGCACAGGCCAAGCTGTTGCGCGTGCTGCAGGAGGGCGTGGTCACCCGGATCGGCGGAGCCAAGGCGATTCAGGTGGATGTGCGAGTGCTCGCGGCTACCAACAAGCAGCTGGACCAGGAGATCGCGGCGGGCCGGTTCCGGGAGGACTTGCTCTACCGGCTGAACGTGGTGCCGATCCACGTACCCACACTCCGCGAGCGCAGCCAGGACATTCCGGCGCTGGTCGCCCATTTTGTGGAGCAGTTGTCCGCTGGCGCCGGTATCCCGGGAAAGAAGTTTTCGGCTGACGCAATCCGCCAGCTCCAGAGCCGCTCCTGGCCCGGCAACGTGCGCGAGCTCAGGAACGCAGTGGAGCGAGCGTTGATTTTGGCATCGGGCAAGGTTGTCAATGCCAAAGATATCGAGCAGCTGTTGCCCAACGGCGCTGGAGTGTCGGGTGCGCGGGACGGTCAAAGCTACGAGAAGTTCCGGGAGGAGACGGAGAAGAAGTTTCTGGTGCAGCGCCTGGTGGAGAACGATTGGAACGTGACCGAGACCGCGAAGGCGTTGAAGATGCCGCGGTCCAACCTGTACAAGAAGATCGAGCGCTTTGGCATTACCCCACCCGGGAGATCGAATGACTGAGCAGCCGAGAGACTGGGACAAGGAGCTCGCCAATATCGACCGGGCCATGGGGAAGCAGCCGGGAGTGCCAGCTGGGGCGACTGTCCCGGTAGCCCAACCGGTGCCGCGCCGACGGTTCATCGCACTGGCCTGGTTCTGGACGGTGCTCGCGATCGTGCTCGGGATCGCGCTCCTGCTCTGGCCGTACGATAAGAATTGCGGCATCCGGCTGATCTTTTTCCTTGGTGCGGCCCTTCTTGCAGGGATCATGGCCGTGCTCGGCGCCTTTGCCAGCTGGACTCACCGCCAAGGGGTAGCGCTGCTGCTTTCGCTGCTGGTGATCGTATCGGCCGGCGTGATGGCTGCGCGGGAAATTCTGCCACGCACCGGTTACGCCAAGGAAGCGCGTGAATGGACCTGCCCAGCGCCGCCTCCGGCCGCCAACCCCGCACCGCCTTCAGGGCAGTAAATCGAATGACTATGCCAAAGACCTCGAAGCTTCGTGAGCCACGGATCGCCCAAGCGACCAGGACTCAGACCTTCAAGAACTTCGTTGCCGGCCTCTGGTCGGAGCCGGCGAACGGCGCCTACTTCGACAACCGGAACCCGGCCCAGCCTGACGATTTGATCGGACGATTCCCCGACTCGGATCAGCGCGATGTCGATGCCGCAGTCAAGTCGGCCAAGCGGGGGTTTGCCCTCTGGAGTCGGACGCCGGCGCCCGCGCGGGGCGACGTGCTGCGCCGAGTGGGTGACCTGCTGGTCGAGCGGAAGGAGGCGATCGCCAACGCCATGACTCGGGAGATGGGAAAGGTGCTGGCGGAGACGAGAGGCGATGTCCAGGAGGGCATCGATACCGCGTACTATGCCGCGACCGAGGGGCGCCGGCTCTTCGGCCATGTCGTTCCGTCAGAGCTGCGCTCCAAATGGGCGATGAGCTACCGGCGGCCGATCGGCGTCGTGGGTCTGATCACCCCGTTCAATTTCCCGCTAGCGATTCCCACCTGGAAGATGTTTCCGGCATTGGTCTGCGGAAACTCGGTGATCATCAAGCCCTCGGAAGATGTCCCCCACACGGTTCATCTTCTGGTGGAGATCCTGCTCGAGGCCGGTCTCCCGCCCGAGGTCATCCAGTTGGTCCACGGGCGGGGAGAGACGGTGGGCAAGGCGCTGGTCGAACATCCGGAGGTGCCGGTGATCTCGTTTACCGGTTCTACCGAGACCGGCTCGATCATCGGGGAGACCTGCGGCCGGATGCACAAGCGGCTCTCGCTGGAGATGGGCGGCAAGAATGCCATGATCGTGATGGACGATGCCGACCTCGATCTCGCCCTCGAGGGAGTGCTCTGGGGCGCCTTTGGCACCACGGGGCAGCGCTGTACCGCGACCAGCCGCTTGATCGTCCACGACAAGGTGCACGACGGCTTCGTGCGGCGGCTCGCTGAGGCGGCAGGGCGCCTGAGATTGGGTGATGGCCGGCAGGACAAGACCGATGTCGGACCGCTGATCCATGAAGCGTCACGGCAGAAGGTCGAGCGCTACGTCGAGGTCGGGCGGAGTGAAGGTGCGGAACTGGTGATCGGGGGGGAGCGGCCATCCGGCGGCCCGCTCGAGAAGGGTTATTTCTACCGCCCCACCGTGTTCACCGGCGTCAAGCCGAGGTCGCGGCTGGAGCAGGAGGAGATCTTCGGCCCGGTGCTGAGCGTGGTCCGGGTCGGATCCTTCGACGAGGCGGTCCGGGTCAACAACGACGTTCGCTACGGGCTTTCGAGCTCGCTCTACACCCGGAATGTGGATCTGGCGTTCCGCGCGATGCAGGAGCTGGACAACGGAATCACCTACATCAACGCGCCCACCATCGGGGCAGAGGCGCACCTCCCGTTCGGCGGGGTCAAGGCCACCGGCAACGGGCACCGTGAGGGTGGCTGGGAAGTGTACGAGTTTTACTCCGAGACCAAGGTCTGCTACGTGGATTATTCCGGCAAGCTCCAGCGGGCGCAGATCGATACGTATGATGTCTAGTCGAGTCGAAAGTCGAGAGTCACGAGTCATGAGTCACGAGTTTTTGAGAGCAGGTTGGTGTCGAGGGTCAAGCCTTTCACGTGACGGTAGTCACGCAACGGGTCTCGCGACTCTCGACTCGCGACTCTCGACTCGAACCTCCATTGCGCCTCATGCAAACCGGGAGTAAGGTTCCCCACATGCGCCCTATGCAAGTTGGATCCGGCAAGCGAGCTCCCTCGTTCGACGAAGGCTCGCTTGACCAGTATTTGCGGGAGATCAGCAAATACCCGCTGATACCGCAGGAGGAAGAGGTCAGTCTGGCGCAGCGGATCCGGGTGGGAGACGGAGAGGCGCTGGACAAGCTGGTCCGCAGTAATCTGCGATTCGTCGTTTCGGTCGCCAAGAAATATCAGAATCAGGGTGTCTCGCTCGCGGACCTCATCAACGAGGGTAACCTCGGTCTGATCCGCGCGGCCCACAAATTCGACGAGACCAAAGGGATCAAGTTCATCTCTTACGCGGTGTGGTGGATTCGCCAGGCGATCCTTCAGGCACTCGCCGAGCAGAGCCGGATCGTCCGGGTACCGCTTAACCGCGCCGGCACGCTGCACCGGATCGGCAAGCGGTCGTCCGCGCTGCTCCAGGAGCTGGGCCGGGAGCCCACCCCGTCCGAGATCGCCGAGGGAATGGACATCTCGATGGAAGAGGTCCAGAAGACCCTCTCGATCTCCCAGAACCATCTCTCCCTGGATGCGCCGCTCACTCCCGGCGAAGACAACAAGCTGCTCGACTACCTCCCCGACACGCAGAACCCCGGACCCGATTCCGAGACCTTCGAGCACGCGCTCACCGAGTCGATCGAGGAAGTCCTCTCCACGCTGAAGGAGCGGGAGGCCAAAATTCTCCGGCTTTACTTCGGGCTGGATGGCCCGGAGCCGATGACGTTGGAGGAGATTGGAAGTCTGCTGGGGATCACGAGGGAGCGGGTACGGCAGATCAAGGAAAAGGCGCTGAGCCGGCTCCGGCATGTGAGTCGGGCTCGGGCGCTGGAGAGCTTCCTCATTTAAGTACGCCTTCTAAGTACGGCCTTCCCACAGAGCCTGTCATCCTGGGCGAAGCATGTCATCCTGAGCGCAGCGAAGGATGACAGCGCTGTACAGAGTGGCTTGCTCCTCAGGACCCTCTTAAGATCTCCTCCACCTGATCCCACTCGATCAAAAACGCGTCGTGCCCGTAGAGCGAGGAAATCTCCCGGTACTCCGCGTTCGCGCCGGCGCGCTGGTAGGCGCGGACCCAGTCGCGCACCTCGGCGGGATAGTACAGGATATCCGAGTCGATTCCCACCCCGATCACCCGACCCACCCGTTTCGCAGTTTCCCGGGCCGCAGCAGCGAGATCTCCGACGTCGTGCAGGTCCATACTATGCATCAGTTGGACGTAACTGGCGGCGTCGAAACGGGCGACCAACTTGTCTCCCTGCCTTCTGAGATAGGACTCCACGTCGAACCGGTTCTTCGCTCGTGAGCTGATCCGGCCGAACCGCGCTTGAAACTCTGCGCCGGAGCGATAGGTGATCATCGCCAGCGCTCGAGCCGCGGCGAGACCAGCGGACGGTGGCCGGTCCGGCGCGTAGCGTCCGCCGACCCATGCCGGATCGGATTCGATCGCCATCCGCTGCACGGCGTTCCATCCGATCGACTGAGGTGATGTTGCTGCGGGAGCGGCGAAGACTACCACACGGTCGGTGGGAACACTCGCGACCCGTCCCCACTCGAGGGCGACCATGCCGCCGAGCGACCCGCCGGTGGCTAGGGAAATACGTTGGATGCCGAGGTGCTCCAGGAGTGGCCAGTGTGCCCGGGCGAGGTCGGCCGGCGTAAGCTCGGGAAAGGGCTCTTCATGCTCCGCTCTCCATTCCGTCGGGCCGCTCGAGCCGTAGCAACTACCCAGGAGATTGGCGGACAGAATGGCGGAATTGGAGGTGTCGAGCGGCCGGCCGGGGCCAACCAGTGGCCCCCACCAGCTCTCGACGTCCGCGCTGCCGGTCAGGGAATGGAACGCCAGAATCCATCCATTTGCCGCGGCAGCCTCGACATTGCCGATCACCCGATAGCGAAGCTGGAGTCCCCGAACTTCTTGGCCCCGCTCGGTGCGGAACTCACCGAGTTTCAAGTCTCCGGCTGCACGATCGGCCGTAACGGTCAGCGTCACTTCCGGACTCCGGCCGGCTCGAGGCGGACCTCCTTGAGCCTGCCGCTGTGCACGTCGTAGATGAAGCCCCGAATGACGACGTTGGGCGAGATCAGCGGGGAGGAGAGCAAGAACGCGACGTCCTCCCGGATGCTCTCCTCCAAATCGCTGAACGGAAGAAAGTCGATATCGCTGGCATCGGCGTCCAGATCCTGTTTCACCCTGGCGTGGAGATCGCCATTGGAGAAAGTCAGACTGCCGCATTCGGTATGGTGTATCACCGCAATCTCGTTGGTGCCGAGAAGTCGCTGAGAGATTACCAGCGAGCGGAGTGCGTCCTGAGCGCGACCGCCGGCGTTCCGGATGATGTGCGCGTCTCCCTCCCGCAATCCGAATGCACGGGAGGGCAGGATCCGGGAATCCATGCAGGTGACGATGGCGAGCTTCAAGCGTGGCGGAGTCGGCAGATCACCGAGATCGAACGTCCTGGCGTACCCCGTGTTAGCTCGAAGCAGTTCATCAATGGCCGACATCGACACCTCCATGGGAGTGTGCTGGATTCCAGTGCCTCAACGTGAGGCACCCGCGGTCTCAGGCGTTTCAGTTACGGCGCCCACTTCTCGGGATGACTTCGACGGCGCGCCGAGCGCCTGATCGAGGTCCGCGATGAGATCGCTCACGTCCTCGATACCGACTGACAGGCGCACCAGCTCCGGGGTGACTCCGGTTGCGAGCTGCTGCTCCTGACTGAGCTGCTCGTGAGTGGTCGATGCGGGGTGAATGATCA
Source organism: Gemmatimonadota bacterium (assembly GCA_046726475.1). Taxonomy (GTDB): domain Bacteria; phylum Gemmatimonadota; class Gemmatimonadetes; order Gemmatimonadales; family GWC2-71-9; genus CAVVWJ01. Next base: position 51,098 of record JBKPAO010000060.1, on the reverse strand, counting down.
GCGAGTTGGCGTCGCCCACGTTGGCCAGCAGCGAGAACAGCTTCACCCGGTCGATCAGGGCTTTCGCAACGGCGTGGCCACCCTTGACGCCGAAGGTGAGCACTCCACCGAAACCGCCCTTGAGATACTTCGCAGCATTCTTGTGCTCGGGGTGGCTCTCCAACCCCGGATAGGAGACCCACTCCACCCTGGAATCCTGCGCCAGCCACCGAGCCACCGCCAGTGCGTTCTCGGAGTGACGCTGAATCCGGAGCGGCAGCGTCTCCAGTCCCTGGAGAAACAGGAATGAGTTGAACGGCGAGAGGGCGGGGCCAAGGTCGCGGAGCAGTTGAACCCGCAGCTTGATGATGAATGCGGCCGGCCCGAACGCCTCGGTGTAAACCAAGCCATGGTAGGAAGGGTCGGGCCGGGTGAACTCGGGGAAGCGCTTCCGCGAGCTGTCGTTGGCCCAATCGAAGTGTCCCGCGTCCACCACCACGCCACCGATGGCGGTACCGTGACCGCCGATCCACTTGGTCGCCGAGTGCACGATGATGTCCGCCCCGAAGTCGATCGGCCGGCTCAAGAGACCGGCGGCGCCGAAGGTGTTGTCCACGACCAGCGGGATCCCGGCTGAGTGAGCGATATCAGCGAGCGCCTCGAAGTTGGGCACGTCCAGCCGCGGATTTCCGATGGTCTCGACGAACAGAAGCCGGGTGCCGGCATCGATGGCGGCGCGCACCTGAGCGAGGTTGTGGATGTCGACGAACTTGGTCGTGATCCGCAGCTTGGGCAGAGTGTATTCAAAGAGGTTGTAGGTTCCGCCGTACAGGGTCTGGGAGGAGACCAGATTGTCCCCGGCGTGGGCCAGATTCAGGATGCTGAGAGTGGTGGCGGCTTGCCCACTTGCGACCGCAAGCCCAGCAACGCCGCCCTCGAGCTCCGCGACACGCTTCTCGAAGACGTCGCTGGTGGGGTTCATGATCCGGGTGTAGATGTTGCCGAACACCCGGAGCCCGAACAGATCGGCGGCATGTTGGGTGTCGTTGAAGACGTAACTGGTGGTCGAGTAGATCGGCACCGCCCGGGCATTGGTCGCAGGATCGACCACCTGGCCGGCGTGGACCGCTACGGTATCGGGTTGGTACGACATCGTCGTGCTCCTCCATCTGGCAAAAAAGTGAAGGCCCGGCTCACAGGAGTGGGCCGGGCCTCGGGTCGTCTGGTCAGAGAGCTCTAAATCTTGGTCTCCCACAACGCCGGATGCGCCGTCCACCCCGTTTCGGGGCGACACATACAGAGAATTGGGCAACACATCACGAGCTCACAACGCACCAGGAAACCCCGAATGAATGTCGGCGGGAGCACAAAGCCCCCCGGGCCAGGAGCGCGGAGGGCGAGTTCCGGCGCTTTAGCTCTTTGGTTCGGTGCCTCAGCACCTGGCGGGAGCAAGTGGCCATAAATCTCCGCCATTGATTCCACTATATGCCATTCCAGGGGGCTGTCAAGCGTACCTCGCCCTTCTGTCATCCTGAGCGAAGCGAAGGGATCCCTTCTCGGCGAGCGGAGAGATCCTTCGCTTCGCTCAGGATGACGGTGCCGGGTCAGGAGGACCGCTTGCCGCGCTACGGCAGTGAGGTCATTCTTCGGCGTCCACTCCTGCGTCTTACATCTCTGCAGCCTGCCTCGCTTCTATGGCCAGTAACGCCTCATTCGACGTGTCGACCGGTGCCGATCTCCAGGAGGTCGACAACGCGGTGAATCAAACCCTGAAGGAGATCGCCCAGCGATACGACTTCAAGGGAACCCACTGCACCGTGGATTTCGACCGGGGCAAGGCCGAGATCCGGCTGAGCGCCGACGACGAATTTCGAATGGACGCTCTGGTGGACGTACTCCAGACCAAGATGATCAAACGGGGAGTGCCGACGAAGAACCTCCAGCTGGGCGAGTTGGAGCCGGCGACCGGTCAGAGCGTTCGCCGCACGATCAAGCTGACGCAGGGAATCCCCCAGGACACATCCAAGCGGATCGTCAAGGCGATCAAGGATCAGGGTTTCAAGAAAGTGCAGGCTGCAATCCAGGCCGATGAGGTGCGGGTCACCGCTCCTTCGCGGGATGAGCTGCAGGCGGTGATCGCCTTCCTACGAGGGCAGGACTTCGGGGTCGAGCTGAAGTTTGGCAACTACCGGGGCTGATCTACTGAATCAGTGGCGGCTCTCGCTGGCGCTGCTGCTGGTTGTCGCGATGAGCTGTGTGTCAGGCTCGGCTCCTCCTGAGCGTTCGCCAGTAAAACCGGTACGCAGCCCTCCTCCGGGGCGAGCGGATCCGGAGATCCGGATCGGCCTATTGGTCGGTGTGCCGACGGCCACTCTGGGCGGGAGCGACGCGCTGATTGCCGGGGAGCCCGACGGGTCTCGGATCGGGACCATTCCGCCGGGGCAAACCTGGCAGGTCGTTCCGGTGGGACCGAGGCTGGTGCTGCGCGGTACCGCTGGCTGGATCTCCCAGCCGCTCGACGCCATCTCGGTGTGGGGGGCCGCGTCGGGCGTTCCGGTCCGAATCAACGGCCGAACTTATCGCGGATCGCTCGATCTGCTGCGCGATTCGATGGGCATTACTGCGGTGAACCGAGTGGGGCTGGAGAGCTACCTGCCGGGCGTGGTGTCGGCCGAGATGGGGCGGCGAACCCCCTCGGAGGTGGAGGCGCTGCGAGCCCAGGCAGTGGTCTCCCGCACGTATGCGATGCGCAACCTCGGCAAGTCGAAGGCTCGAGGCTTCGACCTCACCGCCTCAGTGGACGATCAGGTCTATGGTGGCCTGTCGGTGGAGACGGAGGAGGGAAGAGCGGCGGTAGCGGAGACTCGCGGCCGGATACTGACCTACGAGGGTAGGCCGATCGAGGCTTTCTTCTATTCGACGTGTGGCGGCCGGACCGCCGCGGGCACCGAGGTCTTTCGCGGAGTGGCACAGCCATATCTTCGATCCATCCCGGATGAGGCTCCCAACGGCAGAGTGTATTGCAGCATCTCCCCGCGCTATCACTGGCGGGAAGACTGGAGTGGGGAAGCGCTGCGGGCGACGCTTGAGCGGAACTTGCCGCCGGCCACCGGGATCTCTTCCGACCAGATCCGGCAAGTGGTTGGCCTCCACATCACCCGACGAACCGGATCCGGCCGGGTCGACCAGTTGGCCCTCGGCCTGGGAGATCGGGAGGTGCGCGTCGACGGTCCTGCGATCCGGCGAGTCCTGCGGCCGATGACCGGCGGGATCCTGCGCAGCACCGCGTTCACCCTCGTCGCCGACGGCGACGGCAAACTGGTGACTCACCTGTCGGTTGACGGGATGGGATCGGGACATGGAGTGGGATTCTGCCAGTGGGGAGCGGTCGGACGGGCCAGGGCAGGGCAGGAGTTTCCGGAGATCCTGGCCGCCTACTTCCCGGGCACCAGGCTGGAACGCCGCTACTGAGGAGGAGGCGTCATGACCGGCGGCCGTAGCGCGGGCACGAATGAGCGACTCAAGGTCGGGATCGTCGGCGGTGGTGCGATCACTCAGGTGGCCCACCTGCCGGTGCTCAAGAAAATGCGTGGTGTCGAAGTCCAGGCGATCTGCGACACCGATCTGCCGAAGGCGAAGGCGCTGGCCGACAGATTCGGGGTGAAAGACGCCTTCGACGACATCGAAGACCTTCTGCGCTACGCGGCGCTCGACGCGGTTGTCATCTGCTCACCGACCCACCTTCACGAGCCGCACATTCAAGCCGCCCTCTCCGCCAACCTGCACGTGCTGGTCGAGAAGCCGTTGGCGATGTCCGCCGCAGGCGTGCAGAAAATCCTGCGCGCAGTGGAGAAGCGGGATCGAGTCGTGATGGTGGGGATGAATCACCGCTACCGGCCTGACGTGCAGATTGTTCGGAGCTTCGTCCAGAGCGGAGAGCTCGGCACGATCGAAAGTATCCGGGGAAGCTGGCACGCCTTCCGCCCGGGACGCACGCAGCTGGGCTGGCGCCAGCGGAAGGACCAGGCAGGTGGCGGTGCCATGCTCGACCTCGGGCTCTCGATTTTAGACCTCGGCCTCTGGCTGGGCGGAAGCTCACCACCCGCCAGAGTGAGCGCGAGTCTCGATCCGATCGGCAAGGATCGCACGGTCGAACAGTCGGGAAGCGCGTTCGTGATCTGCGAAAACGGCACCTCGATTTTTGTGGATGTCACCTGGCGGCACCTGGGTGAGGGCGAACGATTCGGGGTGGGCCTTCGGGGGAGTAAGGGAACGGCTGGCATCAATCCGCTTAACGTCTGGAAGGAGCTGCACGGCGTTGCCGTGGACGTTTCACCGACCGGATCAGTGGGCCGGGAAAACGCCTTCACCGCTTCCTATCGGGCGGAGTGGGCTCACTTCCAGGCAGCGATCGCGGGTGAGGCAAAGATCCCCGCGCTGCAGGAACATCTGACCCTCCATAAGGTGGTCGACGCGATCTATCGGTCGGCGTTTGATGGGCGGGATGTGACGTTGTGAGGGGTCGGGGAAGCTGGGAAGCGGGGAGGCGGGGAAGGGCAGCGGGGCAGCGGGGCGGGTACCTGCTTGTGGGGGAATGGGCGGGACAGTGGATTCACGTCTTCGTGAGACCCATCGTCCTTGTTGCTGTGTTTTTCAGCACGCCGCTGGCTGCCCAACAGAGTTCCCCGCTTCCCCGCTTCCCCGCTTCCCCCCAGGACACCCTGCTAAGGGTGTACCTGATGACCATGGGTCCCGGCAAGCAGGTTTGGGAGCGGTTCGGACACAATGCCATCTGGATTCACGATCCCGCTCACGGGACCGATCAGGCATACAACTATGGGCTGTTCGACTTCCGGCAGCACAACTTTCTCCTGCGATTCGTCCAGGGACGAATGTGGTACTGGATGCAGGGCTTTCCTGCGCAGTCCTATGTCGAGTCGTACCGGAGGGCTAATCGGTCGGTCTGGGTGCAGGAGCTCGAGATCCCGGTAGGGAAGCGCCGCGAGCTTCAGGCGTTTCTGGAGTGGAACGAGCAACCGGAGCACCGCTTCTACCACTACGACTACTATCGGGACAACTGCTCGACGCGAGTGCGCGATGCCCTGGATCGAGCGCTGGGCGCCAGACTCAGGAAACGCACCGAGACTGTCATGACTGGACGGACCTACCGATTCCACACCCAGCGTTTGACCGCAAACGATCCTCTGGTGTTCACCGGATTGCTGCTGGCGCTTGGTCACCCGGTGGACCGGCCTATCTCGGCCTGGCAGGAGATGTTTCTGCCCCTGGCGGTGCGCGAGTGGGTTCGTACCGTCACAGTCACTGGAGCCGACGGCCGCGAGGTACCGCTGGTCAAATCGGAGCGGACGCTGTTCCAATCCAGCGAGCCGATTCCTCCCGCCCAGCCGCCGGGTTGGTTACCGATGTATTTGCTGGGAGGAGTCGCTGTCGGAGGGCTGGTGTTCGGGTTTTCCGGTGCGGTGCGAAGGAGCTCGGTAGCGAAATGGGCGTTTCTGCTGACCACCTGGATGTGGTGTCTGGCCAGCGGCATCGCTGGATTGGTACTCGTCGGTCTGTGGGCGCTCACCGATCACGCGGCGGCCTACGACAACGAGAATGCCCTCCAGGCCAATCTCCTGAGTCTACCGTTGATCTGGCTCCTCACCCGAGCCGTATTCGGCTCTCCCGTCAGGGCAAGGCCTGCCCTGGTGGTCGCGGCCGTGGTAGCCGGGCTGTCCCTCCTGGGGCTGATCCTGAAGCTGTTTCCGCAGTTTTATCAGGTGAACGGCGATGTCATCGCCTTGGCCTTGCCTGCCCACGCCGGGGTTGCGGCCGCCGTGCACCGGCTGAGTACGAATCAGGAGCCCGCTACTCGGGTCAACCCTTCCCTGGCGTCGCGGTAGTCGGAGAAGCTCGCAATCGCGCGCTGAAAGTGCTCCCCTGCGCGGGCCTTATCACCTTCCCGCTCGTAGAGCAGTCCGAGGCTGTACTCAGTGAGCGCTTCGGTGGGGATGGTACGCTCCTCGTTGGGCGGTGGCGCTCGGCCAGCTCCTGAACCACTCGCCGCGGCGAGCACCTTGTGACCGACAGTTCGGATGATGCTGTACAGCTGCGATCGATCGTCCTGCCGGAGATCGTTGGAGACAACCTTGAGAATTTGACCGGTACCGGTGTCGATGATTCTGGCATCGAGTCGGATCTTACCGTAGAAATCGGCGAAGCTGCCGGTGATGGCGTAGCGAGCGCCGGCTTCCTTGCCGACCTGCGCCGCGGTACTCGCGTCCAGCCTGGTTCTCGAATTCACGCCCCCGCTCGGCAGCGCGCGGGTGATGCGGCCGGCGTCCGCCAGCCGCAGCTCCGGATGCCCGGCCAGCTCCCCGGCGATGGTCGCGGGAATGCCGAGCTGCAAGGCGCGGAAGACCTCCTTATCCTGGCCGTAGGAGCCACGGTCCTCGAACGGGAGAATCGCCACGACGACCGGTTGGCTCTGGGCCTGGACTGGGGGGATCGCGCCGAGCGTCGCTACGGCCAAGTACCAGACCAGTGTTCTGTCTCCGAACCGCATAGGGCTCATAGCGAGAACGTCATCCCTTCGATTGCCGCATCCACCTGGAGGCGGGGCGCGACCTTCTTCGCGTACTCCCGAGTGTCGGCCAGCAGGTTGTCGAGGGCGTTGTCGTCATGCTCCGGCTCGTGATGAAACAGGATCAGCCGGCGACAGCGGCCTTCCTGTGCGAGATCTACCGCCTGTCGCGGCGTCGAGTGTCCCCAGCCGGCGCGCGCCTGAATGATCTGATCGAGATACATGGCGTCGTGAATTAGAGTATCGGCACCGGCAATGAACTGGATCAGCCTTCCCCGCCAGTCTGGGGCGACTTCGTAGTTGCCACCGGGTCCCAACTCGTTATCGGTCACATAGGCAACCTCTCTGCCTCCCCCTCGCGGTGCCAGGCGATAGCCGAGCGTGGTGCCGGGGTGGCGGAGCCGAAAGGCACAAATCCGGAAGTCGTCGATCTCGAACTCGCCTTCCTCGATCTCGACTACCATGAGGGAGGCCGCCAGTGCATTGAGCGGGACCGGGAATACCATGGGATCCATCTGTCGGCCCAGGATTTCCTTGAGTGCCGCACCCTCCTGCGCAGCGCCATAGATGCACACTGCCGTGTCCCGAGTACTCAAGGGTTTGAAGAATGGAAGGCCCTGGATGTGGTCCCAGTGGGTATGCGACAAGAGAATGTCGGCGGTGAGCAGGCCCTTGTGCTGCTTCATCAGCTCGTGACCGAGCGGGCGCAGCCCGCTGCCGGCATCGAGAATGACCAGCCTGCCGGGAACTCCCGTGAGGCTGATGCAGGCGGTGTTCCCGCCGTATCGTGCCGTGCCTGGACCGGGTGTCGGGATCGATCCTCGCGTTCCCCAAAACGTCACTTGATAAGTCATGGGGAACCGCCGGCGGTGTGGGCCATGCCGCAACCTTCCCCGGCTCGAAGAGGGCCGGCAGCGGCAGCAGTCACAGAAGCTTTGTGACTGTCGTCACGCCCTCCGGGCGGCCAGCATGAGGGAACGGCGGTCCTGGAGCGTGATGTCCTTGCGACTGACCTGGATGATGCCGCGCTCCACCAGATTGCGCATGGTTCGGGAGACGGTTTCCCGGCTGGAGCCGATCATCTGGGCGATGGTATGGTGGGTGAGTTTCCGGGTGATGCGATCGCCGCCTTCATCTTCCGCCATTCTCAGGAGCAGATGCGCCACCCGCCCGTTCACATCGAGGAGCACGAGACTGCCGATCTTTTCGTCCGCGCGGCGTAGCCGACGCGAGATCTCTTTTAACAGGGAGATGGCCACTTCCGGTGAGCTTCTGAGCCGGGCGTGAAAATCCTCCCGGCGAAGAACCAGGAGGCTCGAATCCTCCATCGCGATCACGTGAGCCGATCTGGGCTCTTCGTCGATTACCGCCATTTCACCGAAAAAGCTGCCTTCTCCAAGCACCGAGAGGATGACCTCCCGGCCATCCTCTGCGATGAGCACCACCTTGACTTGTCCTGCAGCGACAAGGAACAGCGCGTCGCCAGGATCGTCTTCGAACACAATCACGCTGCCCTTGGGGTAGCTGCGCTCCCGCGTCAAGTCAGCGAACGCGGCCAGATCGGATTCGCCCAATCCGGAGAAGAGAGGAACCTTCCGCAGGACCTCCATCGGGGACAGTGGCACTCGCGCCTCTCAGTATGGAAGTGTTTGGCCGTAGCATACTTGCGCCTGGGAGTGGTGTCAACGAGTTCGAAAGTAAGCAACAGTAAACAGTAAACAGTGAACAGTAAACCGGAGGGAACGGACGCGCCCCGTTTACTGTTTACCGTTCACTGTTCACGTTTTCTTAGACCTTGGCTTGCATCACGCCCCCCAACGCGTCTAAATTGAAGGGCTTAGCACTAACCCTCGGAGCAACGATGAAGGCCGATTTACACCCGAACTACCGCAAGATCATGGTTCAATGTGCCTGCGGCAATCAGTTCGAGACCCGCTCGACCGCGACCTCGATTCACGTCGAGGTGTGCGCGCAGTGCCATCCCTTCTTTACGGGCAAGCAGCGTCTGGTAGACACCGCCGGCCGGGTTGATCGCTTCCGCCGGAAGTACCAGACCGAGTCGGCGACCGCGGCACCCAAGGCGTAAGCCATGGAGGCCCGGCTCCGCCAGGCCTTGTCGCGGGCCGAGGAGATCGGCCACGCCCTCGCAGACCCGGCCACCGCACGGGACCCGGGGAAGCTCAAGTCGCTCGGACGAGAGCACACCAGGCTGGCACCGGTCGTCAGGCTGGCCGACCGGATCACCCGATTACAGCTGGAGCTGGAGCAGGCTCGGGAGTTGGTGACCGAGTCCGATCCCGAGCTTGTCGGGTTGGCCAAGGCCGATCTGGCCCGGCTTCCGTCCGAGATCTCCGCTCTGCAGGATCAACTCCACGAGTTGCTACTGCCGCGGGATCCCCACGACGATCGCGATGCGATCATGGAGATCCGAGCGGGTACTGGAGGAGACGAAGCGGCGCTTTTCGCCGCCGACCTCTACCGTATGTATCAGCGATACACCGAGCGCCACCGGCTCTCCTGGGAGCCAATCTCGGTGAGTGACGGGCTCCTGGGTGGAATCAAGGAAGCCATCGTGGCCGTCCGCGGAGAGGAAGCATATGGGCTCCTCCGGCGCGAGTCGGGTGTGCATCGGGTCCAGCGGGTGCCGGCGACCGAGACCCAGGGCCGCATCCATACCTCCGCAGCGACGGTTGCTGTGCTCCCCGAGGCGGAAGAAGTGGACGTGAAGATCGAGCCCCAGGATTTGAAGATCGACGTGTTTCGGTCCTCTGGCCCGGGCGGCCAGAGCGTGAATACCACCGACAGCGCTGTGCGTGTTACCCACCTGCCGACCGGACTGGTCGTCAGCCAGCAGGACCAGAAATCCCAACTGCAAAACAAGATCAAGGCCCTCGAGGTCCTGCGCGCTCGCCTACTGGATCGTATGCTGGCAGAACAGGAAGCGGCGCGGTCACGCGACCGGCGGGCGATGGTCGGCACCGGCGACCGCTCCGCCAAGATCCGGACCTATAACTATCCCCAGAGCCGCATCACCGATCATCGGATCAACCTCTCGGTGCACAATCTCACCGACGTCCTCAACGGTAATCTCGATGAGCTGATCGATGCACTCCGGATGGCGAGCCGACAGGAGCTGATCGATGCCTGAGAGTAGCGCTCCGGTACCGACCGTCATCCGGCGTGCAATAGATCGGTTGCGCGTCGGAGGAGTCGCGGATTCGCGCAGGGAAGCGTTGAGGATCTGGAGCGATCTCACGGGGGATCGCTGGGGCACGGCACTCCGGCAGGGCGATGCGACGGATCGCGGAGCGCTTGTCCGCTTTCAGCAAGCGGTCGAGCGCCGAGCCCAGGGAGAGCCGTTGCCCTACGTCACCGGCACGACCGGCTTTCGGCATCTCTCGCTCCGGAGCGATCGCCGGGCCCTCATACCTAGACCGGAGACGGAGGGGCTGGTCGAGCTTCTTCTCGAACGAGTACGTACGGGAGCAGTGGCGGATGTGGGCACCGGCTCGGGCTGTCTCGCGCTCAGTCTGGCGCTGGAAGGCTCGTTTTCCTACATCGTAGGGGTCGACCGGTCACGCGAAGCGATCGCGCTCGCCCAGGAGAACATCACGTCCATGCGACCCAGCACCCCAGTCGATCTGGTTCAAGGCGACCTGTGTCTCCCATTGCGCCGGGCTGCCTTCGACGCACTTATCTCCAATCCGCCATATCTTACAGTTGAAGAGCACGCCGCACTCGACCCCTCGGTGCGGGAGTGGGAGCCCGCTCTCGCACTGGTCGGCGGACTCGACGGTTTGGAAGTCACGACGCGCTTGCTGGATGAAGGGCGTGAGGTATTGCGAACCGGAGGCTGGCTCGCGCTCGAGATCGACTGCTCCCGTGCGGCGCAAACGGCCACGACGGCCGTGCGGCAGGGCTGGCAAGACGTGAGCATTCATGAGGACCTATTTGGACGCGAGCGTTACCTACTCGCGCAGAAGGAGTGACACGGTGATCTGGGACAAGGCGCAGGACCTCGGCCGCTTGATCGGCCAATCCGCGGAGTATCAGGCGCTCCGGCGGGCTGAGACCTCGCTGCGCGAAGACAAGGAGACCGTCGCCAAGCTGGACCAGATCCAGACGCTCGCCCGCAAGGTCGATCAGGCAGTGTCCTCCGGGCAGATGCCTGACCAGGCGACCGCAGAATCGTACGAGACTGCTGTTCGCGACCTCGAAATGAGTCCCACCGGTCAGGCCTATGTCGTGGCGCGATCGAACTTCGAGAAGCTGATGCAGAAGGTAAATCAGCAGATCAGTGAGGGCATGGACAAGGGAGCAGCCAGCAGCATTATCACGCTGGGATGAGCTCTCCTGGTTTCTTCATCGTGCTCGAGGGGCCTGAAGGTTCCGGCAAATCCACACTTCTCGGGCCACTCGCTGGGTTGATGCGCGAGAACCGGGTCGACCCGGTCGTCATTCGCGAGCCGGGAGGGACCCGAGCGGCGGAGATCGCTCGCCAGGCGCTGCTCGACGCCGAGCATCCGGTGGGACCGGTGGCCGAGCTGTTTCTCTATCTGGCCGCCCGCGCCGATCTGGTCGAGACGGTCGTGCTGCCCGCACTGGCGCAAGGCAAGGTGGTCCTCTCCGACCGGTTCGCCCTTTCGACCGAGGCGTACCAGATGGCGGGACGCGGGCTCGACGCCGCGCTGATCCGAGCGGGGAATGAGGCCGCCACGCAAGGACTGATTCCCGATCTTACCCTGATCCTCGACCTACCTCCGGAGCTGGGCCAAGCCCGCCAAATCGCGGCCGGCAAACGTCAGGACCGACTCGACCGGGAGAGCGTCGAATTTCATCGACGCGTTGTCGATTACTACCTAGCGGTGCGGGGTGAAAAGGTGCGACATTTAGACGGACGACTTCCCCCGGACCGGCTCTTGCAGGCAGCTTGGTCGGAAGTGCGCGCCGCCGCTCCGGAGTTGTTTCCCGTTGCAGTCGGCTAAACCTTTATAGTTCTGCAATCTATCGTGTGTCCCGGGTGCTCATCTCCAATCAATCGGGCCAGGGGTTGAGGCAATTCTCGGGGATTGCGAACAGAACGTGTCAGCTATTCTGCGGGAGCGGAGGCCAGATATGAAGCAGCGTTGGGGCGTGATCGGGCTGGTGGCGGTAATCTCTTTCCTGAGCGGCGGCTGGCTGCTGCAGCGAGGTGTTGCCAGTGACGGCAATGTCTATCAGCAGGCACGCCTGTTCGACGACGTGCTCGGCCACGTGAGTACGTACTACGTCGATTCGATTGGTGAGACCGACCTGTACCAGAAGGCGACCCGCGGGATGCTCGAGCAGCTTCAGGACCCGTATTCGGTTCTCCTCACTGGGGACGATTACAAGGCGTTGACCGAGCAGACCTCGGGGAACTACGCCGGGTTGGGCATCCAGATCGACGTACGCGATGGATGGATCACGGTCGTGGCGCCACTCCCGGAGACCCCGGCTGAACGGGCCGGGATCGAAACCGGAGACCAGATCATCGAGGTCGACGGGAAGTCGACCGAAGGCTGGAAGAACGATCAGGCGGTGAAGGCGCTCCGGGGTGAGGCGGGCTCGAAGGTCGGCATTACGATTCGGCGGGCCGGCATCACTGATCCCATGAAGTACCGGCTCACCCGCGCGCAGATTCACATGCGCTCGGTTCCTCCAGGTACGATGTTCGATCGCGGGGTCGGCTACATCTCGTTGAACCCGGTCAGCGAAACCTCCGCCGAAGAGCTCCGCCAGGAAATCACGGCGATGAAAGGGAAGGGAATGAAGTCCCTGATCATGGACCTTCGGGGGAACCCGGGAGGTCTGTTGGATCAGGGAGTGAAGGTGGCTGATCTATTCCTTGATACCCGGCAGGAGATCGTCTCTACCCGCGGCAGGGCTCGGGGATCCACCAAAGAATTTTACGACGAGGCTCGTCAGGCGTGGCCAGACCTTCCGATCATCGTCCTGGTCAACGATGGTACTGCCAGCGCCGCCGAAATCATTGCCGGCGCCCTGCAGGACCACGATCGTGCAGTCGTTGTCGGAGCCCCCACGTTCGGCAAGGGACTGGTGCAGACACTCTTTCCTTTGGGGGAGGGAGTGGCACTCAAACTGACGACCGCGCGGTGGTTCACGCCGAGCGGCCGCACCATTCAGCGGATCGCCAAGGACGAGGAGGACCAGGCCACGCAGGCCGCCATGGCGGTGGTCGCCGACACCGTGCTGAACGCGCCGGATAAGGAATCGACTGATTCGGCGCTCAAGGAGCGTCCGATCTTCCACACCGATGCCGGCCGAGTAGTGCGCGGCGGCGGCGGTATCGTTCCCGATCTGGTCATCCGTCCCGACACGCTGACCGCTTCGGAGCGCGAGTTCGCCAAGGCGTTGGGCAATGGGTTCCCGCAGTATCGCGATGCCCTGACCTCCATAGCGCTCGAAGCCAAGAAAAATCACGGGGTGCGGACCGAGGCGTTCAAGGTGACTCCCGCAATGCGGCAGGAGGTCTACACTCGCATGCGGGCACACAATGTCGACGTCAGCGAGAGTGTGTTCAATGGAGCCGGCGCTCTCATCGATGAGCAGCTTGGCTATGAAATCGCTCGGTACGTTTTCGGGCGCCCCGCGGAATTCCGCCGCCGCGCAGCCAACGACTCGCAGATGCAGACCGCGATGGGCCTGCTGCGAAAGGCCCAGACTCCCAAGGAGCTGCTGAGTCTGTCGCGGGCGAGTGTGCCCGTGCCGACGGCACAGAACCAGTAAGCAACGGGAGCAGCGTGTCTCTCGAAACCCGGTCGGCCATGAGGGTCGGCCGGGTTTCGTTTATTGGCCCAAGCGCCTACTCGATAACCCGTAGCATTTTCACCGACGCGGAGAAGCATGTCTCAACCCAGAATTACGATCATCGGAGCGGGACGAATGGGGCAGGGGCTGGGTCTGGCGCTGAAGCGCCGTGGTTACCGGGTGCTACTGGTCAACCGCAGCTCCCGCGACGTCATCGCTCCGCTCATCCTGCATCAGGGAAGCTTGGCCGAAGCGACCTCGGAAGCCGAGCTCGTTCTCATCGCCACGCCGGATGATGCCATCGAAGAGGTGGCAGCGGAGTTAGCGGTACGGGGTGGGATCACGCACGACCAGGTCATCCTGCACCTGTCCGGCCTCCTCGATCGGCGAGCCCTCCTTCCGCTCGAGGTCTCTGGGGCTGCGTGCGGCTCATTCCATCCCGTCCAAACGGTTGCCGATCCCGGAAGCGCAGCCGAACGGCTGAAGGGCGCCTACGTGGGCATCGAAGGAGACGAGCGGGCGCTGGTAGCAGCGGAACGGCTGGCGAATACTCTGCGGATGGTGCCGGTGAGGATTCCGGCGGAGGCCAAGCCCGCATACCACGCGGGCGCTTCCTTCGTGGCGAACTACACGATTGCGCTGGTTGGGGTGGCAGAGCGGCTCGCGAGATCGGCGGGAGTGCCGGACGAAGTCGCAGCGAAGCTCTACCTGCCATTGCTCGGAGGAGCTGTGGCCAATCTGACCGCCCTCGGACCTGCCGGGTCGCTGACGGGGGCCGTACGCCGGGGGGACGTCCAGACGATTCGGGCGCACCTTCAGGCACTCGGCCCGGAAGACCGGGAGCTCTATCGCGCCGTCGGGCGCGCGGCGGTTGCGCTGGCCAGCGAGGCGGGATTGGATGCCGCCGCCGCCGCGCGGGTGAACGCTGTCCTCGATGAAGCGTTGATCGGTGGGGAAGCTACCGCGTAGGGTTACTGATCTACCACCCGGACGCCTTTGGGTACCTTGAAGGTAAAGGTCTTGTCCGGCACCGCCTCATTGACCCGGATCCGGGACAGCTCGAGAGTGCGCGTCGCTCCCGATTCCTCTTGAATCTCCAAACGTCGGGGCAAAGCGTCCGCCCGATCCAGCCAGATGACCGCCTTACTGAAGGGCAGCCCGGGGACAGTTGGAATCAGTTGGATCACGTCGACCGGCCGGCCATTCCGTTGTTCAGTCCGCAGGTAGGATGGCTTATAGCGCTCGGTCGGACGATCGAGAAACCAGGCGAGAAGATTGTACCCGTATACCGGCCCGCCGTTCGGCACCGACAGCCGCAGCACCTGGTCCGGCACGGTGCTCGGGGTATATACCCAGATATGCTCGCCGTCGATCACAATCGCCTCGCCCGGTGGATCACTGAAGCGCATCGCGAGCTTGGCCGGACCTGCCTGCACCAGCGTGCCCTTGCTCTCGGCGCTGTCGATCATCGGGTTGTCGATCACCTGAACGAAGTCCGCGCTGAGGCTCCGCAATGAGCGGTATACCCGGGCTGACCGCCCAATGACGGCCTGCGCGTCCTGAGCTTGCGCCGGTGTCCCGACCAGCAGGACGAGAGCAATAAGCGATAGCAATCTCACGCCCGAATACCCGCCGGCTCGGCGACCCGGCGCCCGATCGCCTCCGCTATCAGCCGGATTTCCTTCATCAATCGATCGAACTGTTCGGGGTAGAGGCTCTGGGCCCCGTCAGAGAGTGCCCGGTCTGGAGTCGGATGCACTTCAATCAGCAGGCCGTCGGCGCCTCCCGCGACTGCGGCCTTGGCCATCGGCATGACCATGTCCCGGTGACCGGTACCGTGGCTCGGGTCAGCAATGATAGGCAGGTGCGAGGCTCCGTGAACCACTGGAATGGCGCTCAGATCGAGGAGATTTCGGGTGGCCGGGTCGAATCCGCGGACGCCCCGCTCGCACAAGATGACGTTGGGATTGCCTTCGGCCAGAATGTATTCGGCGGAGAGCAGCAGTTCCTGAATGGTTGCCGAGAGACCTCGCTTGAGCAGTACTGGTTTGCCGATTCGGCCGGCTCGCTTCAGGAGAGAGTAATTCTGCATGTTGCGCGCGCCGATTTGAATGATGTCCGCGGTTTCGGCCACCGCGTCCATGCCCTCCCCATCCATCGCCTCGGTGACGATCAACAGCCCGGTTTCCTCCCGCGCACGGGCCAGTAGCTTGAGGCCTGCAGTGCCCAAACCCTGGAACGAATAGGGAGAGCTTCGCGGCTTGAAGGCGCCCCCCCGGAGGACGGTAGCGCCCGACTCTCGCACGGCACGAGCGGCGTCCAGAATCTGTCGCTCGCTTTCGACCGAACACGGACCGGCCATGACCACCACTTCATCGCCGCCGATAGTGAGCCCGCCTGGGAGACGGACGATAGTGGACTCCGCTTTCCATTCGCGGGAGACCTGTTTGTACGGCTTGGTGACATGGATGATCTCCTGCACGCTGGGGAGTGCCGCCAGGCGGGAGGCATCGACGCGGCCGTCATTGCCGACCAGCCCGACCGTCGTACGCTGCTTGCCCGGCATAGGTCGAGCCTGATAACCCATCTCCTCGATGGTTTCAGCGACGCGTCGGATGTCTTCTTCAGGCGCTCCATGGCGCATGACAATCAACATTCGAGCTGGGACTCCCGTGCAAGGAGGTCTAGAGTCGGCCTTCTAGGGTCTAATCATGCACGCTGCATGCCAGGCCCGCGAGGCCACAGTCGGATCAACCTGTGCCCCTTGGGCTTAGATCCTCGACTCTAGACCCTAGACCCTAGACTCTTTCAATCTGCTCCCGCTCGCCAAGCCGTACTCCAACGATCGTCGACACGCCCGGCTCCTGCATGGTCACCCCGTACACCGCGTCGGCCGACTGCATCGTCCGAGGATTGTGGGTTATGACCAGGAACTGGGTTTCGTCCTTGAACTCCTCCAGCAGGCGAGTGAAGCGGCCGACGTTGGCGTCGTCGAGCGGTGCGTCCACCTCATCCATGAGGCAGAAGGGACTGGGTTTGGTAAGGTAGATACTGAAGAGGAGGGACACGGCCACCAGCGTGCGCTCGCCGGAGGAGAGGAGGTGGATGCGCTGGGTGCGCTTGCCGCGCGGTGCGGCGTGAATGTCGATCTCGCTCTCCAACGGGTCATCCGGGCTGGCGAGGCGAAGCTCGCATTCGCCTCCGCCGAACAGGGTTTGAAACACCTTGGAGAAGTTGGCCTGGATCGCGGTAAACGTGTCCACGAACATCGTCCGTGCGGTGCCGTCGATCTCCCGTATTGCCTGCATCAGCGACTGGCGGGCGCTCACCAAGTCGTCGCGTTGGGAAGTCAGGAACTCCAAGCGCTTGGATTCCTCGGCGTGCTCTTCGACCGCGAGCGGGTTCACCGGTCCGATCGATTCGAGGGCGGCGTGAATGCGAGATGCTTCCGTCTCCAACGTCTCCATGTCGAGCTCCAGCGGCACCGCCGAGTCCATCAGCTGATCGAATGGACGGTGCCATTCGGCCTCCACCCGATCGACAATGCTCCGCCGGAGCCCGGCCACCTCGGTCAGGCGGACCTCCAAGGCATGGCTCTCGTCTCCCGCGGACTCGAGCTCGCCTCGCACCGCGGCGACCTCTCGCTCCGCCGCCGCCAAAGCTTCCTCTGCGCTAGAAAGCTCGGCTTCGGCCTGGCTGCTCGCGCTGTCCAGCTCCTGAAGAGCCACCCGCCGCTCCGCCAGCGCCTCCAGCCATTCTCCCTGTTGAGTGGCCAGCCCGGCTGCGTCGGTCTCGAGTTGAGCCAGCTCTGACGACAGTGCGCGTGCGCTCTCCTCGGCTTCCGCTCGGGTACGGCCGGCGCGCTCCAGTCGCTCGGCGGCGGCACGGAGGCTTCCGGCAAGATGCGCTTCCTGGACTTGCCAGTGTGCCCGTTGCTCGCGTGCCGCCTCCTGTTCGGCCTCGAGGTCGGAGAGCAGGATTCGGGATGCGCCGAGCTCCTCCTCCACCCGGCTCCGCGTCAGCTCTCCAGCCGTCAGCGAGCGATCGATCTCTCGCAACCGCTGCTCCGAGGCGGCAACTCGCTCGTTGATACGCTGAAGTTGGGTCTCCGATTCGGCGACTTCCCGAGTCAGATTGCCAACGATGCGACTCGCGTCCTCCCTGGACGCAGCCGCGAGTCGCTCCGCATCCCGGGCGCGCTCCGCAGCGGAAGTTGCGTCTGCGAGCGTCTGCTCCAGCTCTCTGAGCCGCTCTATAGTATCGCGGAGAGCGGCATCTGCGCCGCTGAGCGAGCGCTCCGCCTGCTCCGTCTCGTCCAACACAGTGGCGAGCTCCGCCCGGCGCCGGATCGGTCCAAATGGGGCACCTTGACCGGACAGGAAGATTGCTCCGCTGGCCCGGCGGAGGACCCTGCCGTTCTCGTCGAGTACCTCGGAGCCCGCCAGCGCCGCACGAACCCACCCGGCGGCGGGTCCTTCGGCTTGCAGCTGCTCGGCGAAGGCGGCTTCCGTGCTGGGAGTGACCGGTCCCGGGTCGACCGGTAGCAGCACTAAAGCTCCCGGCTGATGTTCCGCATGCCAGGCTTGGATGGCGTTGACTGAATCGGCATCGCGCACCAACACCGCGTGCATCCACTCTCCCAGCAGCCGTTCCGCCAGCTCAGCCTTCTCTCGACCGGTGCTCACGAAGTCGCTGAGCGGCCCGAGCACGCCGCCATCAAACTGCTCGCGGGCGCCCAGCAGGGCGGCTGCTCCGGGGGCCAAGCCGACGCGATCACGCTCGAGCTCTTCGAGCGCCTGCCTTCGGGCGGTAAGCTGAGCGAGCGACTCCTCAGCTTGTCTCCGATCGGCGCGGTGCATCGCCTCTCGCTCTCGGGTCTCGGCCACCAGGTGCCTGGCGTGGTCGGCAGACGCAGTGGCACGCTTCGCGTCCCGAGTGGACGTGTCGGCGTTCTCAGCGGCGAGCCCATGGCTTTGTTGCGCCTCGCCGAGCTCCAGGCTGAGGCGTGAGCGGTGGGCTTCGGCCTGAGCGGCCCGCTCTCGCAAGGCGAGCAACTCGCCTTCGAGTGCTGCCCGCTCTCCTTCCAGAGATTTGAGGCTCTGCGCGTAGTGCTGGAGATCCTGCTCGAGTTGCCGTACCGTTGCGCGCTGGTCACTCAGCTTTCGACGCACGGCTTCCTCGGCCTCCGCCCGTCCCGCCAGCTCGCGACCGATTCGGGTGTGCTCCGCGGCCGCCGTCTGATGATCTTCCGCCGCGCTGCTCTGTTCCAGGCTCGCCTGCTGTGCACGTTGCTCCATATGGGTGCGCTCTTCGGCCGCGCGCAGCCGCCGCGAGGATGCGTGCGCCAGGCGCTCGCTGGCGAGTGCCAGGTCGCCCTCCAGCCGTCCAATCTCCACTCGGAGTGTTGCAAGTCGGTGGGTGATTTCCGTCCGCCGAGCTTCTGCGGTGGCCCGAGCGTGGACCCCATGCTCTCGCAGGTGATCGCTTTGCGCCAGCCGCTCGCGGGCCGCAGGCCGCAGTTCGGCCAGCTCGGCATATCGAGTCTCCATGCCGGCGACTTCCTCCGACAGGTGCTCGAGCTGGCGGCGGGCCAGAGTGAGCTGCACCGCAAACTTTTCCTCGGAGAGTTTGGCGTGCCGTTCGGCTTTGCCGCGTTGGCGTGCAAGGCTTCGGATCTGCGATTGGACTTCCGCGATGAGGTCCTCGACCCGTTGCAGATCGACGGCGGTCTCCTCGAGCCGGCGTTCGGTACTGTGCTTCCGGTCGCGATAGAGTCCGATGCCGGCTGCCTCCTCGAATAACGACCGGCGCTCTTCCGCCCGATCGGAGAGCAGCAGATCGATCATCTTGGCCTCGATCACCGCACCGGCATCGCTGCCCAGACCGGTCCCCCGCAGCAGATCCTGAATATCGCGGAGACGCACCGGTGAGCCGTTCAGCAGATAGTCGCTCTGGCCGGAGCGCGAGAGCCGGCGAGTTACCACTACCTCACGGTAGGCGATTGGTAGATCGCCGTCGCTGTTATCAAGGAAGAGAGAGACTTCGGTGACGTTGACCGGACGGCGAGCGGCCGAACCCTGGAAGATCACGTCCTCCATCTTGCCGCCACGAAGCAGCCGGGCGGACTGCTCGCCCAGGACCCACCGGACCGAGTCGGAGACGTTGGATTTCCCACAGCCGTTCGGGCCCACGATCGCGGTGACTCCCTGGTCAAACGTCAGGGTCACCGTATCGGCGAACGACTTGAAGCCGGACAGTTCCAGCTTGGTGAGCTTCATGCGATCTACCCCCCACGAAGGGTGACGCTATTTAGCCGACTGGTCCTGGGCTGTGACTATAAATGAAGGCATTCCGAGCTTGCGGCCGGTTTCCTCCGCTTGCTCGCGGGTGGCGTATGGTCCCAACACGACACGATAGGCTTCCTCTGAGCGACGAGGTGTCAGCACCGACGCAGGGAGGCCGGCTGCCCGAAGCTTTTCGGAGAGCTCGCTGGCCCAGGTAGGATTCTGCGAGCTGCTCACCTGGAGGTACACGGTCGGTCGGTTCGCGCTGCTGTCTGCCGACGCGGTGGACGTCGAATCGGACTCGATGGGAAGCTCGTTCTCCGCAGGCGGATGCCATGCCAGCGGCAGCCAGAAGTCGGTGGCCCCGCCGGGAACCCTGCCGACCTCCTTGAAGCCAGGTGCGCCGAGGTCGAGGGCGACCAAGTCACTACCGCGTCGCAGCAGAAGAGTGTGGGGCGCGGCCACTGCCGGCAGATCAGCAGTCCACCGAGCGGCGGTGGCACCGGCGTACTTGCCGGTACCGACGTCGATCACCCAAACCGAGTCGGCGTTCTCCGGTTGGACCAGAAGCCAGCTTCCATAGAGATCGCTCCGGAGTCCCCGAGCCGGGCCCGGCAGCTCGATCTCGCGGAGACGGGTGCCCTCGTAGCGATCCAGTATGAGCAGCGGTGCCGCTGCCCGGGCGACATAGAGGCGATGACCGGAAGGCGAGAAGAGGACAGCCCGGGCATCACCTTCCACCGGGATGACCTTGGGTTTCGACTTGTTTTGCGGAGTGTAGAGAATGACTGCCGTGTCCGCCGCGACAGCTACCAGGTCGCCGAGAAAGCTGGAGGTGACCTGCCCCTTAGGCAGCTCGGTCGAGGTCGGTGGCTGGTCGGATCCGAGGAACTCGAGTGCCGAGTGGTTTCCGGCCAGATGGGCGAGCAGGGCACCGTCCATGGTGCCCTGCATCTCCAGCGGCTTGCCCTGGAGCTTGGACCGAAACCGCACCGGCGTTCGCCGGACCAGTTGGGTAACGGTGCTCCCCGTATCCACGGCATAGAGAGCGCCGTCCGGTCCCAGCGCGGCATAGCGGACGTTCTCCAAGAACGTCCTGACTCGGCGCGTATCCAGGTCAACACCGACGACGTTGTTCTTGCGATCGAGCGCGAACACGAGGCCCTGCTCGGGATCGGCGCCGATCGTTCGCTCGATGGGCGGGAGCCGCTCGGCTGACTTCCACGCGGCCGAGTCGAGGCCTGGAGCGCGGTACAGGCGGGGCAGGCCCCCCTCTTTCGGAATACGGAGCACGCTGACACTGGGGAGACTACGCGAGGTCCCGGACAGACTGCCGGTCGCGAGGTCGGAGGAGCCCTTGCACGCCGAGCTGATCAGGACGGCGGCGGCTCCCAACAGTATGACTGGGAATTTCACGGACGGAAGATAGCGGGGCAGCAGGGCAGCGGGGCAGGGGGGCGGCGCCAGAGCATTCTGAGAGTCGTGTCTCTGCAACTGTAACCACCCCGCGGGCCTGTTGCCCCGCTGCCCGCTGCTAAAATGTCGGACCCAGACTGAGCGTCCACAGTCCACCGACCCCCCGGCGATTCTGCGGGACCGCATATTCCAGCCGTGCGATGGCGAAGCCGAAGACGTTGGCCCGTAGTGAAGCTCCGAACACTCGCAACGGAGTGCGGACATTCACGGGATCATCCCCCTCCTTCCGGCTCCATCGGATTGTAGATTCTTCGTCCCAGACCAGCCCGATATCGTAAAAGATGCCTCCTTCGATTGGTGGAAACCCCTGCGGGAGGAACCTCATCGCCGGTGTCAGAATGGGGAAACGGAGTTCCGCGCTAGTTATGCCGATCTGGGAACCGACCAGCCGATCGAGCTCTGCGCACCCGGTCCGAGTGTTCACGTCGTTGGCATTGAGACACTCGTGCCGGCGGTAGGAGCCAGAGGTGTTGCCGCGGATGAGATCGGTGCTGCCGCCGAAGATCCGGAAGCGGTCGGTATCGCGGCCAATCCGGCCGAAGTAGAACAGGCGTAGGGCGAGAATCACCGGGCCGGCGATCTTGTCGTACCGGCGGTAATCGGCGGTGATCTGGGAGTATCTCCAGTCGCCTATCGTCTGGGCGAAGTCTAGGCGCCAGCGGCGACCGTAGAACGGACCGGTGTAGCCGAAGAGAGAGTTATCGAACACCAGCGCTGCGGACGGCTGGACATAGGTGACCCCCGGCTGGTTGTTGGTTTCGAGCGTCGGATCATCGGTGGCGAACCCGGAGAACGGGTTGTACGGCTCCAGAATACTGAGTACCGCGTCGTCCACATTGGCTACCCGTAGGTTGGCCTCGATGCGCTGGAACCGGCTGATGGGGTAGTACGCCTGCCCGAACGCCGAGCGGACGACCAGGCGGCGGACGTTGGTCACGAAGGTGTTGAGACCCGGCGCGGGTTCATCCACCCGGACCTGACTCGGCTCATAGAAGTAGTACGGCTCCTGGGAGATGCCCGCGATCCAGTTGATCCGGCGGCTCATATTGATGTAGGCAGCCAACACCTGAGCCTCACTGATCCGGCCGTTCACATAGCCGGCGAAGACCAACTGGTGATTTCCCAGGATGTCGCTGAGGGACACGGCGGCGCCCCCGAAAAATCCCCGGCCGAAGTTGTCGCGGGAATACCCGATCGCTGGCCTCGCCACGTAGTCCGGCATGAAGTGCACCCGATATTTCTTGACACTGAATTCGCTGGTGTCAGGCAGATTGTAGCGGGCAGAGTCGAGCAGCGCTGCAATCGACACCGGGGGAGTCGAGATCGTCGTATCACCGGTCCGGGTGACCTCGCTCGACGAACGGAACCCCTGGGGCGACCGGTAAATCGAGCCGCCCTCCCCAACCTGGGAGCGCACCTCTTCCGGGACCTGAAGCGAGCGGGTGGTATCCACGGGGGTGGCAGTGACAGCGGCAAGCATCCCGCTGCTGTCGGGTGCCGTGCGCTGATAGGGCTGGTGCTTGAGGCTCCTGGGGTTGGCAAGAGTATAGACGTCGTACTTCCCTTTTTCGAAGTAGCAGAACGCAAGGCGGTCGGCTTGGGCAGCCCAGGAGAGGACCGGTGACAGTGGGGTGATTCCCTGGGTACCGGTGTAGAAGTCGGTGAGCTGGTACAGCGCCTTCGCGTTCAGCTCGTACAGAAAGATGTTGCTGACCCCGTTGCGATCGGACACGAAGGCGATCGAGGTGCCGTCCGGCGACCACTGGGGGCTGACGTTCTTGCCCTGGTCCATCTGGTCCAGCACCTGGATCGAACCGAGGTCCAGATCGTACAGCGCGATCCGCATATTGCCGATGTCCAGCGTCTTGAAGTCGGTATGCCCACCTCGATCAGTGGCAAAGGCGATCGTGTGTCCGTCCGGCGACCAGACCGGGTGGAGATCGGCGTACTTATCCTGAGTAAGCCGCCGCAGGTTACCGCCATCGCGAGAGACGACGAAGAGATCGCTCAACCCTCCATCGTAGCCGGTAAAGACCAATTGCTTACCGTCAGGGCTCCACGACGGGGTGGTCACACCGCTCAACTTGAGCTCGATGCGTTTGACCTGCTTGTTGCGATCGACGTCAACGATGACGATGTCGTCGCGCCCGCCACGCTTCGCGGCGAATGCCAGGAACTTGCCGTCGGGAGACCAGTTGGCCTGCGAGTTGATGAAGCGGTATGTCTCATAGTTACTGCTGACGCCCGATTTCAGGATCCGGCGTTTGACCTTTCCGGTAGTCCCGTCAGCCAGGTAGAGATCGACGTAGTAAAAGTCTTTCTCGCTGAAATACGCGACGCGAGATCCATCGGGTGACAGCGCCGGAGCCAGATGCAAAGTGCCCTGCGACCGCTTCTCGGTCAGCAACTCGTCCGCTATCGCGCTGGCCTTTGCCCGGGCGCCGATTTCGGGGAGGTACTTCTTCTGCACCGCGTCACGCCATTGGTCGGAGAGCTGGTCCAGGGTCAACCCAATGGTGCGACGGAACGCCCCCTCGATCCCACCCGCCAGCGTTGCCTTGAGGATCGCTCCCACCGCCTCATCACCCCAACGCTCTCCGATGTACGACCAGAGCGCGTGACCGAAGCGGTACGGGAAGTATCTGTAGGGATCGAGTGTCATCTGCTCGATGGACGGGAGACTGCCCTCGAGCGATGCATCCCTCAGCCACATCGCTGTTTCCGGGTTGATGGGGCCGATTGACAGGTACTCGGCCATGCCCTCGGCGAACCAGAGTGGAGGATTGATGGCGATGATCGTGGAGAGTCCGCCGCCTGCGCGTCCCCGGGACCAAGTGTCGTATTGAAACTGGTGCGCCATTTCGTGCTGCAGGACGTGCTCGAACTCCGCGTAAGATCCGGTGAACGGCATCACCGCCCGGTTGCGCTGGAAATCCGTCACGCCACCGGTGCCTTCACTGGGAGGCTCCCCCAGCGCGTTGGTCTGCTGGAAGTCGGAATGTGAGGCGTACAGGATGATCGGCTTGCGCTCGCGGAAGTCGTGGTTCAGCACTTTGGAAAGGCGAGCGTAGGCACGCTCCGCCATCCGGGCGGCGTCCATCGCAGCCACTCGCTCGCGCTCGTAGTAGTAGACGTCAAAATGCTCGGTCTGGATCACTTTGAAGTCAAACGTGCTGTACTGCACCTTGTTCCTGCCGAAATACTGCGCCGGAAGGAGTGCGGGGGCGAGCAGCAAAGACAGCACGATTGGGGCGGCGCGTCTGAGCATAACGACCTCTATGAAGATGAGCTGATCAGCAGCTCGGGTGCATCGTCCCACAGGCGCTCGAGTTGGTAGAACGAGCGCGTCTCCGGGTGAAAGAGGTGAATCACGAAATCCACGAAGTCGATCAGCACCCAGCGCCCGCCGGTGAGCCCCTCGACGTGATGAGTGTGGTGACCTTGCCGATCCAGCTTCTCCATGACCGACTCGGCGATGCCGCGCACATGGGCGTCCGACGTCCCAGAGGCAATGACGAAATAATCGGTCGCATCGTTGAGTCCTCGAAGATCGAGCACCACCAGTTGGTCACCTTTCAGATCCTGAATGGCATTCAACGCCAATCGGAGCGCCAAGGGAGGGGGCGACATCGGGCCCGCCTCCGGTACCTCGTGCATCATTCCTTCACTGGTCCTCTCGCAGCAGATGAAGCGGACGGATCGTCGACCTGATAGAAAACTCCCCACGCGCCGGGTCCGACATGAGTGCCGAGCACGCCGGTTGCCAGCGTTACCAGGCAGTCACGCGGCCGATACCGGTCGAGTAACACTCGGCGGACCCGGTCGGCCACCTCGGGGGCATCGGCGTGGGCAATCCCGAAACGCACGACCCGCGGGCGCGGGGTCAACCGCCGGTCCAACAGTGCCAACAGGCGCGCTTCTACCTGTTCGCTTCCTCGGACGCGCTCGACGGGAACCACCCGGCCCTCGGCATCGAGCGACAGGATGGGCTTGACGTCCAGCATCCCTGCCAGCCACGCCTTGCTTCGGGAGATTCGGCCCGAGCGCAGCAGATTGTCGTACCGGTCCACCGTAAGGAGCATCCCGGACTGGGCCCGGACCCGGCACAGCTCCTCCGCGATCCGTGATCCCTCCCAGCCAGACTCCGCCAGCTCCGCCCCCCTCAACGCGAGGAGTCCAACACCCAGGGACGCCGAGCGGCTGTCCACTAAGGCCACTCTCTCGAGACCGCCGGTCCGGATCGCGGATTGCGCCGCATTGAACGTGCCCGAGAGGTTGGATCCCAATAATACGGCCACAACCTCATTCGCCTCCTCGGTCGCATTGCGAAACGCCTGGATAAATTCGGCGGGAGCCGGCTGCGACGTCGTGGGCAGCTCCGCCGAGGTTCGGAGCCTGCGATAGAACTCCTCGGGCTTGAGCTCCACTCGATCTCGAAAGGTCGACTCTCCAAAAACTACTTGCAGCGGCACCATCGCGATGTGGTGCTGATCGAGCAGGGTATCCGGCAAGTCGGCCGAGCTATCCGTTACGATGGCCACCGGCCGGCGAGCGTCATGCGCCAGCTGCCGGTGTTGCTGCCGCATATCCTGCGCCTTGGCGGAATCCACCCGCCCCCAGCGTGCCGCATAGCTAAAGACGGCGTCCGGGGTGTTGGTGTGCACATGGATCTTGAGGATGTCTCCCATCACCGCGACGACAGTCGATCCACCGAAGCCGTTCATGACGGCGCGCACTTCATTGGCGGAAGGCAGAGACTCGCCCCGAACCAGCACCTCGGTGCAGTACTGAAAGTCGCGATCGGAGGCGACGTCGATGCGGGCGGCAGGCATCGGGGTGGTGAAGTCGAGTTCAGTCGGCAGCTCGGGCGCGACGGTGCCACCCTGGATATAGCGAACGACGCCCTCGAGCATTCTGACGAAACCTTTCCCCCCGGCGTCCACCACACCGGCCTCCTTCAGCACCGCCATGAGCTCCGGAGTTCGGGCCAGCGCGAGCTCGCCTTCCTCGAGCAGGCGTCGCATAAACTCGGCCAGGTCGCCCGTTGTGCTCGCGACCGGCTCAGCGGCCGCGGCAGCCTCTCGGGCGACGGTCAGAATGGTGCCTTCGCGGGGGTCGTCGAGACACTGGTACAGCCGCTCTGCGCCGCAGCGGATCGCGCGGGCGACATCGGGCGCCGTCGCCACGGCTCGATCGCCCAACGTCTCGGTGAAGCCCAGCAGGAACTGGGCGAGCATCATCCCCGAATTTCCCCGGGCACCCAGCACGGCAGCCCGAGCAACGGTGCGGGCGGTCTCCGGAAGCGGAGCGTCGCCGAGAGCTCGAAGAGCGTCGGCGACGGCGCGGAGAGTCAGGGTGAAGTTGGTGCCGGTATCTCCGTCCGGCACCGGGAAGACATTAATCCGGTTGATCTCTTCGCGGCCGGCTGCCACCCAATTCGCGGCCGCGACTACAGATCGCGCCAGTCGGGGTCCGTCGACATACGTGATCCCCCCCGGCATCGCCCTGGAGCTACTCGGGGACGACGGTAACGCCAAGCTCTGCATGAACCTCGGGGTGCAGCCGGATCGAGACGGTATGTGACCCCGTCGTCTTAATCGGATGATCCAGCTCGATCTTGCGGCGATCGATCTGATGACCCTGCCGGCTGAGCGCGTCTGCAATGTCCTGTGAAGTGATCGAGCCGAAAAGCTTGCCTTCCTCGCCGGCCTTGCCTGCCAGTGTCAAAGTCACTTGGCTCAAGGTCGAAGCCAGCCGTTCCGCCTCGCCGCGCTCCGCCTGCTCCCGGGTCGCACGGACTCGGCTCTCCGCGGCAACTCTTTTCTTGTTCCCCTCGGTGGCCTCGTAGGCCAGCCCCTGGGGTAACAGATAGTTTCGGGCATATCCGGGCTTCACCTTGACCATCTCTCCGGCGCGTCCCAGCGTCTTGATGTCCTCTCGCAGTATCACTTCGATCATCGCTTGTGCCTCAGGTGGCCGACGCGGGGAGCCGACGTCGGAAATCTAGCCAAGTGTCGGCGAGACCCAGGAGGGTGAGTCCGCCCAAAACGAATGGCAACAGGAACATGGCGACGAGGGTAAGGGTCGCCATCACCGATCCCGGGACCCTCCGGGAACCGGCGAAAAACACCGCAAGTCCGCGTACGGCATAGAGCACCGCCCAGACCAGCAGCAGATTGGCTCCCACCGCTTGCCAAAATTCAGGCAGCGGCAGGAGGCAAAGGGAGAGGCCCACCACCCAACCCCACACCAGTTGGTCGCTGAATTCGAACGCGGTAAAGTGTTCCGGAGGCTGGCCCAGCGGGTGCCGGGCGATCCGATGGTGCCAGATCCAGGCGAGCCTGAGGCCGGCAATGCAGGCCAGCGCAAACAGTGCCGGATAAAACGTTCCGATGGTGCGGATCATGTCCGCCATCTGGTTCAGAAAGCCGTCGGGATACGTCTGGCCTACCTCGCCGAGACGCGTAAGCAGGTCCTGATTGTAGGTCCAGAGATCACGCTCCACTGCTCGCTGGACTTCATCCCATCCCAGGCCCAGGTGCCACATCCAGATGACCAGCGTAACGCCGGCGATCGCCGTAGTCCCGAGCACTCGGGAGAACTTGCCGGAAGGCCGCCAGACAGTCAGGGCCAGAAATGTCCCTGCCAACAGGACCGCCCCCGCGCGGCTGAACTGGCCGGCCAATCCGCCGGCCTGATTCAACCATGTGGCCGAAGCAGCCACACTCACGGCCAGCCACAGCCACTCGCGGCGTGTATGGGGACGGGCGAGCAGTAGCAGCCCAGCGAGCGGTCCAAACAGCAGGACGGGTGGAGCAAAGAGCAAGTAGCCCAATAGAAGCAGCACTCCGCTCCACCAGTGTCGCTTCTCTGGGCGATTCCCAGCTCCGCCTGGAACCAGCTCCGCTCGACTCAGCTGGCAAATCCTTTGATGTACGGCAGGAGCGCCAGCTGACGAGCCCGCTTGATGGCGGTGCTGAGCTGGCGTTGATGGCGCGCACAGGTTCCCGACAGCCGGCTCGGCAGGATTTTCCCGCGCTCGGTCAGAAAGCGGGAGAGGGTGCGCTCATCCTTAAAGTCTACGACCCGCACACCCGACTCACAGATGGCACAGGTCTTTTGCGGGCGCCTCATTCGTCGTCCTCCTCATCGGTCTTGCCAGCCGTGACCGGCACCGGCTGGGCTCCCTCGCTCACGACGACAAGGAAGCGCAGTACGCCATCATCGAGCTTGATGGCCCGCTCGAACTCCGGAAGCGCGGTAGGGTCGGCGTCGAACTTCGCCACCACGTAATACCCGGTTTCGTGCTTCTTGACTGGATAGGCCAAGGTCCGCTTCCCCCAGTGGTTCACCTGCGGGGCCTCGGCGCCGGGTTGCTGGATTAATTGATGAAAGCGCGTCAAGCGCTCATTGATGGCGGCCTCTTCGAGCGCACTGTCGAAGATATAGACCACCTCGTATTGACGGGTCATGACACCTTCCTTTGGACTTTGCCGGCTCACGAGAGACCACCGGCTGGGTTGCCCCGGGCTGGTGTGGCGCCGAGGAGGAGATTTGTAGGATCAAAGATAGTCGGCAAGCAGGGCGGCGGGGAAGCGGGGCAAGAAACGATAAGCTGTGTCAAGTCTAGGGATTGAATCGGAAAAGCATGACGTCGCCGTCTTGCACGACGTACTCCTTGCCTTCGGCCCGGGCGAGACCCTGCTCCCGGGCCGGCTTCCAGCCACCCACCCGAACAAAATCGCCGTACCCAACGGTTTCGGCCCGGATGAAGCCCTTCTCGAAATCCGAGTGGATGACCCCGGCAGCTGCGGGTGCCTTATCGCCGCGATGGACGGTCCAAGCGCGTACCTCCTTTTCGCCCGCAGTGAAATAGCTCTGGAGGCCCAGTAGGTGGTACGCCGCATGAGCCAGGCGGTCGAGGCCAGACTCCTTTAGTCCAAGTGACTCGAGGAACTCAAAGCGATCCTCCACTGGAAGCTCCGCCAGCTCGGCCTCGACCTTGGCGGAGAAGGCTACGATCTCGGCGGCTTCCCGGTCGCGTGCCAGGGCGCCACGCAGCGCCTCCACAAAGCGGTTGCCCGACGCGATCTCGTTCTCGGCCACATTGGCGGCGTAAAGCACCGGCTTGGCAGTCAGGAGATTGAACCCGCGGAACGCCGGACCTTCCTCCTCGGTAGGTACGACGGAACGAGCAGAATTGCCGGCGGCCAATGCAGTCTGCAGAGCCTGCAGAAGGCGCAGCTCCAGTTTGGCCTGCGCGTCGCCCGATTTTGCTGCGCGGCCGGTTTTGTCGAGCCGCTTCTCAACGCTGGCCAGATCGGCCAGTCCCAGCTCGATATTGATGATCTCCCGATCTCGCACCGGATCCACTTCGCCCATCACGTGCTGGACGTCAGGGTCCTCGAAGCAGCGAACAACGTGCACGATGGCGTCTACCTCCCGGATATTGGCGAGGAACTGGTTGCCGAGGCCCTCTCCTTCGCTGGCGCCTTTGACCAGACCCGCGATATCCACGAATTCGACTGCGGCAGGCACGGTGCGCTCGGGTCGGACGATGTTCGCCAGGATGTCGAGTCGCGGATCGGGCACCTGAACGATCCCGGTGTTAGGCTCGATCGTGGCAAACGGGTAGTTCGCCACCAACGCCCTGGCCGACGTCAGCGCGTTGAACAGGGTTGATTTGCCGACGTTGGGGAGTCCGACGATTCCTAATCTGAGCATGGATTCAGCAGCTGGGAGTCAAGAGCTGGGAGTCTGCCACCGGTTGAACTCACTCATGGCCGTCTCGATGCCACTCTCCAGCCAGCATTCGACGGCCTCACTCATGGGATCGAGCAGCGCGCCGATAGCTTCCCGTTCCTCGGCCGTGAACCGGTCGAGAACGAAGTCCGCCAGGTCGTCCAGCCCCGGCGGCGCAGGGCCGACACCGATGCGAAGCCGGGCGTAGTCCTGCCGCTGGAGAACTCCCTCGACGCTCTTGAGCCCGTTGTGACCGCCGGCGGACCCGGCGCCCCGAAGCCGGAAACGGCCGACGGGAAGCGCCACGTCGTCTACCATGATCAAGAGATGTCGGCTGGGGTCGAAATCGGGGCGAGCTCGGAGCGGAGCGATCGCCGCTCCACTCCGATTCATATAGGTCTGAGGCTTCATCACCGTGACGGAGTGGTCCCGCCAGGTCCCGCGTGCTTCCCGGGCCCGATCACCCCGCCGGAACGGCCCCAGCTGCCAACGATCCACCAGGCGATCGGCGAGGCGAAACCCTGCGTTGTGTCGGGTGTCCTCGTACTCTGGGCCGGGATTTCCCAGCCCCACGATCGTGTGCAGGGGTCAGGCTTTCGGTTCTGCCTCGCCCTCTTCCTCGGGCTTGGGCTTCCGGATCAGCTCGGGCTCGGCGGTCACTGCAGCTTCCTCCACCGGCGCCGGGGCCTCCTCAGTCCTCGGGGCGACCACGCTACACACCGGTGTGTCGGGATCGTTGAGGATCTCCGCCTTCTCTACCTTGACGTCGCGCACGAACAGGGAGTCCCCGATCTCCAACGCAGTCACGTCCAGCTCCACGTGATCCGGGATGTCCACCGGCAGCACTTCGATCTCGAGCTCGCGCAGAGAGTGGTCGAGGACCCCACCGAAGTTCCGGACACCGTCGGGGATTCCGACGAGGTGGATGGGAACGGAGAGGGTGACCTTCTCGTCGGCGCGGACCTCGTAGAGATCGAGATGCAGAATCTCGGCGGGACGAACCGAATCCCGCTGAATCTCGCGGATGAGTGCCTTCACGGCGGGACGGCCGTCCACCACGACGTCGAAGACGGTGGTCCCGGCGCTGATGCCGAGCAGCATCTTGCTGAGCGCGGTGGAGTCGATCACCAACGGCTCGGGCGGCCGGTTGTGGCCGTAGATCACGCCCGGCACCTTGCCTTCGCGACGAAGGCTCCGGGCTGCGCCTTTACCGGTGTTGGAGCGAGTGGCGGCTTGGAGATTTGCTTGCTGGGCCATCGGTACCTCAAGAGGGTCTAGGGTCTAGAGTCTAGGGCTATAAGGGGGGGAGCACATTTGGCCCGCCACCAGAGACCCTAGACCTCCTTCAATCAAACAACGAACTCACCGACTGATCGCTATGGGTGTACCCGATCGCTTTGGCCAAGAGGCCGGCGATGGACAGGACCTTCAGCCGGTCGAAACGCCGCTCCGGCGGAATCGCGATCGTGTTGGTGACTGCGACTTCCTTCACGCCGGACGCCATCAGCCGATCGACCGCCGGACCCGACAGGAGCGCGTGCGTGGCGCAGCAGTACACGTCCTCCGCGCCGAGACGCTTCAGTGCGGTCACTGCCTCCGCCATCGTGCCGGCGGTATCGATCATGTCGTCCGGAATGATGCAGTCCTTCCCGGTGACCTCACCCACCACGTTAAGCACCTCTGCTATGTTCGCCGACGGCCGACGCTTATCGATGATGGCCAGGGAGGCGTTGAGCCGTTTGGCAAACCCCCGGGCCATCTTGGCCGAGCCGACGTCCGGCGCCACAATCACCAGGTCGCGGAGACTCTTCTGCCGGTAGTGATTCACAAAGACCGGCGCCGCATAGAGGTGATCGACCGGCAGATCGAAGAACCCCTGGAGCTGATGCTGGTGGAAATCCATGGCCAGCACCCGATCCGCCCCGGCCATCGATACCATGTTGGCCATCAGCTTCGCGCTGATCGCGACCCGGGGCTGATCCTTCCTGTCCTGCCGGGCATACCCAAAGTAGGGAATGACCGACGTCACCCGCGCAGCACTCGCTCGCCTCGCCGCGTCCATGAGGAGCAGCAGCTCCATCATGTTTTCGGCCGGCGGGTTGGTCGGCTGGATGATGTAAACGTCCCGGCCCCGGACGTTTTCATCGATCTTGACGAAGATCTCGCCATCGGCGAACCGCCGGAGCGTGACCTGACAGAGGGGCTGCCCCAGATGGGCGGCTACCTCGGTAGCGAGCGGACGATTGGCCGACCCGCTCAGCAGCAGCATCTGGCTGCGCGACAGCGACAGGTCCGTCATGGTTACAGCCCGCAAACCTAGCCGTCTCAAGCAGGTGCAGTCAACCTGAAGGGCTGCCGGAAGATCAGTGTGACGTATGACCAGCGCGCGCGCGACAACACCGATAAAATGGGTCCCGACGGTATGGCCCGTCCGCCACAATTGTAGGTTCGTCGCACGCTTGTGAGGCGTGTAAAGATCACCTGCTAGGTGTATGTGGCGTTTGTTGTTGGACTATGGGTGCAGGGTGTACCGAAGATGCGTCGACCAGTGGCACGCCTCTGGCTCCTGCCGCGAGCGGGTCGCGTATGGTCACGCGCAACCAACTCCGCCGATCATGTGGGATACTCAGTCACTCTTTAGTTGGGAAGACTCTATGCGATCATTCGCCCTGATGGCTGCAACAACTGTCATACTCGCCGGGGCGTGGGCCTGCGGCAGCGACAGCAATGGGCCCAGCAACACCAGTCCAGTCGCGAACTTTACCGCGCCGGCGTGTACCGTCGGTGTGGCCTGTACTTTCACCGACGCAAGCAGCGATCCCGATGGAACGATCGCGTCGCGGAGCTGGGATTTCGGCGACGGCACCACCTCCCAGGATGCGAATCCGAGTCATACGTTTGGGGCGGCACAGACCTACCAGGTGACCCTGACCGTTACCGACAATGGTGGAGCCACCAACGCCAAAACTGTTCCGGTAACCGTCACCGGCGGCACCGGCAATGTTCCGCCGACCGCAGCCTTTACCGCTCCGTCGTGCACCGTGAATTCCGCCTGTGGCTTTACCGACGGGAGCAGTGATTCAGATGGCACTCTGACCGCGTGGGCCTGGAACTTCGGAGATGGCACTGCGGTCGACAACAATCAGAACACCAACCACACCTTTGGGGCACAGGGTACCTATCAGGTGCAGCTCACGGTCACCGACAACGCAGGTGCGACGGCCTCGGTCACTGTTCCAGTAACTGTCGCTGCCGCGTCGGCCTCTCAGTGCACCACGCTCAGCACTACCGAGGTCGATTGCCTCCTCACCATCGCGGCGAGCTCGACGATCATCATGACGCTGACGTCGGCCGATTGCGAGCTCGGTGGGAACTTGGTCTTCATTCCGCCGCCGGATCTGAACGTTGCGCAGAACGTCTTTAGCAACGCGTGCAATGCACAGATTGGTCAGCAATACACGCTGAAGGACGAATCGGGCGCGACACTGGTCCTTCCGGCTGGTTTCCAGCTCCACGTCCGGCTGCGGCGTGGCACCGGTGACCCTGCGCCAGGCTCGCCGGCTGGGAATATCACAGGAACCGGTCCGACGTGGACGCTCAATTTCGACGACGGGGGCAACCCTGGTGGACTAGGCGAACCCGACTTTGGTGATGTCGTCGTAACGGTGCAGGCGAATCCTGCCTAAAGGCAGGCTGAAATGAGCAGTGGACCTGCCGGAGGGCACCCTCCGGCAGGTTCGAAGGAACCCCAGGACTAATCACAGTACCAGTTGAAGAGACCTGTAGTGGCCCGCCGGAGGGAGTCCTCCGGCGGTAGGACGGAAGTCTGCGACCGATTTCGCAGCGTGAAGCGCAGCACCCAACACCCCCTTACCCCTGAGGCGCACCATGAGAGCGATGTGGCTCGCAGTAGCAGTTGCTGGGGCGGGCCTGGTCACGGCCTGCAAAGACAGTCAGAAGCCGGACGAGAATGCGGGCCCGAGCGCGGACTTCAGCTTCCAGTGCTCCGCCTTGCGGTGTGATTTCCACGATGCCAGCAGCGACGATGAGGGGGTGGTGTCCTGGACCTGGAACTTCGGTCCGGGCGGCTCGACGCAGAAGAACCCGTTCTACCTGTACTCCAGCGCCGGCACCTATGACGTGAGTCTCAGCGTCACCGATGCCCAGGGCTTGACCAGTACCAGCACCAAGAAGGTGAACCCGAAGAATCCGGTCGTGACCCAGCTCTCCTGCGTGGATGGCTCCGCTCCTGGCGGCTTCGTCGCCTGCACTCTGAAGCTGGAGCAGGAAGCCGGCTTCAAGGTGGTGCTCAACAGCTCGAGCTGCCAGGCGCACGGGAACGTGTTCCGGACCACCATTCCGATCAGTGGCACTCTGACCGATGACGGCTGCTACGAGCAGGCCGGCAAGCAGCTGACCTTCGCCGGACCGTTTCCGGCAGGGACCGAGATTTCCGCTGAGGTGGTCGCTCCGCTCCTGGCGAATCCTCCCCGCCTCCGGGTGGACGGTAGCTACCCGGTCTGGACGTTGACCTACGAGGACGGCGCGGACGCTGACTTCGACGATATGAATCTGACGCTGACCGCTTTGCCCACCGGCAACTAGCGCGCGTCGTACCCAGCAGCAAGGGCAGCCGCGATCGGCCAGGCTTTCACTGGCAGAGCGCGGCTGCTTGTACTAGTACTGGTCTCTCCTCGTCATACTGGTCTCTCTTCGGCTCGGAGGATTTGTGCGCAGTCTGTGGCCGCTGGCCTGGGTAGCCGTGCTGGCGTGTTCCGGCGGGGCGACCGGCTCCCCGGCGATGGTAGCCTCTTCCGCTCTTCAGGATACCGCTCTGGTCCCTTCCGAAGCAGGGGAGGCGATCCCAGCCGAGTGGACTGTTGCCGAGGACACCGCTACGACCGGCGATATTACGACGACCTCACTCCAGCTGCCCACGGCCAAGGACATCGATGGGTTCCCGGGAGAAGAGCCGCCCAGGTTGATCCTCCGGTGCCTCGAGGGCCGGGTCGCCGCCTTCATCGCTCCCGAATCCAACAGCTCCGGATCCCAGGATGACACGGCCGGCGTGGTAGCGGATCTGGTGCCGGTCCAGCTCGATTCGGCGCCTGTTTGCGAGTAGTGCGGGCGCCGGCGGTGGTCCAG
The DNA here is from genome assembly GCA_046726475.1 of Gemmatimonadota bacterium. Lineage (GTDB taxonomy): Bacteria > Gemmatimonadota > Gemmatimonadetes > Gemmatimonadales > GWC2-71-9 > CAVVWJ01. The sequence goes on along the minus strand of JBKPAO010000060.1, from coordinate 16,100 downwards.
ACCACTGGTCCGGCCCATCGGTCGTGATAGCTTACCCGGCTCATCTTTGAGGAGCAGTCGTGCGGATTGGGGTGATGCTGCGGCACTACGACCAGCACGGGGGTGGCGTTAAGGTTTACACCCAGCGGCTCCTGCGCGCCCTGTTCGATCTCGGATCCGATCACGAGTTCGTGCTGCTGTACCGCAACCCGTCCCTGGTGGGAACCTACGGAGACGAGCGCGGTGTCGAGGAGGTCGCCATCCCCGCACGATCGATCCTCACCTGGGACCAGATCGCAGTTCCTCAGGCGGTTCGCCGTCACCGCATTGATCTCCTTTATAACCCGAAGTACTCGATCCCGCTGACGGCGCCGTGTCCCTCGGTCTGGGTGTGCCACGGGCTGGACTGGTATGTCATGCCGTGGGCATCCAAGCGGATTGATCGTCTCAGTCACCAGTTTCTCGTCCCGCGATACGCCTCCCGGGCAGACGCGATCATCGCCGTCTCCGAAATTACCAAGCAGCACGTGATGCAATACCTCCGGGTGCCGCAAGACCGGGTGATCACGGTGTACTCGGGAGTGGACGACGTGTTCCGGTCTCGGCCGGACGAGACTCGTCTGCGGGAGATCCGTGCCCGGTACTCACTGCCCGAACGCTTTGTTCTGTATGCCGGCGCCATTTACCCTCCCAAGAACTTTACTCGTCTGGTTCGGGCCTATGCTCAGGTTGGCCCGGAGCGCGGGATTCCGCTGGTCGTTGCCGGAGGAGAGAATCGATTCCTCTCCGAACGCGAGATCCAGGAGCCAAATGCGCTCGGCATCGCGGAGTGGGTGCGCTGGCCCGGATGGGTGGACCAGGAGGATTTGGCCGGGTTCTACTGGCTGGCCGACGCGCTGCTGCTCCCATCGCTCTTCGAGTCCTGCGGTCTTCCTGTGCTCGAGTCGATGGCGGCCGGAACTCCGGTCGTGACCGCCGACCGTTACGGTACTCGGGAGCTGTCCGAGGGCGCTGCAGTGCTGGTCGATCCTGAGTCGGTCGAGAGCATCGCCGCGGGGATCCGGCGAGTGCTCGATGATTCCACCATTCGGGCGGAGCTCATCGCCGCCGGACGAGAGCGAAGCCGGGAGTTCACCTGGACGCGCTGCGCCTCGGAGACGCTGCGAGTGCTCGAGGACGCCGCCGAGCGCAGATCACGTAACCGGGGCACTGTGCGTCCTGCGACGCCGGCCGTTCGACTCTAATTCCATCATCATGACTATGCCTTCAGCACCGCCCAGCCGAGAGAGTCACCCTCCTACCGCTGCCAGCCGCCTCAATCTCTTCGTCAATGCTCGGCACCTGACCGGCCCCAAGACGGGTATCGAGGTGTATATGGAGCAGCTCCTGGCGGCGTTATCGGCTACCGGCGAGCTAGAAATCACCGCGGTGAGTTGGGGCCCGCTTGAGCTGGGACTTCCCAACGTGCACGAGGTGGTGCCCGCCACCCGACCAGACCTTGGGGGAATCCGCGCCACGCTCTGGAAGCTCTGGTTTGATCAGTGGCTGTCGTTCCGGGCGGTGGCCCCGAAGGAAAGCGTCCTGGTCCACGGCATGGATGGATTCCTGCCGTACTCGGTTCGACGCCGCGATCGTGCCGTCGCTACGGTGCATGACCTGGGCTGGCAGGTCCACCCCGAGCTCTACGACCGAAAACTTCGCCTGGTGTATGGGGGTCTGTTCCCTTGGGTGCTCCGCCGCGCCAACCGTTTCATTGCGGTATCGCGCTATACCGCCGATGATCTCATCCGGCGCGCGGGGGTTCCGGCGTCCAAAATCGACGTCGTGTACCATGGGTTAGATCCAGTGTTCACGGCACCGGTTTCACCGGCGAAGGACGCTGAATCTTCCAGTCCATATGTGCTTGCCGTCGGAGGTGTCTCTCCTCGCAAGAATACCCGACGACTCATCGAGGCGTTCACCCGTTGGCGCTCGCGTGGGGGCCACCGCTCGGCGTTTCAGCTCTGGATCACCGGCACCTCGATCGACCAGGAGTTCAGCCGGGCCGCGGCTCCGCTCCCGAGCGGGGTGAAGCTGCTGGGGTACGTGGACAAGGCTCAGCTCCCCGGCCTCTACGCCAGGGCTGCTGCTTTTCTGTATCCCGGGATTTATGAGGGGTTCGGTTTGCCCATTATCGAGGCGATGGCGTGCCGGACGCCGGTAGTGACCTCGCGAACCGGCGCAGCTCCGGAGATCGCCGGCGGGGCGGCGATCCTGGTTGACCCCTTTGACGTCGGCTCGATCGAGGGCGGCCTGGAGCAGGCCACCCACTCACCGGAGGCGGAACGGCTTCGGAGCCTGGGCGCCGAGCGGGTGCGCGGCTTCCATTGGAAGGCAGCGGCCGCGGCCACGATCGATGCCTACCGCCGCTGCTAATATTGGCCCTGGTGGATTCGAACCACCATTAACGGATCCAAAGTCCGCTGTCCTGCCATTGGACGAAGGGCCAGTCGGAGAGTTCTGCGGATGCGGGTTGAAGCCTAGCGCTCCATCGGAGTGGACGAAAGGGAGTGTACCCTTGCCTCAGTCCAGGTCGAGGCTGAAAATATATCGTGAGCCGCTTCCAGACCTCGGGTCGCGAATCTGATGGCTGACACCACCTTCATGGGCGAGCGGCGTCACCAGCCGGAGCCCAGACCGGGACTCGGCATCGGCTTCGCGACGGAGCACCTGTACCGCAGCCTCGGCGACGTTGCGCCTGGCTTCCTCTGGCTGGTGGACGGCACCGGTCGATTCCTCTACGTCAACCGGACTTGGGAGCAGTATACCGGCTCGAGTCTAGCAGAGCTCAATCGGGATGGTTGGGAATCATTCAACCATCCCGATGAGCTGGCGCAGGTGCAGGAACGGTGGAAGGAAGCGACCGAACGGCAAACCCAATTCGAGATGGAGCTTCGGTATCGTAGGCACGATGGGGAATACCGCTGGATGCTCGCCCGGGTCGCGCCGATTCACCGAGGTGACGGTGAGCTCGAGGGGTGGGTCGGGACGTCCGTTGACATCGACGACCTCAAGCGCGCCCAGCAGGCGCTAGAACAACGAGAGCAGGAGCTGAATGATTTCTTTGAGAACGCCGCCATTCCCATCCACTGGGAAGGACCGGACGGCACGATTCTGCGGGCCAATCAAGCCGAGCTCGATCTGCTGGGATATCGGCGTGAGGACTATGTCGGTCGAAACATCGCCGATTTCCACAGCGATCGGCCGGCGATTGACGACATCCTCCGGCGCCTGACCGCCGGCGAAGTCCTGCACGATTACCCCGCCCGTCTTCGCTGCCGGGATGGTTCGATCAAGGATGTGTTGATCGATTCCAGCGTGTATTTCCGGAATGCCGAGTTCATCCATACCCGGTGCTTTACCCGGGACGTCACCGACCAATGGGTCTCGGAACAGGCCACGCAGCGGCTCGCTGCGATCGTGGCGTCGTCCGCGGATGCCATCGTTGGGAAAACGATCGAGGGTGTGGTTACCAACTGGAATGCGGCGGCCGAGCGCATGTTCGGGTACTCGACAGAGGAAATGGTGGGCAGCTCGATCTTCCGACTGATTCCGGAGGATTTGCACCAGGCTGAGCGGGACTTGCTTGAGCAGATCCGACGAGGTGAGCCGGCGGCGCTGACGGAAGTGGAGCGAATCCGCAAAGACGGCCAGCGCCTCTTCGTCTCGGTGACAGTATCGCCGATTCGTGACGTGCGTGGCCAGGTCATCGGGGCCTCATCCATCAAGCGGGACGTGACCGAGCGCCGCCAAGCGCAGGAGGCACTGGCCCAGAGTCAGGAGCGACTGCTGCTCGCCCTCAGCGCGGCCCGGATGGGAACCTGGCGATGGGACCCTGCCAACGATCTCCTGAGCTGGGACGAGGGACTCAAGCGACTCTTCGGTCTGACCATCTATGAGATGGTGACGCCTTACTCAGTAATGTTGGACCGAATCCACGAAGATGACCGCGCCCACGTCCAGAGCGCCATGCAGCGGGCCCTCAGCGGTGGAGACGTGCTCGATGTGCAATTCCGCATTCTGCAGCCGAAGGGCCAGCAGCGGTGGATGGCGAATCAGGGTCGCGTGGTCCGCGAGGCCAGCGGGACAGTCCGATACGTGACCGGTGTCTGCCTGGATGTGACAGATCGCAAGCTGCTGGAGGAGCGGCTGCGGCAGGCGCAGCGCATGGACTCTATCGGGCAGCTCGCGGGGGGGATCGCTCACGAAGCCAATAACATGATGTCGGTGGTTTTGGGCTGCGCCGACTACGTGCTCCAGCGCCAGGATCTGGCGGAGGCCGTACGCCAGGACGTGGATCAGATCTGGCGCGCAGCGAAGCGAACCGCGGGAGTTACCCAGCAGCTCCTCGCGTTCAGCCGGCGACAGTTTCTCCAGCCGCAGGTACTCGACCTCAATACCACTGTCCGCGAGCTCGAGCCTATCCTGACCCGTGCGCTGGGCGAGAGTCGAGGTCTTCGGATGCATCTCTCGCCCACCCTGGGATCGGTACGGGCCGATCCGGGACAGCTGGAACAGGTGCTCCTCAATCTCACCCTGAATGCCCGCGACGCGATGGCCGAAGGCGGCAGGGTGACGATCGAGACCATGAACGTGGTGCTGGACGAGGCATACGCAGCCGCCAAGCCGGTCGAGACGCTCGAGCCCGGGGAGTACGCTGCTCTGGTCGTGACCGACACCGGTCACGGAATGGATCGCGCCACACTCGAACGCATCTTCGAGCCGTTCTTCACCACCAAGAACGTCGGCGAGGGCACCGGTCTGGGCCTGTCGACGGTCTACGGCATCGTGAAGCAAAGCGGAGGGTTCATCTGGGCCTACAGTGAGCCGGGGCTTGGCACCACCTTCAAGCTGTATTTCCCCTGGGTCGCGCCCGCGCAAGAATCACCCGCCGTGCCGCTGCCGCCCCGCAGCGGCAGCAAGAGCGAGGTCGTGCTGGTCGCCGAGGATGAACCGATGGTGCGCGGCATCATGGCACGAACTCTTCGCGACTGCGGCTACTCCGTCTTGGAGGCAGCGACCGGCAAAGAGGCGCTCGACGTCATCGCAGCAGAGGAGGGCAGGCTTAATCTCCTGATCGCAGATCTTGTCATGCCGGAGATGGGTGGGCGAGAGATGGCGGCGCGGGCAGCGCAACAGTGGCCGGCGATCCCAGTGCTGTTCACGTCCGGTTTTACCGGACTGGACGTGGTCCGGCGCGGTCTGCTGGAGGAGGGTCGCGAGTTCGTCCAGAAGCCACTGGCGCCGGAGGAGCTGGTCCGGAAAGTTCGCGAGCTGGTGGACGCTAGTAAACACCCTACCTAGCCCGTCGCCCGCATCATACTGCTGGGATAATTCTTCTTCATCACTGGCCCGAGGCTTTCGATGAACATAGGCGCGAGGAGATTGCGCGCAGTGGTTTGGCTTGGCCTAAGCATTCTCACACTTCCCAGCTGCCAGGACAGCGGACAATCTCCGCCGTCCCGACCGGATGCTCCCGGTGGGACGCCAGGCACGAGCCAGCCGGGACCGGTGGATCTGGTCTATGTGTGTGGGAACAAGTTCCTCGTGACCAACGCTACCCACACCCCGGTGCAGGTGGTCTATCGCGTAGGGGGCACGAACGAGAGTGGTTCCCTGATGCTACCGGAGGGTCCTGGAGGGGATCCGGGGTACAGTGAGACGGAATTGGAGACGAAGACCCCGGGTGTCGTCGAGCTCTACGACGATGATGTGAGAGTAGCCCGGCGGATCAACGAGGGCTCGGCATGTGGAGCTCCGGCCATCGAAGCATCCGTAACGCTGGCTGGGAACGAGGCCACGGTGGGAAAGTGGGCCGCTCCGTTCAGTTGGCCCATTGTAGCACTCCACGTTCACCTCCTTCGGAATGGAAAGGTGTTGGCCTGGGGAAAATTCGGCGACCCTTACGTGTGGGACCCGTCCACCAAGACCTTCACGGCCGTACCCACCAGTTCCAATCTCTTCTGCAGCGGCCACGCTTTTCTCTCCGACGGTCGACTGCTCGTGAACGGGGGCCACATCAGTGACAACCATGGCCTGCCGGATGCCCGTCTGTTCGATCCAGCGACTATGACCTGGTCTGCCCGGCCGGCCATGGCGCGAGGTCGCTGGTATCCGACGACCACGATCCTGGGCAACGGTCAAGCGGTTACTATCTCCGGCGCGGACCAAAACGCGGTTTTCGTGAAAGTTCCCGAAGTCTGGACCGGCTCGGGCTGGCGGTCTCTGACCTCAGCCGGACGGTTGTTCCCCTATTATCCCCGCACTTTCCTCAGCCCCGATGGCAGAGTGTTCTACGCGGGAGAAAATCGCGAGACCGCGTATCTCTCGACCGCCGGCGCCGGTGCCTGGAGTGTTGTCGGAGATCGGAGGTATGGCAGCCGCGACTACGGATCCGCCGTCATGTACCAGCCAGGAAAGATTCTGTACGTCGGTGGCGGACGAACCACCAACACCGCCGAGATCATCGATCTCAATCGACCAGCGCCTACCTGGGAATGGACCGGATCGATGGCGTATAAACGGCGGCATCTGAATGCAACCATTCTGGCCGATGGGCAGGTGCTGGTGACCGGTGGAACCAGCGGGACCAGCTTCAGTGACGAGGGCAGCGCAGTGCACGTCGCCGAACTCTGGGATCCCGGCACCGGCAAATGGACGCCAATGGCCAGCAGTTCGGTAAGCCGAGTGTATCACTCCACCTCATTGCTGCTACGCGACGGGCGGGTACTGCACACCGGCAGCGGCGATGCGAGCGGCGCGATCGATCACCGAAACGGAGAGATTTTCTCGCCACCTTATCTCTTCAGAGGTACCAGACCCAAAATCTCGAGCGGTCCCTCCACGGTGAATTACGGGGAAAAGTTCCTGGTGGGTACCCCGACGCCCTCCAGCATTGCCCGGGTGACTTGGATTCGTCTCGGCTCAGTGACCCATGCCTTCGACATGAACCAGCGATTTCAGGAGCTTTCCTTCACCAAGGTGACCGGCGGGCTGAACGTCGTCGCGCCATCGAACCCCAATCTCTCCCCTCCGGGGCATTACCTGCTGTTTATCCTGAGCGGCACTGGAGTACCCTCAATCGCCAAGATCGTTCGGATCAAGTAGCTGGGATCGGTCCAGGTGCGGGCGTCGCCATCGTCTCGACCGGCACCAGCGTCCCATGCTTTCGGCCCAGCATCATGAGCGCGTCCTCCCGGTCGCGTGCCGAGCGATAGATCCCGAAGAGAGTGGATCCCGAGCCGGACATGCGGCAGACCAGTGGTTTGGTCGCAGCCAGCGCCTCAAACGCTGCACGGATCTGGCTGTGCCGCCCGAAGACCGCCGACTCGAAATCGTTGCCCGCCATCCGGCCGATGTCTCCCCACTGTGACAGGGCAGCCAGGTCGAGCGCCACGGCTCCCCGTCGGGTTCCTGATGTCCTGGACTGATCTATCCAGCTGAACGCCTCCGGAGTCGCGATCGGAACATCGGGAATAACCAGCAGGGCAGGCGATGGGGGGAGTGGCGGGAGACGAATCATGCGCTCACCGCGATTCCAGGCAAGTGCCAATGGCGCTCCGGTCATGAAGAATGGGACATCGCTTCCCAGTTGGGCCGCGAACTGGAGGAGCTCGTGCCGGGGAACAACGTTTCCAGCGAGGCTATTCACCGCATGCAGCGCCGCCGCAGCATCGCTGGATCCTCCACCCAGCCCGGCCCGAACGGCAATGCGCTTCTCTACTCTGAGATGCACCGCGAAGTGGTTACCCGTTGCCTGGAGAACCCGGGTTGCTGCCCGGACCGCGAGGTTCTCTTCGTCCGGCCCAACATCCGGTCCGACAACCTCGATGGTTACCCCATTCCCTTCGCGCCGCGCGGCGGTGAGGATATCCCCGAGGCCGATCAGGCATAGGAGCGTCTCGAGCCCATGGTATCCCTCGTCGTCCCGGGAAAAAACTCGGAGGAAGAGATTGATCTTGGCCAGCGCAGGCAGGGTCACCGCGGTGGTCATGGCTCCTCGTTGCCTGGCCGAAGGCCGACCGGAGTGCGGATCAGCGACCAGAGACCGAGCAGCGTAATGGGAACGAACGAAGTCAGGTGATAGGAGATGGCATAGGAAAATGCCAAGTCGTTGGGAACCCGATAGAGTGCCAGCACCGCCACGATGACCGCCTCGAACGGCCCGAAAAAGCCCGGCGTTGATGGGATCGAGATGCCCAGCACCAGCAGCCCCTGCATCAGGAGAGCTCCCCAGTAGCTCACCGCGATATCAAATGCGCTGAAGGCGACCAAGAACGCCAGGGCATTGAGGTTCCACAAAACGAACGACCAAAACACCACCCTAATCAGTCGTCCCGGTGATCGCAGCACCACCAGACCCTGCCGTATTCCCTCGATCAGGCTGACGATCCTATCCGCGACATGAGCCCGCGGTATGAGCCGCCGCACTAACCGTTCTGCCTGGATCGGAGCGGCGAGCACGAGAACACTCGCGAGGAGAGCAACGCAGCCCGCGAGGCCCGCGATTTTCGTCAGGCGAGCCACCGAGGCGCCTGCGATCGTCAGATCCGGCGGAAGGTCGGCGTACAGCAGCGCGGCAGAAAGCAGCGCAACCACCGTGAGGCCGTCGAAGATGCGCTCGACCGCAATCGACGAGAGCACGGTAGTGAAACGGATCTGAGCCAATCGCGATGCAGCGTAGGAACGAACCAGCTCGCCCGCCCGGAGGGGGAGAATGTTGTTGGCCATGAATCCCAAAGCAATCGCGTGCCAGAGAGCGCCGGCTGGGTAGGGTCGTCCATGTCGGTCCGGCAGCAGCAGTCGCCAACGGATCAGCCGAAGAGGAAACGTCAGGGTCGCGATGATGGCGGCAAGGGTAAGCGGTGCGGGATGAGCCGCGCGGATCTTCTGCCAGATGTCCTGAAGACTGACTCCCCGTACCGCCCAGGCAAGAAGACCGACTGAAACGGCGACGCCAAGCACCGCGGGGAGCGCACGACGAGCCCGAACTCGCGCGCTCCGCTCAGGATTCGGCAAGCGCCAGCGGAACCAGGTCGAGGAGCTCTTGCAACAGTGGCTGGAGGGACTGCAGCGTAGCATCCCGGCCCAGCTCGGCCGCGATCTGCTGGCGAACTGCGTTGGCGCGCTCGAGAGCAGCGTGGCCCCGATAACACAAGGTTCCGATCGGCACCGGCGCATCCTCGGGGACGATGGTCTCCGGCTTCGACGGCGTTGCCGATCCGACCAGCAGGGCGGTGAATGACGCGGTAGGTGCCGCGTGCTCCAGAACCAATCGATTCAGCGTTCCAAAGCTGATTTCGAGCCCGGTAGGACTGTCGGGGATCCCTCCGGCGGACGGCATTGCAGCCGATAGCTCAGGGCTCGGTGCCAGACTCTCGATTGGCACCACGTCTGGCACGGGCTCGTAGATCAGCGACTCGATCGGAACGACCGATTCCGATTCCGCTGCCACCCGGAGGCCGTCGAGGCGATGCGCCACATCCAGTAGGCGGCGGGAGATGAGCATGCGATCATCGCTCTCCACCACCGCGCGCAGCAGCTCACCTGCCTCGCGCATCCGCCTTACGAGATCATCGACGGAACGGGTCGCTACTCCGGCGGCCAACGCCTCCTGAGTCGAACGCGCGAAGATGCGGAGCGCACCGGCCACTGGATCGGCACTGGGTGCAGTGGCCGACCGCAGCGCACCCAGGAGACGGTACAGCCGGAGATCGCGCTGGATAGCGGAGCTGGCGCCTTGAATGAGATCTGCGCTCTGGCAGAGATGCTCACCGTGGCTGACCAGTTCCAAAGGCCCCATCGGCTCGGGAGAGGTGAAGTGGGGTTGGGCCGCCGGGTGAGAAAACGGCTGCGGGTCGTCGGCATAGTAGAGAGTGTCGATCGCGACTACGTCCCGTTCGACCGCAAACGCGCGCAGGAGCAGTTCGGTAAAGCGGCGCGCCTCCTGACCATCGGGGTCGGGGCGTCCGCGATCCGCTACATCCCTGGAGATCCTGGTCAACGCCTGGGCGGCGGCGTCCATTACCTCGTCGACGCCCGGAGGCGGAGCAAAGAGCCGAGTCAGATCGCCGACCGCGAGCTCAATGCCATCCAAAATATCCGGAAGCGGTGCGAGCTCGCCCAGCTCGGCAAGTCCGCGGAGAGATTGCATTCGGCGGATCACATTGTAGAGCGGCTCCCGATCTCCGGGGGCGGCACGAAGGCTTCGGGCTGCGCGATCCAACGCGCTCGCGATCAGGGCACCTTCGCGAGCAACAAACGCGCGGACGCCGGTGTGCAGCTCCTTCCGATCCGTCGAACTTGGAGAACTGTTCCCCTCGAGCGCCCCCAGCTGTCCGGCAAGGTTGTCCAGTCCTCGGCTCAAACGGGCGGCGCGCTCAGTGTCCCCATCGCTCCACTCGCGGGACCGACGGATCAGGAGCCGAAACTCCTCGATGGCCTGACTGACCTGTTCCCGGGTTGCGGCATCCCAGTTCCTGGTATGGTCCCGCTGCGTCCGCGCCAACGCTTCGAGGCTGGCCGCCGCCTTGGCAATGGGGCCTTGGCCTGCCATCAGCGCTGCCCCACGAAGAACCCGCGCCATGCGGAGAAACTCGTCCGGCGCAGGGGGTGCTGTGCCGGCCACCAACTGTTCCAGGCGGTCCAGGCACTCACCGGCTTCGAGTGCAAAGAAATCAGCGGTGCCGAGCGGCTTGTTCATTCGAAGTCGGAGCTAGGAGCCGGAGCTCGTCGGCCAGCATGTCGGGCTGGAAGCTATGAGGCAGAGAGCGACCTATCAACCGCCAATGCGTCCAGTTGGCTGCCGCCACCGGGTGCTGTGCCCATGGCTCGCAGTATCTCCACGACCGCCTGTTGCATGCCGACCATGACCGCCCTACTCACGATGCTGTGCCCGATGTTGAGCTCCTCGATCTCCGGGATCGCCGCGACTGGCGCAACATTGCTGGTGGTCAACCCATGGCCGGCGTGCACGGCCAGGCCGATATCAGCAGCGCGACGAGCCGCCTCCCTCAGGTCGTTGAGCGCGCGATCATTCGCCCGCCAGGTGTGCGCATAACGGCCGGTGTGCAGCTCGATTGCGGGGACGCCGAGACTCTTGGCAGTGTCAATCGTCGCGGGCTCTGGATCAACAAAGAGGCTGACTCGTACACTAGCGTCCTGCAGCCGGGCAATGGTCTCACGTAGCCGGGCGGTGGGGTGATGCAGGTCCAGCCCACCTTCGGTGGTAACTTCCTCCCGACGCTCAGGAACCAGGGTTGCTTGATAGGGCCGGAGCCGGCAGGCCAGTTCGATAATGTCGGGGCTGGTGGCGAGCTCGAGATTGAAGACCCGCACGGCAACCATCAGCCGTTTCACGTCGTGGTCCTGGATGTGCCGACGGTCTTCCCGCAGGTGCGCCGTGATGCCATCCGCACCAGCCCCCTGGCAGATCAAGGCGGCGGCGACCGGGTCGGGCTCGTCGGTCTTCCGGGCCTCACGCAGGGTCGCAACATGGTCGATGTTGACGTATAGCCGCATCGGCCTCATTGATTGCCGCTCCACTGGGGTTTAACTTCGCACGCTAACCTTCGATCAGTGAGTGACTTGTGACCAAGCTTGGATGCTGTGCGACAGCGGTTCTCCTCGCTGCCTGCGGTGGTAGCCAGACCAGCACGGTGCAGCCGGCCAAGTCGGCCGCGGCCGCGGTTCAAGGCTTCATGCAGGCAGTGACGGACAGCAACGTCAGCAAGATGGCCGGGCTTTGGGGAACCACGAATGGTCCTGCAGCCAAGACCGGACAACCGGCGGACTGGGAGCGGCGCGTCGCCATCATGCAGGCCTATCTCAAGTCCGACTCGTATCGTCTGACCTCCGATGTGGGCGAAACCGACGCGCGTAGGGTCCTTCAGGTTCAAATAAAGCGGCAAACTTGCACTTGGAGCGTCCCGTTCGTGGCCGTCAAGACTGGCGATGGCTCCTGGCTCGTCAATCAGGTGGATCTCACCCAGGCGGGGAATCCGGCGCGTCCCTGCGACGAGAATGCGATGGCGGATAGCACCAAGTCGAGATAGCGGGAACTTTTTCGGGCTCCTGTTATGTTCTACTCCGTCAGCTCGAGCAGAATTCCAGCTGTCGATTTGGGATGCACAAAGGCGATCTTGTGCCCGGCTGCCCCCCGGCGGGGGACCTCGTCGATCAGGCGATAGCCGGCGTCTCGGCACGCCTGAATCGCGGCGGCGAGATCGGGAACCCGGTAGCAGATATGATGGATCCCAGGTCCCCGGCGGGCCAGGAATTTCCCGATGGGACCGTCTGGGTCGGTAGGGGCCAGTAGCTCGACAGCTGAGTCGCCGAACGGAAGGCCGAGGATAGTGGCTCCGTCCACCACCTCGGGTGGTTGCGGCTCCACTCCCAGGACGTCGCGGTAGAAGGCGACTGCCGTCTCGAGATCTGGAACGGCAATACCGACATGGGCGATGCGGGGGCGATCAGTCACCGATTCCTCCCAGAGCAAATAAGTACCCGCTGGTTCGCCTGGATGAGCGTGGCATTGCGGGCAAACAGAATACAGGAGAATAACAAGATGGGGGCACCGAATACCCCGGCTGTGCACGTCAGCGATGCATCCTTTGCCATGGAGATCGAGCAGGCCGGCGGTCTCGTGCTGGTCGACTTCTGGGCCGCCTGGTGCGGACCATGCCAGATCGTAGCGCCGATTCTGGATCAGCTTGCCGGGGAGTATGCGGGCAAGGCCAAAGTAGCTAAGGTCGATGTCGACGCGAACCAGCGCACCGCCATGCGGTTCAACGTTCGCTCGATTCCGAGCATCCTCTTCTTTAAGGACGGCCAACACGTGGATACAGTGGTGGGGGCTGTTCCGAAGGCGACCTTGGAAGGAAAGATCAAGCAGCACCTAACCTAAGAAGGACGTTTCGGAGAACACGGAAAGGACGGAGGTTATCATTAACCTATCCGTCCTTTTTGTCTTTCCGGCTCCAGTGACGATGCGCCCTGGCACGCTCTACATCGTGGCAACTCCTCTCGGCAACTTGGGCGACTTGTCCCATCGAGCTGCCGAGCTGCTCCGGCAGGTTCCCGTGGTCGCCGCGGAGGACACTCGGAGAACCCGGGGACTCTTGAGCCACCTCGGGGCCAGCCCGACTCTGCGCAGCTTCCACGCCCATTCCAGTAGTCACCGCACCGACCGTTTTCTCGAGATCCTCCGATCCGGCCGTGACGTTGCCTTGGTCTCGGACGCAGGAACGCCTACAGTCAGCGATCCTGGCGCGGATCTGGTAGCTCAGGCCCGCGCTGCCGGCTGTTCGGTGGTCCCGATCCCCGGAGCGTCGGCGGTCGCGGTGGCGCTCTCGGCCTCCGGCTTCAGCGCTGATCGCTACCTTTTCTTGGGTTTCATTCCCCGCAAAGGCCGGGAGAGAACGCGGCTGCTGACCCGGGCGGCAGCGGAGGAGTGGAGCACCGTCTTCTTCGAGGCCCCTCCCAGGCTGGTCGCTCTCCTAGAGGACTTAATTGCCCTGATCGGACCGGATCGGCCGGCGGTCGTAGCGCGCGAGCTGACCAAGCTACATGAGGAGATTCGAGGCGGGACGTTGGAGGAGCTGGTTGAGTACTATGCCGCAACGTCGCCGAAGGGCGAGCTGACCGTGATCCTTCAGGGCACCGGTGCGCCGGTCCCCGAGCCCGACCGCACCGAGGATGCGGTGGAGCAAGCGACCTCGTTGTTGGCGGAGGGACTCACCCGCCGTGAGGTTGTTCGGCGACTCACCGAATCGCTGGGGATCCCGCGCAACGACGCGTATCGACTGGTTATGGAGCTCCCCTGATGTGGCGTTCCCTCATCCTGCTCCAGCTGGCACTCGCTTCGCCCGCTCCTTCGCGAGAGCCGGCCCCCTCCTTGACCATCGGGAGGCTGCACTATGACGGCGGCGGGGACTGGTACGCCAATCCGTCGAGTCTTCCCAACCTGCTCGCCGCACTCCGGAGCCGGACCGCCCTCCGTGTCGCGACCGTGGAGAAGGTCGTCACCCTGAGTGACGATGACCTCTGGAATATCCCGTACATTTACATGACGGGGCACGGGAACGTCCATTGGAGCGACCAGGATCTGGCCACGCTGCGGCGCTACCTGCTGCAGGGTGGGTTTCTCCACGCCGACGACAACTACGGCATGGATGCATCGATCCGCCGGGAGCTGGGGCGCCTATTCCCCGACCACCCGCTGGTCGAGGTACCGCTGGATCACCCGATTTATCATCTGATCTACGACTTCCCCCGAGGCATTCCAAAGATCCATGTCCACGATGGTAAGCCGGCCCAGGGGTTCGGAATCTTCCTCGATGGACGCCTCGCTGTGTACTACTCCTATCAGTCCGATCTGGGCGACGGCTGGGAGGATCCTGAGGTGCACCACGATCCTCCAGAAAAGCGGGAATCCGCCCTTCGAATGGGGGTCAACCTGTTTGCCTACGCGGTAGGATACGGCGGATGACCGGGCCCGCCACCCGCGGCGCGCTGCAGCGCATTGGCCGTCCACTTCGGGGAAGAAGTCAGGTCGCGTGGTGCGCATTAGCGGTCGGGATCGTTGGGCTGCTGCTCGGAGCTGCTGCATGGCTCTTCCGGCTCGGTTGGCTCACCGTTCCCTACTGGGTGCTCGCTGCCTGGTGCCTCGCTCTGTTTGCCACCCTGGTGGTCAGCTACCTCGGGTGGGACAACCAGCGGCGCTACTCGACCTCTAACCTTGCGCGAGGTCTGGAAGAGATCGGTGCCTGGCGGGCAGGGAGTCTAACCGCGCTTCTGGATTCCACGGCGGCCGGTACCAGCCAGGCGCTGCTGGCTCTGGCAGACCGGGCTCAGGCGGAGGAGATCGACCGCCGCGGCCAGGCCGCGGTGGAACCGATTACCCGACCCCTGCGGGTCCTCGTTCCACTCAGCATGGTCTGCTTGCTCGCGGGGATTCTCGCTTTCACCTCGGCCGGCCCGGTACGAGGCGCGGCAGCGGCCCTGTGGCACCCTCGCGACGCCTGGGAGGCCACGGTGGCGCCGGTACGTCTCCGCGCTGTTAAGGAAATAGTGGATCGCGGCCAACCCGGCGATCTCTTCCTCGAGGCGAGAGGCCGGCGGGTGGCAACGCTGTGGCTCAGATCTCCCGGCGAAACCTGGAAGGCGAGGGGGGTTCGGCTCGATTCGCTCGGTCGTGCCGTCGTCTCCACTCCTCCCCTCACGAGCGATCTGTTCGCGCGGCTCACCAGCGGCAGCCGCTCATCCGATACAGTCACCATTCGAGTCCGGCTTCCGGTCTTCTTGGGATCCCTGAGCGTCATCGCGAAATACCCCAGCTACCTGGGCTTGGAAAATGAGCCGGTGCCGACAGGCGGTGACACTCTTCTGTTGCCTGTCGGCACCAGGTTAGAGACGCGGGGCGAGGTCACGGCTCCGCTCGCGAGTGCCGCCTGGGCGAATGGCGCGACCGTCGAGTCGCTCCAGGTGACCTCCACCCGTTTTGAAGGAACTTTTACTCCTGGCCGAAGCGGTCAGTACCGGCTCGATCTCCTGACCCGAACGGGGGCTGCAGTGGCGGGAGATTCGGTGCTCCTGCCGATTCGTCTCGTGGTCGACAGCACACCAGTGGTGGAGATCCCGCTCCCTGGCGCGGACACGCTGGCGCCGCTCAGCCTGAAGCTGCCGCTGGTAATCGATGCGCACGATGATCACAGCATCACTGGGGTGACCCTGGAGAGTCGGCGAATCAGTCGGCTGGGACTTCCCGATTCGGCACGACGCGAGAGCCTCCCAGTGCCGGCTGAGCACCCCGACCGGGCCATGCTGACCTACACGCTCGACCTGAACCGACGTGGTCTGTTGCCCGGAGATACCGTCCGGTACTTCGCCACCGCGACCGACAACGCCCCGCGCGGGCATGTTGGCCGATCCCGAGTGTTCACCCTCCGGCTACCCACCCTGAGCGAGGTTCGGGCGGCTCAGCGCCAGCTCACCGAGGGGGTCTCCAGCCAACTCGACTCTATCTTGACCGCCAGCCAGCGCCTCGAGCGTCAGACCGGTGATCTCGCCCAGGAGCAGCCTCG
>JBKPAO010000059.1:0-43658 GCA_046726475.1 Gemmatimonadota bacterium | reverse complement strand
GCCGACATCTCTTCCGGCAAGAGGACAGGATGCTCCAGCCGGAGCATCCGGGCATAGGTCGGTCGTTCGAGAAGCGGCGACCCCCGGCGGCCGAGATGCATCCGGAGAGACATCACCATCGTTTCCCGTAACGGATCGATTGGTGGGTTGGTGACCTGGGCGAACCGTTGGCGGAAGTATGCATACAGGCTCTGCGGCTGCACCGACAGCGGCGGGATGGGCGTGTCGTCACCCATGCTCCAGATGGGATCCACCGCTTGGGTGGCCATAGGCTCCAGCACGACTCGAAGGTCCTCGGCGTTGTAGCCAAAGACTTTCTGCAAGCGAAGCAGTGATTCGCGGTCGGGGCCTGGCCGAACCCGCGCCGGATCGGGCACCAACGTGGCCATGTGGCGCGCGACCCAGCGAGCATAGGGTCGGCGTGCCGCGACTCGCCGCTTGGCCTCCTGGTTCCGGATGACCTCCCCTCGCCTGGTATCGACCAAAAGGACCTCTCCCGGTCCCACCTTGCCACACGCAACGACCTCACGCGGATCCAGATCCACCAGTCCGACTTCGGAGCCGGCGACTACCAGGCCATCCCGTCGGACTTTGTAGCGGCAGGGCCGAAGCCCGTTGCGGTCCACTGCGGCTGCGGCCACGAGACCGTCGGTCAGGGCCAGCGCAGCGGGTCCATCCCAGGGCTCGAGTATGCATTGGTGGTACTCGTAGAAAGCCTGGACCGCCGGATCCAGGTCGGAGTACTTCTCCCACGCCTGTGGGACCATCATCATGGCAGCGTGCACCGGGTCACGACCTGAGCGCACCAGGAGCTCCATGGTATTGTCCAGGCTGGCCGAGTCGCTGCCCTCCGCCCAGATCACGTCCCTCAGTCGTTTCACCCCCGCTCCCCAGACTGGTGACGACAGCATCGGCTGTCGCATGGTCATCGCGTTGCGATTGCCCCAGAGCGTATTGATCTCTCCGTTGTGTGCCAGCAGCCGGAAGGGTTGAGCAAGGGGCCAGCTCGGCAGCGTATTGGTGGAGTAGCGCTGGTGGAATACCGCGATTGCGGTCTCATACTCCGAGAACCGGAAATCGGTGAAGAAGGCCGGCAGTTGCGTCCCGGTGAGGAGCGCCTTGTAGACTATGGTACGACAGGATAGGGAGCAGACGTAAAACCCGCTGAGCCGCCCCTCGGCGGCGCGCTGCTCCATGGTGCGCCGGGCGAGATACAGCGAGCGCTCCCACGCTTCATCGTCGTCGGCGTATGCTGGCCGCCCGACGAGCGCCTGCCGAATCACGGGGCAGCTTGCTTCAGCGGTCGGGCCGAGTGCGTTCGGGTTGGTTGGCACATCACGCCATCCGAGCAGAGGGATCCCCTCCGCCCTCAGGACGCTCTCGATCATGACCATTGATGCGGTCAATGCATCGGTGGGCCGAGGCAAGAAGAAGACGCCCACGCCGAACGGCATACCCGGCTCCAGATGCAATCCCAGGCGATAGGCGTCGCGATGGAAGAGCCGGACCGGTATCTGGGTCAGGAGCCCGGCACCATCGCCGGAATTGTCGGTCGACGCGGCGCCCCGATGCGCGACGCGGCCGAGTGCTTCAATCGCCATCTCCACCACCTCGTGGCTTCGCGCGCCGGAGGCGGCGGCGACGAAGCCGACGCCACAGGCGTCGTGTTCCACTGCAGGATCGAGAGGGGTGCCGGCGATGCTCGCCGCGTGACGCGGGTCGAGCTGGGGGGAACCGGCCGGGTGGATCCGCTGCCCATTGGCGGCCATGGTGACTCCTGAGATGTTGTTGTCGTTCGGCCGGAGAGGCCGCTCGGTCAAAAAAAAGGCCCGCTCCCTAACAGGAGCAGGCCGGGTTGCACATACGCGCTACATCACCCGGGTGCTCCTCTGGAGCGCACGATATTGAGATTATTGAGATTGAGAATGAGGCCGAGGCGACGAGCTGTCATGACGCATTATTATGCATGGCCATGATTTCGTCAAGCGTTAAGGAAATACTCGTAGGGCCCGCGCCTTCTACTTTCCCTCGAAAACCCGTGAGCCTCTTGACAGCCCTGCCGGATTTTCATAGGCTGCATACCCTGTCTCACGAATAAACTTTCGATTTGAGCTCGGAGCCATGTCGCTCACTGTTGTCGTCGCACTCCTTAGCCTCCTCCTTACCGTCCTTATTGGTGAGCGAGCGGACCGCGGCGTGCCCAGACGAGCGACATGAGAGATTGACTCTCCCTGCTCAAAACGCCGCGGACGATTCCGCGGCGTTTTGCTTTTCCTCCTCCTGAAAGTGATTATGACGACGCCGGAAGTGCTGGTCCTGGACACCACGTTGCGCGATGGCGAGCAAGCCCCCGGCAACAGCCTGTCGCCGGAAGAAAAAGTGCGACTCGCGCGGCAGCTCGACCTTCTCGGTGTCGACGTCATCGAAGCCGGATTTCCTGCTGCTTCAGAAGATGACTATCGGAGCGTGCGGGAGATCGCGGAGCAGGTCCGCCGGCCAGTCATTGCTGCCCTGGCCCGTTGCCAGGACCGCGATATCGACCTCGCCGGCGAGGCGCTGAGCCGGGCGGCACGGGGACGAATCCACGTGTTCATCTCGACCTCCGATCTTCATATCCGGGAGAAGCTGCGGACCACCCGCGAGGAGGTGCTGAGCCGGATCCGAAGCTCGATTCGCCGGGCACGGCAGTTTACCGACGACATCGAGTTCTCCGCCGAGGACGCCAGCCGAACGGACCAGGATTTCCTCTGCCAGGTGGTCGAGACGGCCATCGAGGAGGGTGCGACCACTATCAACCTCCCCGACACCGTGGGCTACGCCACGCCGGCCGAGTACGGGGCGATGTTCCGCCAGGTGGGTGAACGGGTTCCAGGATGTGCTGGAATCGTTTTGAGCGCGCACTGCCACGACGATCTGGGTCTGGCCGTGGCGAACACGCTGGCGGCGGTTCAGGCGGGAGCAACCCAGGTCGAATGCACCATCAACGGCATCGGCGAGCGGGCGGGAAACGCCGCGCTGGAGGAGATCGTGGTGGCGAGCCGGGTTCGAAGCGCCGCCTTCGGATTTCACTGCAGCGTGGACGCTCGCGAGATCTACCGCACTAGCCAGCTGCTCTCCTACCTGACCGGCGTATTCCCGCAGCCCAACAAAGCCGTCGTGGGACGGAACGCGTTCGCCCATGAGGCTGGAATCCATCAGCACGGCATGCTGCAGAATGGATTGACCTACGAGATCATCCAGCCCGAGATGGTCGGCATTCCCCGTTCAACCTTGGTGCTCGGCAAGCATTCCGGCCGCCATGCGCTGGAACGCCGCTATCTCGAGTTAGGCTACCAGCTCGGCCAAGAGGAGCTCGCCGCCGTATATCAGGAATTCATCACGCTGGCGGAGCGGAAACGTGAGATTCTGGATGAAGATCTGCTCGCGCTGCTGCACGAGAGCTTCCACGACGCACCGGAGGAATTCCAGCTCACTCATCTGCGAGTCGTCTGTGGCAGCGTAACAGCGACCGCTGAGGTTCGAATGACCGGCCCCTGGGCCGGAGAGCGCTCGGCTCGCGGCACCGGCGATGGACCGATTGCGGCGGCCTTCACCGCGGTCAGCGAGATCCTGGGCCGCCACGTCGAGGTGCAAAGCCTCAATCTCCGGTCGGTGACACCCGGGCGTGACAGCGTCGGGCAGGTATTTCTGCAGGCCAAGATTGACGGAAAGACGCTGTCCGGTCACAGCGCATCCACCGATATCGTCGAGGCGAGCGCGCGCGCTCTAGTTCATGCACTCAATAAGGCGCGCCATGCCGAGCGGCTGGAGGCGAGCTCGCTCAACTCCGTCTACCTGTGGGGGGTGTAGTGCGAAGCAAGGGCGTGAACGCGGTTGAGTGCGCGGTGTTGATCGCATGATGGAGACCTTCACCGGCGCCCAAATCCTCTGCCGTGCCTTGCTGGAGCAAGGTGTGGAGGTCGTATTCGGCTACCCCGGCGGCGCGATCATGCCGTTCTATCATGCACTCCCCGAGTATCCAGAACTCCGACATGTGCTGGTGCGCCACGAGCAGGCGGCAGCTCACGCGGCCGATGGCTATGCTCGCGCCAGCCGACGGGTGGGCGTGTGCGTCGCCACCTCCGGGCCCGGGGCAACGAATCTGGTCACCGGTTTGGCGACGGCGCACATGGATAACACCCCCGTGGTCGCAATTACCGGTCAGGTCTCCCGGGCGATGATGGGGCGTGACGCCTTTCAAGAGACCGATATCATCGGCATCACCCAGCCAATCACCAAGCACAACCGTTTGGTGGAGGACGTCGAAGAGCTGGCCGCGGCGGTGGAGGAAGCGTTTTACGTGGCTCGAGAGGGCCGGCCAGGGCCGGTGCTCCTGGATATCCCGAAAGATGTTCAGAATCAGCGGGCCGAGTGGCGGGCCAGCGGGGCAGCGGGGCAGGAGGGCAGGTTCGTTTCGAGATCAACCTTGGCGAGGCCTGCCCCGCAGTCCCGCGGCCCCGCGGCCCCGCTGGACGACGTCGCTCGTCTCATCGCTGACGCCGAGCGCCCGCTCATCATGGCCGGCCATGGCGTGCTGCTCGCGGATGCGACTGTGGAACTACGCGCATTCGCCGAACGCACCGGCATTCCCGTAATCACCACGCTGCTCGGCATCAGCGGCTTTCCCGAATCCCATCCGCTGCATCTCGGCATGCCGGGGATGCACGGTGAAGTCCATGTGAACCGGGCGATTCAACACGCCGACCTCATTGTCGGTCTGGGTCTCCGTTTCGACGACCGGGTCACCGGCAACCTCGCCAGCTTCGCTCGAGGGGCCAAGATCGTGCATGTGGATCTCGATGTCTCGGAGATCGGGAAGAACGTTCCGGTGGAGATCGGTCTGGTCGGCGATGTCCGGGAGGTGCTCTGTGGCTTGCTGCAGGTAGTGCCGGCTCGGAGTTGTGAGCTGTGGCGCGAGGAGATCGCAGGATTCGTTCGGCCTCGGCAGGAGAGCTTTCGAGGTGATCTCTCGCCCGGGGCGATCCTCGATGCCATCGACTCTGAAACCGGGGGTCGATGCACCATCGTTTCCGATGTGGGGCAGCACCAGATGTGGATCGCCAAGCTCTTCCGCTATCAGCAGCCGGGGAGTCACATCACTTCGGGAGGCCTTGGCACTATGGGCTTCGCAGTCCCGGCAGCGATGGGCGTCGCCCTGGCCCGTCCCGGGGAGCCGGTCTGGGCAATCTCCGGTGACGGCGGCTTCCAGATGAACATGCAGGAGATCGCGACCATGGTGCAGGAGGGGATCCCGGTGAAGATGGGGATCTTCAACAACGGATATCTCGGCATGGTCCGTCAGTGGCAACAGTTCTTCCATGGACGCCGCTACTCGGCAACACCGATCTGGAGTCCCGACTATGTGCGCCTCGCGGACGCGTACGGCATTGCCGGGTGGCGGGTTGAATCGGCAGCAGCATTGACCGACGCCGTCCGTGCAGCGAACGCCGAGCCGGGCCTCGCCCTGGTGGAATTCATGATCGAGCAGGAAGCGAATGTGTATCCGATGATTCCCCCGGGCGGCTCCCTCTCCGAGCCCATCGAGGGAGAACCGGCAGCGCCGTTGGTGCCTGCGTGACGACCAGCCACGCCGTGTCAGTGCTCTTGGAAGACCACCTCACTACCCTAAACCGCGCCGTCGGACTGATCCGCCGGCGGAACCTCCCGGTCCGGAGTCTTGCAGTCGGGCCCACCGGAACTCCGGGAGTCTCGAGGTTAACGATTATGATGCAATCGGACCCAGCCACCGCCGATCGTGCGGTACAGCACCTTCAGAAAGTCGTGGGCGTATACGCCGCGGTTGCATTCCCCGCGCAGGATGGGGTGACCCGTGAGCTGGCGTTGGTCAAGGTGCGTGCGTCACAAGCGCGCTACGGCGAGCTGCTCGACGTGGTCCAACTCTATCACGCGTCGATCGTGGACGACTCGCCGGAGGCCATGATCGTCGAGCTCAGCGGGACCGAAGCCTTCATCCTCTCTTGCATTCGTGCCCTCGAGCGCTTTGGCGTGGTCGAGGTCGCCCGAAGCGGAACTGTCGCACTCGGGTCAGGCACTGACATTCCATCGGGGACCTCACCATGACCTCGCCGCTGCGGGTCTACTATGATGCCGACGCCGATCGCCGGCTGCTCAGCGGTCGCACCTTTGCCATCATCGGGTTCGGGAGCCAGGGCCACGCGCATGCGCTGAACCTCAGTGAGAGCGGAGCCGAGGTCGTTGTCGGCCTCAGAAGGAACCGGCCTTCATGGGAACAGGCTCGCGGGGCGGGCCTGGAGGTCCGCACGGTCGAGGAAGCGGCACAGGCAGCCGACGTGGCCATGATGCTGGTTCCCGATCAGGACGCTCGATCCATCTACGAGAATGCAGTGGTGCAAGCCCTCCGGCCGGGAAAGACGCTGATGTTCGCCCATGGGTTCAACATTCACTATGGCGAAATCGTCCCGCCGCCAGGGGTTGATGTTTCCATGGTGGCTCCGAAGTCACCGGGTCATCTGGTGCGCAGCGAGTACGAAGCGGGACGAGGCGTTCCGGGGCTCGTGGCCGTGCATCAGGATGCCAGCGGTGAGGCGTTCTCCAACGCTCTGGCCTATGCCCAGGGAATCGGCTGCACCCGGGCTGGAGTCATCGAGACGTCCTTTCGCGAGGAGACCGAGACCGACCTGTTCGGCGAGCAGGCGGTGCTTTGCGGCGGCGTCACTGCGCTGGTGAAAGCAGGGTTCGAGACGCTGACTGCCGCTGGCTACCGGCCCGAGATGGCCTACTTCGAGTGTCTGCACGAGCTCAAGCTCATCGTGGATCTCATGTACCGCGGTGGCTTGCAGTTCATGCGGCACTCCATCAGCGATACCGCCGAATACGGTGATTACACCCGGGGCCCCCGCGTGATCACGCCCGAGACCAGGGCTGCCATGCGGCGGATCCTGGAGGCCATCCAGGATGGCTCATTCGCCCGCGAGTGGCTGGCGGAAAACCAGGCAGGACGACACCGCTTCGAGCAGCTTCGGTGGGAAGACCGCGATCATCTCATCGAAAAGGTCGGTGCCCACCTTCGGGCCATGATGCCGTGGTCGGAGGAGGGAAAGCGGGACGGCGGGGCGGCGGGGCAGCGGGGCAGCCAAGAAGAAGAGGTCGAGGCGGAGCCGGAGCGGGCCCGCCGCCCCGCCGCCCCTTCGCTGCGTTCAGGACAGGCTCCACTGCCCCGCTGATGATGAAGCCGCAAACGCTATTAGAAAAGGTTTGGACCTCGCATGTCGTGACGACCGTGCCGGGAGGTCCGGATCTTCTCTATGTCGATCTCCACCTGGTACACGAGGTCACCTCCCCCCAAGCCTTCGAGGGCCTGCGGCTGGCCGGCCGAAAAGTCAGGCGTCCGGGTCTCACCATCGCGACCATCGATCACAACGTGCCGACCGGTGATCGTAGTCTTCCGATCGCCGACCAGGTCTCAGCCCGTCAGATCGACGCGCTTCGTCGCAACGCTCGAGAGTTCGGGATCGAGCTCTTCGATTTTGCATCCCCGGAGCAGGGAATCGTTCACGTCATCGGGCCTGAGCTGGGTCTCACCCAGCCCGGCATGACCGTCGTCTGTGGCGACTCCCACACCTCGACCCACGGAGCCTTTGGTGCGCTCGCGTTCGGCATCGGCACCAGCGAGGTAGAGCACGTGCTGGCTACCCAATGCATCGTGCAAAGCCGGCCCAAGGTGATGGAGGCTCGGTTCGTAGGGCGGCTGCAACCGGGAGTCTCGGCCAAAGATCTGGTTCTCACGCTTATCCGCCGAATCGGTACTGCCGGCGCGACGGGCCACGTCATCGAGTACACCGGCAGCGGGATTCAAGCGCTCTCGATGGAAGGCCGAATGACAATCTGCAACATGTCCATCGAAGCAGGGGCTCGCGCTGGAATGATTGCACCGGATGAGAAGACCTTCGCGTATCTCAGCGATCGTCCTCGCGCACCGGGAGGTGCTCAATGGGATGCGGCGATCACCGAGTGGCGCTCTCTCACGAGTGATCCGGGGGCATCGTACGACCAACGGATCGTCATCGATGCCGCTGGGGTGCTTCCTCAGGTTACCTGGGGAACCAGCCCTGCCATGGCAGCGGACATCACTGAGAGTGTGCCGGAGGCCGGCGCAATCCCTGAGGCAGACCGGCCTGCGTTCACGCGGGCCCTCGAGTACATGGGCCTGCAGCCCGGTACCAAGCTGGAGGGCATCTCCATTGATCGGGTGTTTCTGGGCTCTTGCACCAACGCAAGACTCGAAGATCTGCGGCAGGCTGCGGAGGTCGTCCGCGGGCGTCGAGTTGCGAGCGGGGTGCGCGCGATGGTCGTGCCTGGTTCTCAGGGAGTGAAGCACGCAGCGGAACAGGAAGGCCTCGATGAAATCTTCAGCGCCGCCGGCTTTGAATGGCGCAACCCGGGATGTTCGATGTGTCTCGGCATGAATGAGGACGTGCTCGGCCCCGGTGAGCGATGTGCCTCCACCAGCAATCGAAACTTCGAGGGCCGGCAGGGAAGAGGCGGGCGAACTCATCTCATGAGTCCGGCGATGGCTGCAGCGGCGGCAATCACCGGCTGTCTTACCGACGTACGTGAGCTATTACATCAGCCTCGAAACGTCGACGTTGGCGCGCGACTCTATGCAGGGTCAGGTGCGGCTCGAAGGTCATGATGATAAGTGTCTATTACTGTGCCACTTAGAGATTTCACATCAAGTTGAATATGCGGTCTCCAGTGCCCTAAATGCATAAAGGTTTTCTGCTCTCATGCAGTCGTTCAGATCTCATCGCGGGCGGGTCGCGGCGCTACGCCGGACCAACGTCGATACCGATCAGATCATTCCCAAGCAGTTCCTGAAGCGGGTCGAGCGGACTGGCTTCGGCTCGTTTCTGTTCTACGATTGGCGCTTTGACACTGAGGGACGGGAGCGCTCAGAGTTTGAACTCAATCAGCCAGTAGCCCGTGGCGCAACCATTCTGCTGACCGGCGCCAACTTTGGCTGCGGATCATCGCGGGAGCACGCACCCTGGGCATTACAAGACTACGGATTCCGCGCGATCATCGCGCCTTCCTTTGCCGACATCTTCTACGGCAACTGCTGTCAGAACGGATTGCTACCGGTTGCACTCAGCGAGTCTGAGGTTGACGAGTTGTTTCGGCGTTGTAGTGCCCGACTCGGACTCGAGATCACGGTGGATCTAGAACATCAAACCGTATCGGACGACGCGGGCTTCGCGGCAGGATTCTCCATCGCGCCGTATCGAAGAGAGATGCTGATGCTGGGTCTCGACGAGATTGGACGAACCCTTCTCGAGGAGGAGCGCATCGTCGCGTACGAGCGCGGCCGCGGACTTCGCCGGGCATGAGGCAATTCTCGATTGCGGTTCTACCCGGAGATGGCATCGGGCCAGAGGTAACCGCCGAGGCTCTTCGCGTGCTCACTGCGGTGGCCGATCTCTTCGGGTTCCGATTGGACCTGGCCGAATATCCGATCGGCGCAGCGGCGGTCTCCGAGCTGGGCGAGGCCCTTCCGGAGCGTACCCGCGAGGGCGTCCTCGATGCCGACGCCGTTCTGCTCGGGGCGGTTGGTCACCCCGGTCTGGCGAATGCAACCGGCGCTCGAAGCCCCGAAGCCGCGCTGCTGAGGCTGCGCGCACTCCTAGGCGTCTACGCCAACCTTCGACCGGTCGCGGTGCATCCGGCACTGCGTGAGCTGTCGCCGCTCCGGCCCGAGCGGCTCGATGGGGTCGACCTTATGATCGTCAGGGAGCTCACCGGAGGTTTGTACTACGGCGAGCCGCGGGGGAAGAACGAGCTGGCCGCCTGCAACACGCTTCGCTACACGGTGCTCGAGATCGAGCGCGTCGCTCGGGTGGCGTTCGACATCGCCCGCCGCCGCCGGTCGAAGGTGACCTCGGTCGATAAGGCGAATGTGCTGGAGGTTTCTCAGCTCTGGCGGGAGACAGTAGGTCAGGTCGCACCGGATTATCCTGAGGTGCGATTGGAGCATCTGTACGTGGACTACGCGGCGATGCGTCTGATTGCCGACCCCGCTTCCTTCGATGTGCTGCTTACCGAGAATCTGTTCGGCGATATCCTGAGCGACGAGGCGGCAGTACTGGCCAGCTCCCTCGGAATGCTGCCGTCCGCATCCCTGGGCGATGGACCTGGGCTGTTCGAGCCGGTCCACGGGTCGGCTCCGGACATTGCTGGCCGAGGGCTGGCGAATCCAATCGGCGCCATCGCATCCCTTGCGCTGCTGCTGAGACACGGGCTGAAGCTGCCGGAGGCGGCTGAGTTGGTCGAGCGGGCGGTGGAAACCGCCATTAGTGCCGGTGCCCGAACCCGCGATCTGGCGCTTCCCGGCGAGCTGACATTGACCACTCGTGAGATGGGGGAGGCGATTGCCCAGCGAGTTGTTGCAGGCAGGGCGGAGCTTTTAAGGGTGCTATAGGTCGGTCACGGCTCCGACGCTCGCGCTGGAGACCAGCTTGGCGTACTTGTGGAGCACTCCTGCGGTATAGCGGGGACGGGGCGCCGTCCACTGAGCTCGGCGACGCGCCAGCTCGGCCTCCGGTATCCTGAGCTCCAGCAAACGGAGTTCGGCATCGATGAGGATCTCGTCGCCCTCCTGAACCAGCGCGATGGTGCCGCCTGACGCAGCCTCCGGTGCCACGTGTCCTACGACCATGCCGTAAGTTCCGCCCGAGAACCTGCCGTCCGTGATCAGTCCGACCGAATCGCCCAATCCGGCACCGATGATGGCAGAGGTGGGGGCAAGCATCTCTCGCATTCCCGGTCCGCCGCGGGGTCCCTCATACCGAATCACCAGCACGTCTCCAGCGCGAATCCGTCCCGCCAGAATCGCATGCAGGCAGCTCTCCTCCGAATCGAACACCCGGGCGGGTCCCTCCATTCGCAGCTTCTTCACGCCGCTGATCTTCGCGACTGCACCCTCCGACGCGAGATTCCCCCGCATGATCGCCAGGTGTCCTTCCGGGTATAGAGGATCCTTCCACCGGCGGATGACTTCCTGATCCGGCCGTGGCTCGTGGGGAACATCGGCCAGCGATTCGGCGACCGTCTTGCCGGTAATCGTCAGAGCTTCCCCGTGGAGGACTCCGTTGGCAAGAAGAATCTTCATCACCTGGGGAATTCCGCCTGCCTGGTGCAGATCGGTCGCGACAAAGCGACCGGAGGGCTTGAGGTCGCAGAGGACCGGGACTCGCGCACGCAGCGTCTCGAAGTCGTCCAGCGCGAGCGGGACCTCCGCGGCGCGAGCGATCGCGAGCAGATGCAGCACCGCATTGGTCGAGCCACCGATGGCCATGACCACCGCAATCCCGTTCTCGAACGCCTGCCGGGTGAGGATCGCTCGGGGCGTGAGCCGTCGCCGAAGGGCGTTTACCAGAACCGTTCCCGACTCTGCCGCGCTCTCGGCCTTCTCCGGGTCCTCCGCCGCCATCGTCGACGAGTACGGGAGGCTCATGCCCATCGCCTCGAAGACCGATGACATCGTATTGGCGGTAAACATCCCGCCGCACGATCCCTTGCCGGGGCATGCCCTCCGCTCCACTTCCAGGAGCTCGCGATCGTCGATGGTTCCGGCGCTGCGTTGCCCCACAGCTTCGAACGCGCTCACGACCGTCAGGTCACGCCCGGCGTAGTGGCCTGGCTTGATGGTGCCGCCGTAGACGAACACCGCGGGGATGTTCATGCGGGCGATGGCGATCATCGCCCCCGGCATGTTCTTGTCGCAGCCGCCGACCGCGAGCACGCCGTCCATGCTCTGCGCTCCGCAGGCGGTCTCGATCGAGTCGGCAATGACCTCGCGGGAGACCAGGGAGTACTTCATCCCTTCGGTCCCCATCGAGATCCCGTCGCTGACGGTGATGGTGCCGAAGATCTGCGGCATCGCGCCCGCGTCTCGGACGGCGGCCTCCGCTCGGCGGGCCAGCTCGTTCAGCCCGGCGTTGCAGGGAGTGATGGTGCTGTGCGCGTTCGCAATGCCGACGATCGGCTTGCCGAAATCATCGTCGCCAAAACCGACGGCTCGGAGCATGGCACGGTTAGGGGCGCGCTGAAGTCCCTGAGTGATGGCGCTGCTTTTCAGGTTGTCGGACATGGGGGGAATGTATGGGGAGCGGCGGTAAGGCGGTAAGGCGGTAGACAAAAGCGCCTCATCCCGAGCGCAGCGAGGGACCTTCTCCACGAGTTTCTGGTGCCTGTGGAGTAGGTCCTTCGGTCGCGCTACGCTCCCTGAGGATGAGGTGCTATTTGCCCGCCTTACCGCCTTACCGCCTACGCCGGAACCGCCACCGCCGGCGTCACGGCGGCTTCGTTCTTCTCTCCGGTACGGATTCGGTAGACTTGGGCAACGTCCAGCACGAAGATCTTCCCGTCGCCTACCTCGCCGGTCCGAGCGCTATTGAGGATGGCATTCACGGTGATGCTCACGAACGGCTCGGAGACCCCAATCTCCAGACGAACCTTCTCCTGCAGATCGACCTTCACCGTAGTGCCGCGGTAGGTCTCGACTCGCTCGGTCTCCCCCCCGTGTCCCAATACCCGGGACACGGTGAGGCCGCGCACCTCAGTACGGTAGAGCGCCTCCAGCACCTCGTTGAGGCGGTCAGGGCGAATGATTGCTACGATCAGTTTCATTGGATCCCTCTTACCGTGATGCGACTTGTGGAGTAAACGCCGGCAGTGGCTCGGGAAGGAGCGCTGCCTCCGGGGGCACCAGGATCGAGCCTTCGCCACTGGCATAGGCTTCTTCACCGTGCTGGCTCACGTCCATGCCGACGCCCTCGATACGGGGCACGGCGCGGAGCGCCATCACCAAGCCGAGCACTTTGAGGATCACGAACGTCATGATGCCGGCGTAGAGCGCGGCGCTGAGACACGCCAGCGCCTGAACGGCGAGCTGATGGGGGTTGCCGAACAGCAGACCGTCGTTCCCCGCCGAGTTCCAGACCTTCTGTGCCAGCACTCCGGTCAGCAGGGCTCCGGTCAGTCCGCCGACCCCGTGACCGGCAAACACGTCGAGCGAGTCGTCGATTCGGGTGCGAGCACGGAGTGAGATGACGAAGTAGCTCGGCAGCGCTGCCAGGGCGCCGAGGATGAGGGCACTGGACGGGCTCACAAAGCCCGCTGCTGGAGTGATAGCGACCAGCCCTACCACAATTCCGGTGGCCCCGCCGACGGCAGTAGCCTTACCGGTCCGGAAGTAGTCCAGCAGCGTCCACACCACCAGGGTTGCGGCGGGGGCCAGGAAGGTGTTGGTAAACGCGAGGCCGGCGAGCTCGTTGGCCGCGAGCGCGCTGCCGCCATTGAAACCGAACCAGCCGAACCAGAGCAGCCCCGCGCCCAACAGAACAAAGGGCACGTTATGCGGCAGGACCGCCGTGCGCCCGTAGTCCTTCCGGGAGCCGAGCACCAGGGCCGCCACCAGCGCGGATACGCCGGCATTGATGTGCACTACGGTTCCGCCCGCGAAGTCGAGCGCGCCGCGGGTCATGAGCCACCCGCCGCCCCAGACCCAGTGCGCCACCGGCGCATAGACGAACAGGGTCCAGAGCGCAATGAAGGCGACATACGGCCCAAAGCGCATGCGCTCCACCACCGCCCCCGAGATCAGCGCGGCGGTGATGATCGCGAACGTGGCCTGATAGGCCATGAAGAGCACGTGCGGGATGGTGCCCTTGGCCTCCAGGCCTACTCCGTTCAGGCCGAAGTTGGTCAGACTTCCAAGGAACGGGCCGCCGTCGCTGAAAGCCAGGCTGTATGCCGCAACGGCCCAGGTGACGCCCACGATACCCAGGGCGACAAAGCTCATCATCATCGTGTTGAGCGAGTTCTTGT
The DNA here is from genome assembly GCA_046726475.1 of Gemmatimonadota bacterium. GTDB lineage: Bacteria > Gemmatimonadota > Gemmatimonadetes > Gemmatimonadales > GWC2-71-9 > CAVVWJ01. Next base: position 29,753 of record JBKPAO010000059.1, on the reverse strand, counting down.
TTCGCACCAGACCACCGTAGAAAAAGGCGAGCGCGGGGGTCATGAGCAGGACCAGCGCGGTGGAGGTCAGCATCCAGGCCGTGTCGGCCGGAACGATGGCTGGCGCAGGCGCGGCGGTCGGTAGCGCGAGCAGGGGTAACGTCGTCACTGAGATCGCTCCGATGTAAAGAGGTCTAGGGTCTAGGGCTCAAAGGCCATCTGACTCGCCAATCTCGAATCGAGGACTCTAGACTCTTGACCCTAGACCCTCGACTTCTCCATCACGCGTCGTAATACAGGAAGAACTCATACGGGTGCGGCCGCAGGGCCACCGGGGCGATGTCTTTCGTCCGCTTCATGGTGATCCAGGTCTCGATCACGTCCGGGGTAAAGACATCGCCGGTGAGCAGGAACTCATGATCCTTCTCCAGGGCGTCGATCGCCTCGCTCAGCGTGCCCGGCACCTGCTTGATCAGCTGCTTCCGCTCGTCATGGATCTCGTAGAGGTCCTCATCGATCGGCGCTGGCGGCTCCAGCTTCCGCTGAATGCCGTCGAGCCCAGCCATGAGCATCGCGGCAAAGGCGAGATAGGGATTGGCGGTTGGGTCAGGTGCGCGAAACTCAACCCGCTTGGCCTTGGGACTGCTGGAGTACATCGGGATCCGGCAGATGGCCGAGCGGTTCCGGGCCGAGTACATCAGATTGACCGGCGCCTCGAACCCCGGCACCAGCCGGCGGTAGCTGTTGGTGGTCGGAGCGCAGAGCGCCAGCAGGGCGGGGGCGTGCGCGATTAATCCGCCGATGTAATGGCGCGCCGTCTCGGAGATCAGCGCGTAGCCGTTCTCGTCGAAGAAGAGCGGGGTGTCTCCCTTCCACAGGGACTGGTGCACGTGCATCCCGGAGCCGTTGTCTCCAAAGAGCGGCTTGGGCATGAACGTCGCCGTGAGGCCCAGGTTGTGGCACACGTTCTTGACGACGTACTTGTATGCCAGGAGACGGTCGGCCGTCTGCACCAGCGTGCCGAAGCGAATGTCGATCTCGGCCTGACCCGCGGTGGCCACCTCGTGATGCTGGACCTCGACTGGAACGCCCGCCTCGATCAGCGCGAGCATGATCTTGGACCGGACATCCTGCAGCCGGTCGGCCGGAGGAGCCGGGAAGTATCCCTCTTTGTGCCGCGGACGATGGCCCAAGTTGGGCACCCCGTTCCGGCCGGAGTTCCAAACCCCTTCCTCTGAATCGATGTGGTAGTACCCCTCGTTGGCACTCTGGTCAAACCGCACCGAATTGAAGATGAAAAACTCCGCCTCCGGGCCCCAGCACGACGTTGTTGCAATGCCGGTGGTCTTGAGATACTCCTCGGCCTTGAAGGCAATGAAGCGGGGATCCCTGGAGTACGGCTCGAGAGTCAACGGGTCGTAGATGTCACAGGTAAGGGACAGCGTCGGTACCGAGAGCACCGGGTCGACGAACGCCGTCGACACGTCCGGGAGCAGGAGCATGTCGCTCTCGTTGATCGCCTGAAAGCCGCGAATCGAAGAGCCGTCGAAGCCGAGGCCCTCGCGAATCATCGCTTCGTCCAGCGTGCCCGCGGGAATGGAGAAGTGCTGCCAGGTCCCCGGCAGATCACAGAACTTTACGTCGACCACCTGGATGTTCTTCTGCTTGATCAGCTCCAACAGCTTCTGCACTTCGGTACTGGTCGAGTTGCGGGCGGAAGTCGTGGGTCGTACGGTGGTCGCCATGGTGGTCTCGGGTAACAGGGTTCGGTATGGGTCGCTAAAAGACGATGCCCCCGCGCTGGATCATCGAACGCGGGGGCATCAGGTGAGCAGCACGGAACTACTCAGCGCCAAGGTCCAGGCGGTTCGATCGGATGCAGCAGCCGGTTTCGCTGGCCGACTGCTGAGTCTGCGCGCTGGAGATTGGGGCCGGGTTGGCTAACGTGCCGCATCGTGAATCCGTCTTGGAGCAAGGAACGCTGCATCGATGGGAAGAGTATATGGGGCCGGCGGCCAAGTGTCAAGAGTTTTGTGCACATTCTGCGCATGGTACGGATCAGTGCTGCAGAAATGAACCCAAAATGCTCAGTAGAGTACGTAAGTTTTGCAAATGGTGCAATAGATTGCGTGCATGGAGTACCCAGGCAGCGCCGCGATATCTCCCGCTCTGGTACCGGGTTATCCTTCCGTGCGTCGTTCCCACCCTCTATCCCGAGCCGATGTGACCACACCTGTGCCGGAGATGCCGGTAGCTCGACCCCGCAGGCGCTCCTCTCGCGCTGCGCCGCTCATCGCGCTGGCACTCCTCGTAGTTGCGGTTCTCGTCGTCTGGTACGTGCTGTCGCGTCCGAAGCTGATCTTCACCAACACTCTGGCGGCCCCGATCTGGTTGACTGTGGGACCCCAACGTCCGACAATGCTTGGTCCGGGGCAGTCTCAGCGCTTCGGAATTTCCGGTGGGAATTCGTTAGTAGTGGAATGGAACCTGGTGCGACCGTTATCAGCCAACCAGCGGCCAATGGGAGAGGAGCTTCGTGGCTCAGCGGTAGTGCGGTCACCGCAGGGAATGGTGCGGCAGCGAGCGTCCGCGCGGACTGGCGACGCCGATTACTTCGCGCCGCTGATCACCAACGCCACCGACGATTTGCTTCGGGCGAGAGTAAACGCCGGCCTGGAGGGAGCCGTAGACTGTGGCTGTGCAGTTCGGCCCGGCGCACGGCGGGTCTTCATCGGATACTATCGTCTCTACCGGAACAGCACCGTGACGGCTCGGGATAGCCGCGGCCGGAGCGCCACCTTCCGGGACCTGGGCCCCCAAGTGACTGCTTCCGACGGAACGGTCGGCCTCCGGTTCGAGGCCAAGGATTTCGGTAAGGACTAAGCCGCTAGTTCTTCCGGCGCCGGTTCCTGAGCTCGGTGATCGAGGCCGGCGTGACTGCGTCGAAGCCGTATTTCCCCCGAACCTTATCGACTGCCTGGGTCAACCGCCGAAGCCGGATCCGTTCGGGAGGCTCGAACAGATCCTCTTCTGCCGCAGTACACAGATTGGTGGTAGCCACGCCGATCAGGCGTACTCCCCGGTCTCTCCGGCGTACGTCAGTGAACGCGGTACGAAAGAGAGCGCGGGCCGCCGAGAAGATCTCGCTGTCCAGGTCGGTCGCGGTCTCCAGGCTCCGGCGACGGGTGACCGTCCGAAAATCGTCGTGCCGTAACTTGAGCGTCACCGCCTTGGCAAGGATCTGCTCGTCTCTGAGCTGCGCAGCTACCCGCGCCGTCAACAGCCCGAGAATCGCCTGTAGCTCGTCTGGATCTCTCAAATCTCTGGAGAGGGTAGTTTCCCGGCTCACCGACTTCGGCAGACGGTCAGGGCGAAGTACCGTCCCACCCTGCCCATGGGCGCGCAGCTTCAAGTGCCGTGCCTCGGGGCCAATGAGTTTTTCCAGGCTCGCTTCGTCCATGGACTGGATCTGGTGGACATCCACCAGACCCAACTCTGCCCAGCGGCGAGCGGTCTTCGGCCCGACACCGGGGAGGGCGCCGAGCGGGAGCCCGGCGAGAAATCCCTCTTCCCACCCCGCACGGACTTCCATGAGCCCGCGGGGCTTGGCATAATCGGACGCGAGCTTCGCCACCATCCGGTTGGGACCAATGCCGACGCTGGCGTCGAGTCCAGTCCGCTCCTTCACCTCATCACGCAACGCCTCGGCCACGGGAAGAAGGGAGATCGGATACAATCGCTCGGTTCCGCCAAAGCCGAGATATGCTTCGTCCAGCGAGGACATCACCACCGTAGGTGAGAAATCCTGAAGCACCGCGCGCACGGCGTGGGACGCCTCCCGATAGTGCACAAACGCACCCTGAAAAAAGGTTGCCTGAGGACACAGCCGCACCGCTTCAGCGATGGGCATCCCCGCGTGAATGCCGAATCGCCGGGCAGCGTGTGAGGCCGACTGGACGACGCCGCGCTGATCCCTCCGGCCACCCACGACCAAGAGCTCGATACCCCGGAGCTCCGGGTGGTTTTGCCGGCACACCTCGACGAAAAAGGCATCCAAGTCGACGTGAACGATGCGAGCCATGACTGTAGCCTACACCAGAAGGATGGCCGTCGCTTTGACAGCGACCACGACTGACATACCAGCCCGGAGATCCATCGAGGGCTGCCGTCGATTCAGCCAGCGCCTAACTTGGGACCCCTGACTCCGCACGCGAAAGGCTTACATATGAAGGCGCATCTTGCGGGGCGCACACGGCTCACCGTTTGGAATCGAACCCGAGCCCGAGCAACTGGGTTTGCCCGGCAGCATCACGCACACGCCGCCGCGACTCCCCGCGACGCTGCTAGCGGGGCCGAGGTGGTCATCACTTGCCTACCGACCTCGCGCGAGGTCGAGATGCTGCTCGACGGCCCAGATGGACTGCTGGCAGGCCTTCGCCACGGAGCCTTGTTCCTCGACTGTACCTCCGGGGACCCTGCTACCTCACGCCGGATTGCGTCGCTTCTCGCCGACCGGAGCATCGCCTTCGCCGATGCGCCGGTCAGCGGAGGAACCAACGGCGCCGAGGCTGGCACCCTGACCGTGATGGTAGGCGGAGAAGTGGGCGTCTTTCGGCGGGCACTGCCGATTTTAAGTGCCTTCGGGAAGCGCATCGAGCACATGGGTCCGGTTGGTGCGGGCCACGCCATGAAAGCGATCAATAATGCTCTGCTGGCAGTCAACATACTCGCCCTCGGCGAAGGCCTGGCGGCCCTGGTCAAGGCTGGGGTTCCGGCCCGGACTGCCGTTGACGTGCTCAATCAATCCAGTGGGCGGTCCTTCGTCAGTGAAGCATTGGTCCCCGAGCGGGTCCTGACCGGCAGTTGGCCGCGGACCTTCCGATTGGCTCTCTTGGTTAAGGATGTGGGCATTGCCTGCAGCCTTCTGGCCGACGTGGGCGTGCCGGGCGCCTTACTCGAGGCGGTTAGCCGCTTGCTGTCCGCTGCCCGGGCCGAACTGGGAGAGGAAGCCGATTACCTGGAGGCGATCAAGCTGGTCGAGCGGGCGGCAGGGACTGAGATCCGGGGCTGAAGACAGAGGCCTTGCCGCAGTTGGTCCGCTTCGTTCAGTTTCCGGCCCTATGCGCCGAACAATTCAATGAGCGACTGGGGCGCCACTCAACGGGTCGCTGCCAGAGTCTTGCTTACTGAAGGGGTGGTGCTGGCCGGCGATCTGCACCTGTTGGCCAAGACCACGTATCCGACCGACAGTGAAAGCCCTCTGGAGATGCTCAACCGGGAGGATCCCTTCTTTGCGCTGACACTGGCCGAGGGGGGCGTAGCGCTTGTATCTAAGGCCCAGGCTGCCGTGGTTTCCTGCCGGGGTTCGGGGGTCTCCGACGACCCTGCCCGTACGTCAGCGGCGAAGCTCGTCGAGCTGTCGGTTCAACTTACTGATGGCGTGGAGTACCGCGGCCGTTCGAGCTTCGAGCTTCCTCCCGCCCGGAACCGGACCTTGGATTACGTGAACGCCCCGGGACGTTTCTTCGCGCTTTGGACCGATGACATCACCCAATACATCAATAAGTCGCTCGTCCGTCTGATCCGCCCTCTCGACTGAGACCAACGTGGCACGACTCGATAGACTCATTCAGGTGATGCAAGAGCAGCGTGCCGAAGCGCTGCAGCTGGCGGTTGGGAAACCTGCCTCGCTCCTGCAAAACGGCTCGGCCCGGCCGATCACGCGTGAGCCGCTGAGCGACAGCCAAATCCAGGGTCTGCTCAAAGAGATCGCGTCAGCCGATACGGCTGCTCAGCTGGGCTCCGCCGAACCGGTGGCCTTCGCCTACCGATCGCCGTTCGGGGAGATTCGGGTCGAGGTCAAGGCGGGTGCGGGAGGGGCCGCGCTCCTACGGCCCTCGTCCGCGTCTCCCGGTGCAGCCAGCTCGACGCAACCCGGTCTCTCCACCCCGGCCTCTCCGTCTGCTTCCTCTCAAATATCCCAGTCCTCAGCCGAGCTGCGAAGCGCGATGGATACGCTGTTTCGGCTGCTGGTGCAGTCAGGAGCATCCGACCTGCACCTGCGGACCGGAGAACCACCGATGCTCCGGCTGCACGGCGAGCTCGCCCGCCAAGATCATCCATCCCTCTCGGCAGAGCGGCTGGAATCGATGCTGCTGAGCATCATGACGCCGAAGGAGATCGGCGAATTCCGGGAGGGCGGCGACACCGACTGGGCCTATGAGATCGAGGGCGTGGCGCGATTCCGCTGCAACGCCGGCCGGGATCGCTTCGGGGCAATGGGGGTGTTCCGGGTCATCCCGAACCAGATCCGCACCGCCGAGGAGATGGGACTTAGCCAGGAGGTCCAGAATCTCTGCTACCTGACCAAGGGACTGGTCGTCGTCACTGGTCCGACCGGCTCGGGCAAGAGTACCACGCTGGCGGGGTTGGTCGATCTGATCAATCGCACCCGCACCGATCACATCATCACGATCGAGGATCCGATCGAGTTCGTCCATCCGAGTAAGAAATGTCTGGTCACCCAGCGCCAGGTGGGCGTGCACACCCGGTCCTTTAAGCACGCGCTGCGGGCGGCTCTCCGGGAAGATCCCGATATCATCCTGGTCGGTGAGATGCGCGACCTGGAGACGGTCTCGATTGCGATCGAGACCGCCGAGACCGGTCACCTGGTGTTCGGCACGCTTCATACTACCACAGCGGCGTCGACCATCGATCGGATCATCGATCAGTTTCCAGCCGACCGTCAGTCCCAGGTCAGGGTGATGCTGTCGGAGTCGCTCCGGGGCGTCATTGCTCAGACGCTGTGCAAGAAGATCGGGGGTGGGCGGGTGGCCGCGCGCGAGGTGCTTCTGTCGATCCCCGCCGTCTCCAATCTCATTCGAGAGGGGAAGACCTTTCAGATTCCGTCCATCATGCAGACCAACCGCAAGGGCGGCATGGTCACCCTGAACGATGCTCTCATCGAACTGGTGGACGCACGCCTGGTGGAGCCCAAGGAAGCGTATATGAAAGCGGTGGAAAAGGTCGGCTTCGCCGCCGCGCTCAAGGCCAAACGGCACGATACGTCATTTTTGGGTGAGGTGTGATGGTGGCAGGGTGGTGGGGCAGCGGGGCAGCGGGACAGTCCGAGCAGATTCGAGAAGAGTCTCCGCCTGGTGACGAAAAGATCCTTAACGATGCTGAAGCTCTTTCGCGTGGAGAGGGCCGCCCCGCTGCTCCGCTGTCCCGCTTGACGGCTCCCATCCTAGTCCTGGTCAACCCTCAGGACATCGTCAACATCGCCAGTGCCGTTCGCATCGCCAAGAATTTTGGGATCGAGCGGATTCGACTCGTGAATCCCGAGGTCTTCGACCCATATCGTATCGAAGGAATCGCCCATAACACCGCCGATCTGGTTGCCCGAATAGAAATTCTGGATTCATTGGAAGCGGCGATCGAAGACTGCGTCTTCACCGCGGTGCTGACTGCCCGCGAGCGAGCCGCGAAGCGCAGAGTGATGCGACCCCGTGAGGCAGCGACTGCACTCCTCGAGGAAGCTTCCACGGGGCCGGTGGCGGTAGTGGCGGGACGGGAGGACAGCGGGCTCACCAACGCGGAGTTGGACCTCTGTCATGCTCTCGTGACCATTCCGACTGATCCGGCGCACTCGTCGCTCAACCTGGCGCAGGCCGTCGCCATCATGGCATATGAGAGCTGGGTTGCGGCCGGTGGGGAGGCAATGCCTTTTAAGCCGCCCCGCAATCAGGCGGAACCTGCCACCGCCGGCCAGCTGGAGACGCTGTTCGCCGATTGGACCCGCGCCCTGGGGGCCATCGACTTCTTCAAAACCCGTCGCCCCGAGCACGTAATGCGCTCCTTTCGCGAGATGGTGTACCGGGCAGGACTCGATGGCAGGGAGGCTTCGCTACTGCGAGCGATGGGGATCGAGGTCGTCAGATTCCTGGAACGCGAACTGGATCGGGGAGCCTGATGGGTCGCTCCAGCGCCTACTGGGCATCGAACCTGTACCCGGCAGAGCTCCAGGAGCCGGAGCCTACCGCACCATTCCAGGACCTCACCCCTGCATTAGCCAGCCGCTTCAAACTCGTGCGCGAGGGACTGTTGCAAATCCCCGGTGTGGCGGAGCAGGTGCGATACATGGGCGTGACCTGGCGCTGGGCCTGGGAATACGGAATGGGGAATCGGAAGCTTTGTTGGCTTCACCTGATGAAAGGGAGCATCGACGCCACCTTCACTATGTCGGAAGGAGACGAAAGCCGATTGGCTAAGGGGGGCAAGATCGCAGGTGCCATCGCCCGGTCGCTGCTGGAAGGGCAACGCACCGGTCCCGTCAAATGGTGCTGGCTCGAGTTGAGTGACCGGCGTTCGATCGACGCGTTCCTGAGTCTCGCCCGGCGGAAGGCCGAATGGCTCAGCGAACGACCGGCGCCGCGGCGGGCTCCCCGGCTGCACCGCAGACGCGGCGGCGAGGCTGCTGAAACCGACTGAAGTAGTCGGAAATAGTTGCCTTGAGTCGGGTTGTATAATGAACTGTGTGGACTATACTTCGGCGCGCGTTGGCCGAGGGCGAGGCCAGGGTACTTCCTTACGGGTGAGATGATGATGCGTAAGCTGGCATTCGTCGTCGGTGGCGTTGCGGCCGGAGGCGTGGCTGCCCTCCTCACACTTGGTAAGCCTGGTTCCACCGCGCAGCAGGCACCCTCCAAAGCTGATTCCACCTGGGCTCCGCTACTCACCGCGTCTGACACCGGCAGTCTCAAGGGACCTCGCCAGCCGATCTTCTTCCGCCACGACATTCATGCCGGCCAGTACAAGATCCAGTGCCAGTACTGCCACTATTCAGTGGCCGTCTCACCGGAGCCCGGCATTCCGTCGGTCCAAACCTGCATGGGGTGTCACCTCGTCATCGGTGGCCGGGACAGCACGCACCAGGCGGAGATCAAGAAGGTTCGTCAGGCGTGGAACGACAAGAAACCCATCCAGTGGATCAGAGTTCATTATCTCCCGCGGCACGCGCATTTCCCGCATCAACGGCACATCAAGGCGCTGGGCCCGAGCGCCTGTGGTACCTGTCATGGTGAAGTGCAGCGGATGCCCCAGGTGTTCAAGGTCAACAACGTGGATCGTATGGGATTTTGTATCACCTGCCACACTCAGCGGAACGTGTCGCGGGATTGCTCGGTATGTCATTACTGACCGCGCGTAGCGCGGTCATCCTGAGCGAAGCGAAGGATCTCTCGGATGGCTGACGAAGACAACCAGCAACAAACCATCGATCGCCGACGCTTTCTGACCGTGCTCGGCGCCTCTGGCGCGGGTGCGGTAGCCCTGTCGGGCTGCTCCACCGACAAAGTCGAAAGACTGATTCCCTACCTGGTTCAGTCGGAAGACCAGGTGCCGGGCATTGCCACCTTCTACGCCAGCAGCTGCACCGAGTGCCCCACTGGATGCGGCGTGCACGTGCGCACGCGGGAAGGCCGTGCAGTCAAGCTCGAAGGGAATCCCGATCATCCGGTGAATCAGGGGAAGCTGTGCTCTCGGGGGCAGGCCGCTCTGCAGGGACTCTACAACCCTGGCCGCCTCAAGGGACCGATGGCCCGCGATGGCGGCGGGCGGCTGCAGGAGATTACCTGGGACGACGCGATTGGCCGGCTGTCCGCCAAACTCTCGTCGGCAGGTAATCGGGTGGCTGCCGTATCGGGTGCCGGCCGGGGCACCTTCTCCGACTTACTGACCGACTGGATGGGGGCGCTGGGTGGGCGCGTGGTTCGCTACCAGCCATTCGCATTCGAGGCACTCCGCACGGCGAATCGACAGGTCTTCGGCCAGGATCAGCTCGCGACGTACGACTTCGCCAAGGCGAAGCACATCGTCTCGTTTGGCGCTGATTTCCTGGACAGCTGGCCCGGATCGATCGAGCATCAGCGCGGCTTTGCCCAGTCCCACGGATTCGGCCAGAAGACGGTCGCCAAGTTCGTCTACCTTGCTCCCCGGCGCGACCTCACGGGGCTCAACGCCGACGAGTGGCACCCTATCCGTCCCGGTTCCGAAGCCGCGCTTGCCTTGGCGATGGCCAATGTCCTCGGTGGTGAGCGCGGTAGCGATCCCGGGGTCCGTAGCACGCTCGCGGCCTTCACGCCGGAGATGGCGGCTCAGGAAACCGGGCTGTCCGCGGCCACCATTCAACAGCTGGCGCACGATTTCGGGGCGGCGCGTCCCAGCCTTGCCGTCGCCGGCGGAGTGGGCAACCAGCATTCAGGTGCTGCTGAAGTCTGCGCCGCGGTCAATCTGCTCAACTATGTAGCGGGGAATGTCGGTGAGACGGTGCGGTTCGGGGCTGATCCCGACGCCGGCGATGGATCCGCCGCCCTGGAGGAACTGCTGCGCGCAGTCGACGCTGGTGGAGTCGAAGTCCTCCTGGTCCATGACGCCAATCCTGCCTACACTCTGCCGCGGGCGAGCAACTTCGCCACTCGATTCAAGAAGGCCGGCTTCAAGGTCTCTACGTCGATGTATCTCGACGAGACAGCCGCGCTCTGCGATCTGCTGCTGCCTCAGCACCACGCCCTCGAGCGGTGGGACGATCTGCGGCCTCGGGCCGGGGTATACAACTTGATGCAGCCGGTGATGGAGCCAGTGTTCAACACGCTTCCCGCCGGTGAGCTGCTGCTCCGAACCGCGAAGAAAGTCGGCGGTCCCCTGGCGCGGTTCAACGCGCCATCCTATCTCGCGTACCTGCAAACTCGCTGGCAGGCGCTGGCGACTTCGCGAGGGGCAGGAGAGTTCACCGCGTTCTGGCATGACGCCGTGCAGCGGGGCGGCGTGTTCGGTGCGCCTGCTCCCTCCGCGGCGGTGGGTCTCGGCCCGGGCGCGAGTCAGGTGAAGTACACCCGTCCTGCATTCGAAGGAAATGGCGACTTCGTCTTTCTCCCCTATCCTCACGCATTGCTCTACGACGGACGCGGCGCCAACAAGCCGTGGCTGCTGGAGAATGCCGATCCGGTCACCAAGATCACCTGGCACTCGTGGGTCGAAGTTCATCCTGAGACTGCGCGCAAGCTCGACGTGAGAGACGGCGAGATCCTGCGGGTCACCTCTCCGCACGGGTCGGTCGAGGCACCGGTCTTTGTGTACGCCGGCGTGCGTCCCGATGTCGTGGCCATGCCCCTTGGCTTCGGGCACACCGAATACGGGGCGTATGCCCGAGGGCGCGGCGTGAACCCACTCGACCTGCTGGGGGCGCCGAAGGGAGCCTTTCTTCCCTATCTCTCGACCAGGGTGTCGCTCACCAAGACCGGCAGCTTCAAGAAGCTGGCCTCGATCGCCGGAACCCCTCGCCAGTTGGGCCGCGGGATCGCAGAAGCGATATCCCTCGATGCCGCCCAGAAAGGGCTCACGATCAAGGAGGCCTACCTGGCCGAGGGCCTCGGCGAGCACGAGGTCAATACCGAGCGGGAACTGGAGGCGCTTAAGGGGTGGAGTGAAGCTCAGGCCGCTGCTGCTCGCTATGGCGACTACGCCGCCGGCGTTCCTCGCTGGGGGATGGCGATCGATCTGGCCAAGTGTACCGGTTGTCAGGCCTGTGTCACCGCCTGCTACGCCGAGAACAACATCCCGATTGTCGGAGAAGGAGAGATCCTCAAGGGCCGCGAGATGACCTGGATTCGCATCGAGCGATACTGGGAGGACGACTCGGCCCATCAGGATTCCACCAACGCGCGGTTCATTCCGATGCTCTGCCAGCAGTGCGGGAACGCCCCGTGCGAGCCGGTCTGTCCGGTCTACGCTGCGTATCACACCGCCGACGGACTGAATGGGCAGGTCTACAATCGTTGCGTGGGCACCCGCTACTGCGCCAACAACTGCCCCTACAAGGTACGCTACTTCAACTGGTACAAGTACAACGAGGAGTCCTGGCCGGAGCCGCTGAATCTCCAGCTCAACCCTGACGTCACTGTCCGCGCGCGGGGCGTGATGGAGAAGTGCACCTTCTGCATCCAGCGAATTCGTGGAGCACAGAACAACGCTCGGCTGGAGAACCGCCCCATCCATGATGGCGAGTTCACCACCGCTTGCGCCCAGGCCTGCCCGTCGGACGCGATCGTGTTCGGCAATCTCAAGGATCCGGGGAGCCGGGTCTCGCAGCTGCACCAGGAGCCGCGCGGTTACCGGGTACTGGAGGATCTCAACACCAGATCGGCGATTACCTATCTGGCCAAGGTCGTGCTTCCGGTGAAGGCCTAGCCATGGCGACTATCGTCACTCCCCCACCGGTCTCGATCGAAGAACAGCACCCCTCGCTGACCCACAGCGAGGTCACCCGTGACGTGGTCGCTACCCTCGGCCCGGCGAGCCGCGGGTATGTGCTCCTCCTGCTCGGCGCGGTATCGATCTTCCTGATCGGGATCCTCACCTTCCTCATGTTGATCAAGGACGGTCTGGGCCACGCCGGCTATAACCCGCCGGTCTTCTGGAGCGTGTACATCACCACGTTCGTATTCTGGGTGGGTATCGGTCACGCCGGCACACTGATCTCCGCGATCCTGTTCCTTTTCCGGTCTCCCTGGCGGACGGCAGTCTACCGCTCGACCGAGGTGATGACCGTCTTCGCGGTGATGACCGCGGGACTGTTCCCCATCATTCACCTCGGGCGCAATTGGGTCTTCTATTGGCTGCTGCCCTATCCCAACCAGCGGTTCCTCTGGCCCAACTTCAAGTCACCGCTGATCTGGGACGTGTTTGCGATCTCGACCTACCTGACGGTGTCGACCACGTTCCTGGTTTTCGGTCTGATCCCCGACGTCTCAGCGATCCGAGACAAGGTGTCGGGCTGGCGGAAGACGATCTACACCTGGTCCTCGGTCGGCTGGCGAGGAACCGACAACCAGTGGCGGCATTATTCCCGGGCGTATCTCTATCTCGCGGCCTTGGCCACGCCGCTCGTGCTCTCGGTGCACTCCGTCGTATCCTGGGACTTCGCGTCCAGTATCGTGCCCGGATGGCACGGGACGATCTTCGCTCCGTACTTCGTTGCCGGAGCGATCTACTCCGGTATCGGCATGGTCCTCACCCTGATCATTCCGCTCCGCCGGGCGCTCCGGATCGAGCATCTGATCACGGAGTACCATTTCGATAACCTGGCAAAGTTGACGCTGCTGACCGGCTCGATCCTGCTGTACGCGTATGCCATGGAATACTTTGTGTCTTGGTACAGCGGGAACACCTTCGAGCAGACCACTTTTTTCCGCCGCGCCTTTGGCCCGATGTGGTGGGCTGGCTGGACTATGATCATCTGTAACGCCCTGGTCTCCCAGCTACTCTGGTTCCGTAAGATTCGCCGGAACATCACCTCGCTGTTCGTGATCTCGATCTTCGTCAACATCGGGATGTGGTTCGAGCGCTACGTGATCATCGTCTCGTCGCTCAGCAACGACTACATCCCATGGGCCTGGTCCCAGATGAACCCGACCTGGGCCGACTGGGGGATCCTGGCCGGGTCGTTCGGCTGGTTCGGGATGTGGTTCCTGCTCTTTGCCAAGAACTTCCCGATCGTGGCGATCCAGGAGATCAAGGAAATGATTCCGATGCCCCGGCGCCGCGGAGGGCATCACTGATGCCGCTGCTCAAACGCGCCGCCAAGCGGGTCCCGGGAATACTCGCGTCGTTCGTGCATATCGACGCCGCGGTCGATGCCATTCGTGCGCTGCGGGCCACCGGCCGCCGCAAGCTCGTGGTGTACAGCCCCGCCCCGAACCACGAGCTGGAGGAGGCGCTGAGCCACCGGGTCAGCCCGGTCCGGCTGATTACGCTGATCGGCGGGCTGACCGGCTGTGCCGCAGGATTTGGGATGACCATCTGGATGTCCTACGACTGGCCGACGATCGTCGGCGGCAAACCGATCGCCTCGATCCCTCCGTATGTGGTGATCGCGTTCGAGCTGACCATTCTGCTCGGCGCCCTGAGCACCGTCGCCGCTGTGGCCCTGTTCTCGATATTGATGGGGCAGCGCGGCGTCGCGTACGATCCCCGCTTCAGCGACGATCAAGTGGGCATTTTCGTGCCGGCCGACTCCGAGGACCTGAGGTCGCTCGAGACGCTGCTCCGGAATGCCGGAGCGGTGGAGGTTCGCTATGAGGGGGCCTGAGCGGGGTTGCCGCCGGAGCGATCCCTCGCTCCGCTCGGGACGCTGCCGAGCAGCGCTCGCCCTCGTAGCGCTGCTTTGCAGCGGCTGCGACTTCTACTACTACCGGCTGCCCTCACCCGACGACCTGTGGCACGTGATTCCCTGGTTCGATCATATGATCCACGCCCGATACATCCGGCCCTATGAAACCGAGAAGGTGCCTCGGTACTCTCCGGAGGGGACGGTCCCGGTCGGCGGGGAGCCGGACTGGTCTGGCGAGTGGGTCAGTGGCAAGACCACGACCGCGAATGCGCTCAAGAACCCCTTAGGGTCGGGCTTAAAGGCGAGTAGCCCTGGACCCAGCGCGCCGGTGATTCCCCGCGACGTCGATGCAGCGGGCGACACGCTGTACCAAACCTTCTGCAGTGTGTGCCACGGCCCGACTGGCAATGCCGACGGGACCGTGTCTCGCCAAATTGGAGCCCCCTCGCTGCTGACCGCCCGGGCCAGGGCATACAGCGACGGCTACATCTACAGCATCATCCGCTACGGACGCGGCGTCATGCCGCGATATGGGGACAAGGTCTACGCTCCGATCGAGCGGTGGGCCATCGTCAACCACCTTCGGAAGCTTCAGCGCCAGTCTCCAACACCTCCTGGCCCCGTGGCTCCTGTTCCGCCTGGCCCCAGCGCCACCGGTTCCACTGGCACGGTGACCCGATGACGCCGACGCTGCGAGAGCGGCTGCTGCAGCGCTCGATCGCCGGTCGCTACGATCTCTTCATCGGGATAGGTGCCGGACTCGCCATACTCGGGACCATCTTCTTCGTGCAGTCATTACTTGCTAGTCCGGCGTCGGCCGATCGGGCGTGGCAGGTCTTTCACGTGAATTGGATCTATTTCACCGGCCTGGCCGCGGGTGGGGTTGCCTTAACCGCCGTCCATAAGGTCACCAATGCCAAGTGGTCCGGGATGATCATCCGGTTCGCCGAGGCGTTGGTCGCATTTCTTCCGGTCTCACTGTTCGGTCTCGTACTGATTTTTACGGCGGGTTACGACTCGATCTATGGTCCCATGCAGGGCGCGATGCACGAGCTGCCGCATTCGAAGGCCGTGTGGCTTTCACACGACTTCATGTTTGCCCGGCTTGGGTTGGGGCTGCTGGCCCTGACGGTGGTCGGCTGGATGTTGGTGTGGGCCGACATGAAGCCAGACATGTTCGCGGTCCAGCGGGCTGCCACCGGCGAGCGGCGGCTCCGCTACCAGCGCTGGTCGCGCGGATACGACGGGAGCTTGCCCGCCGTCGTCGCGCAGGAAGAGCGGATCCACCGGCTGGCCCCGACCTACGTGGTCATGTACGCCTATGTACTCACATTGGTTGCCTTCGACGGGATCATGGCGCTGCAGCCGCACTGGTACTCCAACCTGCTGGGCGGATTCATTTTCATGGGCGCATTCCTGGGCGCGCACATGCTGCTGGCTCTCCTGATGATCTATGGTGCGGCGCATCTCGGCGTAAAAGATCTGGTCTCTCCCAAGCAGCGTCACGACCTCGGCAAGCTCTGTTTCGGGTTCACGGTCTTTTGGACCTACCTCATGTGGGCCCAGTTCCTGGTGATCTGGTACGGCAATCTTCCGGAGGAGACCGGCTTTGTCTTCGCGCGGCTCTGGGGCCACTGGCTTCCCATCGGAGTTGCTGTCGGCTGGGGAATGTTTTTGATCCCCTTCTTCGGCTTGCTGGGCGTACGCCCTAAGAAGGTCAGGCCGATTCTTGGATTCTTCGCGACGATCAGCCTCGTGTCACTGTGGCTGGAGCGGTACCTGCTCGTCATGCCCTCGGTGACCGCACTACCCGGCCCCACATTCAGAATCCCCGAAGCGGGACCGACCCTCGCTTTCGCCGGCTTGTTCCTCGTCTGCTATGCGCTCTTTGCCCGCACCTTCCCGATGCTCTCGCCACGGCTGGCGGAGATCACGCTGGACCGGGAACGCGGTCACGCCCTTGCCTCCGCCGAGTTCGACCACGAAGAGGGGCCGGGGGATTACGTTCCCGACGAGCTGCTGGAGCGACGGGGTAGACCGAGGTAGTCGTCAGTCGTCAGTCCCAACTTTAGAAGCAAAAAGCCTTCGATCTTCTCGAAGGCTTTCCTGTTGTTAGATCGGGTGTCCGGCATTGCCGACTGACGACTACTTACTCCTCATCTCCGCATTGAGTCGCCGGATCATCGCAAGCAGGCTGTCCGACGGCAACGCTCCTGTGATCACCAGCAGCCGATCGCCCCGCTGCATAGCCATGGTTTGATCGGTGTGTGGTGAACCGTTTGAGATGGTCCTGGCGGAGCTCCGGCCGGCAGCTGAGGGATCGGGGTCGCTCATGGTGCGCTTGGCCAGCAGATGCGAGACATCGCTCATCGGCCCTTCAATGGTGCGAATCACTTCGCCGGACGAGAGCTGCTGGGCCACGACCATCAGTGGCACCTTACCATGTTCGCTGGCTTGGACCTGCACCTGCACGACCGGCAGCCCGTCGATATGGGGGAGCTGGTCCCCAGCTTCCGCCTGAGCTCCGTCCCACGACATGGTGCGCCACATCCCGTCCAGGTCGACATCGAAGTCGCCCCGCGGGATGTTCCTGGTTGAAAGCTCGAGTGCGGGTGCCGGGATGACCGGTGCGGGTACGACACTCGGCGTGCTGTCCACCACCGCCTTGGCCGGACGGCGGCGCCGTGCGGATCGGGTAGCCGGCTGGTGAGTGGATTGAGGGCGGAGAGCGGTGGTGGGAGTGAGTGATACGGGGGTGGCTGGAGTAATGCCGGCTGAATGCGCGATCCGAGTCGGGGCAGCGGGTCGGGCGGTCATCAGGTAATTCGCGGTCCAGCCCAGGCCGAGCGCGGCGACCAGGCTGGCAGCCCAGGCCCCCAGATGCAGCCGGCGGCGGCGGGCGCTAGCCGCGACAGCGGCTCGGTCCCGCAGTGAATCGAACGCAGGCGGAAATCGGCGGGACGGTGCCAGCTTGGCCAGAAGCGCGGTGGTGCGATCTCGCAGCGCAGCGATGCGGTCGCGGAGGGCCTGACAGGAGGGACAGGCGGCCAAATGACTCTCGATCTCGACGCACTGAGAGCGACTGAGCCCCTGATCGAGATAGGCGTGCAGTTCCTCCTCAGGAATGTGCCGCATGATCTCCTTGGGGTGCATGCTGCCGGTCGTGAGCCTCCACTAACCTGCGTCTGGCTCGTGCCAGAGTCGTACCCACCGCGCCCAGCGCCAGTCCCGTCTGGGAAGCGATCTCGGGATAGCTGAGCCCCGCGTCCCACAACAGCAGGATCTCGCGATCCCTTGGGGTCAGGGTATTGAGAGCTTCCTGCACCGCCGTCATCCGTTCATCGTGCTCCACCAGGGTATCGGCGGCGGGCTGGATGGTCGGCAGCGCGACGGGGTCGCCCTTGAGCAGCGTAAGATGACGTTTGCGCCGCACAGCGGCACGCGCTTCATCGCGCGCCAGGTTCGCCGCCACCGCAAACACCCAGGCCCGGGGCTTCTCCGGTCGGTGGGTGAGTGCCCGGACGAAGACCTCCTGCGCGAGGTCTTCGGCGCGCTCCGCATCCCACACCTTGCGGTAGAGAAAGCGAACGACTGCCGTGTACGTGGTTTGGTACAGCTGCTCCAGCTCGTCCATTACGGGCGCTCCCCGGACGCCGGGCCGGTATCATCCGGCCGAGTCGCCCATGAGGACGGCGGACCGGAGGGAACTTGCACACAATCCTCGTTTAACCTGAACGACTTGCCGGTCGGGAGAACACGCACCCGGGGTGCAGATCCTGCTTGCGTTCCGGCCATTCGCTGCAGAGATCTGGTTTCGCCGGCCGCCCATCGGCGCGTCGCCGGTTGTGGAGCGAGCAGCCGATGCCGTCGTCGTCCAGATAACTGCACGCGGAGATTATTTCGGCCTCGATCGAGAAATCGCCGGCCCGCTCCACCTTGCAGAGATACGGCGACCGGCGGGATCGCACCAGGGCCTCCAGTTTGCGCTGCCGTTTGGTGCACATGATCTCGATCTGGAGGTCCCGGCAGCAGGCTGCTCCCCGCTGGTTGTCCGCCGTCCGGCAGGCCGCCAGCGCGCAGGGATTACCGCTGCTCAGCACCGGAAGGTTTCGGGCCGGCGGCGGCAGCCTGCGCACGGTCGGGCGGCGGTTTTCCACGATCACAAACCGGTCCCGGCTCAGTCGCCTGGGCTGGTCCGGGTGGCGCGGGCCTCGGGGAGTGGGTCCCCGGTAACCGTAGGCGGCGCATTCAGCTTCCGTGCCGTCGCGGCGCAGATACCTGCAGGGGACATGAAGCATGGCGTCGACGTACAGCTCTCCCTCATCCTCCCACAGATCGTAGAACGTAATTCGCTGGGTGTGGCCGATCAGCCACGTCGATTCGTGGTCAAGTGAAGCGGTCCCTTCCTCCAGCGGGCCCACCCGGAGGGTGACCGGTACCGCTTGGCATTGACCCCCGAGCCCACGACAGGGTGGGACGTCTCTACCGGGGTACTGGCTGTCGCGGTGGGGGGCAGCGCTCATGGAATCCAGGAACACGAAGAAGGCAAACCTCTCCTAAACTAACCTCAGGGGCGGCGGTCACACACCAGGTATTTCCCCTCTTCCGTTTGCTACTCCCCTGCTTATAGTGAATGGGTTCACAAGCTGGGCTACTCTCATGTTACCGGAGGCGGAGCGGCGAAATGCGGATGACTTCGATGGTGGCGGGGCTGGCTTTTGTCGTGGCGGCCTGTGGCGGCGAGAAGAAGGCTGAGGATCAGACGGCGGCCCCTGGACAGCAGGCAGCCCCGGCAGAGAGTGCACCCGCGGCGAACGCACCCGCGGCGAATGCTCCTGCCGGCACCGGGAAGACTCACGACGTCAACATGGTCCTCGATGGATCCAAGTACAAATACGATCCCGAGAACCTGACCATCAAATCAGGGGACGTGGTTCGGTTCCACAATAAGAGCGGTGGGCCTCACAACGTATCGTTCTGGCCCGACAGCATTCCGTCCGGGGCGGCCGAGGTGTTGAAGAAGAACATGCCCGATCAGATGGCTCCGCTGCAGAGCCCGTTGGAGACTGAGCCGGACGCGGTCTATCAGATCAGTTTCGCCGGCGCGCCGAAGGGAGAGTACAAGATCTACTGTCTGCCCCACCTGGCGCTGGGGATGAGGGGCAAGCTGACGGTGCAGTAGAGGGTGAGCGGTGAGAAGTAAAAGGTGAGAGGTGAGAGGTAAGAGATAGAACTAAGACTAGAGGGGTGTTCTCGATTCCGAGGACACCCCTTTTGCCACTCCTCAACCGTTCACCTCTCACTCCTTACCTCTCACGTCTCACCTCTTACCTCTCCCCGCCGCCCACGTCACCAACCCCCCCACCAACAATCCGCCCAGCGCGTCCACGCCGTAGTGCATCTGGCAGTACACCACGCCGATGGTGAGCAGCACCGTAGGGATCAGAAGGACGATGCCCAAGCGCCGTGACGCCCGCATCGCCGCGAGCGTTGCTGCCAGCGCCGCCGCCACGTGCGAAGAAGGAAAGGCGGCCCCATACGAGCTACCAGTTGAGAGCGCGTCGTACGCCAGACGGGCCGGGAGATTGGCCGTGAACCATTCGGCGGGCCGGGGAAACACGTAGTACGGCCCCGCGACGGGAAAGAAGATGAAAAAGAGATAACAGAAGACGAAGGTCGCCATGACGATAAGAATGAAACGCCTGACGGCGAGTAGATCTCCCTTCCAGGCGAAATACAGCGCGGGTGCCGAGATGATCAGGTAGTACGAGAGGTATGCCCCGTGGAACACCGTGGACCAGAAGACACTGGGGGCATGCTGCCACCACTCCTGGCTGACCTGCATCCCAAACACGAGCTGCTCCCAGCGCTGGACGACTGAATCGTAGACCGGCCGAGCCGGCGAATTGAGGAGATCGAGCTCGGTGTACAACCCCGGAAGCAGAAACAGCGGATACAGCTCCCGCACCGTGCGGCCGACCGCGCCCAAGCCGGGCCGAGTGACCAGGAACAACAGCAGGACAAACAGACCGTGGGCCAGCAGCAGCCACCAACTCCAGGGCCGGCTGTTGACCCGGACGACAGCTACAGCCGAAACGAGTGCCAGGTATGCCAGCAGCAGGAGATCCACGCCGCGGAGCGGGCTCCGAGCAGGCGCGGCCTCCTGCTCCGACGACAGCGGCAGTGCTACAGCCATCCGGCGCGGCGATACCATTGGTAGGTGTCCGCGAGGCCGCTACGGAGGTTGTGAGTCGCGCTCCACCCGGCATCTCGCACTAGCGGTCTCGGATCGCCGGTCCAGGCCGGCTGGAAGAACTCGTTGGCCTTGTCGGTAGTCAGGATGGTGGTCTGTCCGCCGATACTCGCTGCGGTCTCGGTAAGGTAGAGGAGCATGCGCCCAAGCGGCGGGGGGATTCGCACAGTTCCCACCGAACGCCCCATAGACTCCCCCACTGCCCGGCCGAACTCGGCGCTGGTGAACACTTCAGGGTGACATGCATTATACGTCCGACCAGTGGTACGATCCGTCGCGGCGACCGCAATGAGAGCTCCCGCCAAGTCTGCCGCGTGTACCGCGGAAAGCTCCTGAGAACCGTCCCCGAATACGGGCGCCAGCCCGAGACGGGCAATCCGGAACACCTTCAAGACTTCGCGGTCACGGGGGCCGTAGACGATCGGTGGGCGAACGATCGTCCAGGGAAGGGTACTCCCACGCACCGCTTCTTCGGCGGCCAACTTGCTGCGTCCATATGCGGTCACCGGCCGCGCGGGTTCACTGCCGTCGAGGGGAAGCCCTCGTGGAGCTGGGCCACCAGCGGCCAGGGAGGATACCAATATGAAGCGAGGCCTGCCTCCCGCCTCGGCAGCGGCGAGAATGTTCCGGGTTCCTTCTCGGTTGGCCCGGAGAAATTCCGCCTCGTTCCGGGCCGATACCACTCCGGCGACGTGATAGATGACATCCTGACCTTCGGCTGCCCGGGTCAGCCCTGCGGGATCATGGAGGTCCGCGGTGATGACCCGGACGCCGCCGGCCATCAAGGCTGCAGCCTTTTCCGGCGAGCGCGCCAGGGCGGTGATTTCTGCTCGACTCCGCTGGAGAGCGTCGACCAGATGGCTCCCCACGAAACCGGTCGCCCCGGTTACCAACGCCTTCATAGGCGTTTGTCGTAGAGCCGATAGGTCTTGTAGACCCGGAAGGTCATCTTTTCCAAGCCAGCGTTCATCGCTGGATTATCCTCCAGAATCCAGCCCGCCTCCCCCCAGTAGATGCCGCGCTCTCCCGATTTGGTCCAGATCCAGTGGTACAGCATGGCATCAACACCCTTCCCCTGGAAAGCCGGAAGGACACCCAGCAGGAGGATGCGCGCCCGGCGGATGCGTCTGGTCTTGAGCATCCAGAGAAGCCGGAGGATCATGGGGAAGAGTCGTCCCGAACGGTTGGTCTGGAACACAACATTGAGGTCCGGGAGGGCGATGCCGAATCCGATCAGCTTGCCATCCTTCTCCGCCAGGGGAACCAGCTCCGGAATCACCACCGGCTTGAACTGTTCGGCCAAGTGGTCAATCTCGTGCTCGGTCAGCGGCACGAAGCCCCAGTTTTTCTCCCAGGCCGCATTGTATAACTCCTTTATCCGCTCGACCTCACCCTGAAAGTCCTTCATGTTGAGCGCCCGGAGCGTGATGCCCTGGCGCTGCCGGATCAACTCGGTAGCGCGCGTCAGCCGCTCCGGCACCGGGACGTATCGCTCCTGGCTTCCACCCTGGTAGACCCATAG
Organism: Gemmatimonadota bacterium; assembly: GCA_046726475.1. Classification (GTDB taxonomy): domain Bacteria; phylum Gemmatimonadota; class Gemmatimonadetes; order Gemmatimonadales; family GWC2-71-9; genus CAVVWJ01. Next base: position 7,832 of record JBKPAO010000059.1, on the reverse strand, counting down.
GTCCTTGGCTTTGGTGAAGCCGGCCCGTTCGATCAGGTCGATGTAGTACCGCGGATTGTGCGGCATCATCAGGGCAGGCGGGGTGTCGAATCCGTCGACCAGGAGCCCGCATTCGTCATTGACCGAAAAGGAAGCCGGTCCCCGCAGGACATCGTGCCCCAATGTCCGGCACCACTCGCCTGCCGCCTGGAGCAGGGCGTCAGCCACCGCCTGATCGTCGACACATTCGAAGAAACCGAAGAACCCCACCTGATCACCGTGGGTCTCGTTGTGCAGCCGGTTACTGATCGCGGCGATCCGTCCGACCACCGCGCCATCGCGCTCGGCGATGAAGTATTCGGCTTCAGCATGCTCGAAGAATGGATTCTTGCTGCGGGAGAGGAGGGCTTCCACGTCCCGACGCAACGGCGGGACCCAGAGAGGGTCCCGCGCGTGGAGTCGGTAAGGCAGATCGATGAATCGCTTCAGATCCCGTCCAGCGCGCGCCGCTCGGACGCGCAGCGGCTCGGTCAGATGACCCCCAGATCCCTTCCTATAGTGGCAAACTGCTCGAGCGCGAAGTCGATCTGTTCGAAGGTGTGCGTCGCCATGAGGCTGGTGCGAAGCCGGCACTGCGAGGGCGGTACCGCTGGTGGCGCCACCGGATTGGTGAAGACGCCAGCGTCGAACAGACGGCGCCACATGAGGAAGGTCTTCTCCAGCGGTCCGATGAGGACCGGCACGATCGGCGTCTCGGTCGGACCGATGTCGAAGCCGAGGTTCCGGAATCCATCCTGCAGCCGGCGGGTATTGGCCCAGAGCTGGTCCCGGCGCTCCGGTTCCTGCTGCAGCACCTGCAGCGCGGCCAGCACGCCCGCGGTGTTGGCGGGGGGCAGGGACGCGGTGAAGATGAGCGGGCGGCTGTTGTGTCGTAGGTAGTGGATCACACTCTCCGACGCCGCCACGAACCCCCCGATGGACGCGAGAGACTTGGAGAACGTTCCCGCGATGATATCGACCTCTTCAGTCATCCCGAAGTGGGCCGCCGTCCCATCGCCGTTGGGACCCAACACACCGAGCGCGTGCGCGTCGTCCAGTGCGAGCGCGACGCCGAAGCGGCGGGCGAGCCGGGACAGGTTGGGAACATCCGCGATGTTCCCTTCCATGGAGTACACCCCGTCCACGACGATCATCGCCCCTCGCCCCATGCCGTTGCGGTCCAGCCGGCGCTCGAGGTTGGCCAGGTCGCCGTGATTGAACCGCTCGGTCTCACCGTAGGAGAGCTTGGCTCCGTCCACGATCGACGCGTGGTCCAGCTTATCGAGGTAGACCACGTCCCCCCGACCCACTAGCCCGGAGATCAATCCCAGGTTGGCAGAGTAACCGGTCGAGAAGACCAGGCAGTCCTCTTTACCCACGAACTCGGCGAGGCCCCCCTCGAGTTGCTCGTGCAGGTCAAGGGTTCCGTTGAGGAATCGGCTGCCGGTGCAGCCGGACCCATAGCGGTCCAGGGCCCGGGAGGCGGCTTCGAGGACCTTGGGATGATGGGTCAGGCCCAGGTAGTTATTGGACCCGAGCATGATCCGCTTCTGACCGTCAATGACAACGACGGTGTCCTCGGACTCAGAGATCGGCTTGAAGTACGGATAGAGGCCGACCGCCTGCAGCTCGCGCGCCTTGGTGAACTGCCGGCACTTCTCAAACAGCGCGACCTGTTGAAGCTCTTGAGTATCCACGATGCCTCGGCCCTGGGAGGAAAGAGGTACCCCCACATCACTATGTCGCTGAACGGCTTAAACTAGTCTTGCCGGGGGGAGGGCACAAGCTAGCGTCTACCTGCCCGCTACCCCGAAAGATACCTTTGGCGGAAGGGGCAAGCCGCTGGACGTGACACTGCATCCTATTAGTTTTCCGCCTTCCCCAATACCAGGTGCAGATTGTTGCTTGGTATGTCCCGCTGGCTGACGGTAGCGTGCGTGGCCATGCTTGCTCCGTCTGCTCTCCAGGCACAATACCCCCGCGCTCGTCGCGGCCAGTTCGAGGTCTCCGGTCTGGATTTCCGGAAAGACGGAGCCTGGCGAACTCGGGTCGCGAGCATCCGGATGGCGCGGCACCGGCTGCTCCGGGCCGGCGACGTGCGGGCGCTCAACCTTTCCGCACCTACCGCGGCAGGCGGCAGCAGAGTGAGCGGACGGATCATCGTCCCCGTCGTCCCGATCGCCTTCAAGAATACGGCTCCTCCTTTCCCGGTCTCCCAGTACGAGAACCTGTTCTTCAGCCCAGCACCGACAGATCGTCCTTATAGCGTCAAGACGTTCTACGAGCAGCTGTCGAATGGAAACCTGACGGTAGACGGAAAGATCTTTCCCTGGGTCACCGCCGATTCTACCGATACCTACTACGAGGACGGCTGTAACGGTATCGGGGTGCTGGCACCATGTCCCCAGCGGGAGGTCAGCCGATTCGGCGAGCTGCTGCTTCGGACTCTCGATGTGATCTCGCAGGGACCGACCGGCGTGAACCTGTGGAGCCAGTTCGATAACGATGGCCCCGACGGTGCGCCCAACTCCGGCGATGACGATGGGGTCGTCGACTTCGTCACCTTTCTGCAGCCCGACCAGGACGGAGCCTGTCCCGCTTCTCCCCACATCTGGGCCCACCGTTTCGTGATCCGTGCCTGGAACGGCGGGTCGCCCTATGTGACGCAGACACCTTGGGTCGGGCATCCCGGCCAGTACCTCAAAGTGGACGACTACATCATGCAGAGCGCCGTCGGCGGAAACACCGCCTGCGACGCCTCGGCCGTCATGCCGATCGGGACCGTAGCTCATGAAACCGGTCATGCCTTCGGTTTGCCCGATCTATATGACACCGATCTGAGCAGCTCGGAGGCGACCCAGGGTATCGGGGAGTGGGGACTCATGGGAAGCGGAAACTACGCCCGGCCCTACAGTCCATCTCGATATGAGGCGTGGTCCTTGTTCGAGCTCGGGTGGGTCGCGGTGGACACCCTTTCGTCCGGTAGAGCCGTGAGCCTGAGTCCGGTCGCTTCCTCGGATACGGTGCTATACCTCGCGGTCCCCGGCACCGATGAGTACTACCTGCTGGAAAATCGCCAGGCCCAGGAGAGCGACACGGCGCAGATGAATCCCGCCTTCGGCGCCCGGCAGAAGGCACCGGGGTTGCTGGTCTGGCACATTGATCAGGGGCAGCTGGACCAGCATGGATTCGACCGGGACAACCGGGTGAACGTCGGTCCGGTGCACGGGGTGGCCCTCGTTCAGGCCGATGGCCGCGACGATCTCGGTCTTGCTGGATCCGGCAACCGGGGCGACACTGGAGACGCGTTCCCCGGCTCCACGGACAACCGATTCCTCTGCCGAACGACCCATCCTGAAGCGACCGATAACCAGGGCGATTTCGCGAGATTCTGCCTCGATAGCATCACTGAGGTGAGTCCCGGAGGAAACGTCTCCTTCAAATACATCTCCTACCGATCGGTCTTCGCTGCCGATCACCCTGGTGCCCAAATCCAGGTGAACGGCGCCACCGTTTCCCGACTGGAGCAGTTCTTTGCTCCGGGGACGGCAATCGATCTCTCCATGGATTCGGTGCAGGTCGATGCCAGCGGGCGCAACCGGTTCGGCTTTCTGAGCTGGAGCGACGGCGGCGACCGCAGTCACCGCATCACTGCTCGGGAGGTCCCGGATACCGTGGTGGCGCAGGTGTCCCTGGAGTACCGGCTCCGCATGACGGTGCAGGGTGCGCCGACCGCGGCGATTACTTCGGGAGTCAGCGGTGACATCGCCAACGGTGTGTACCTGGCCGAGGCGTCTCAAGTGACCTTGACCGCCGCTCCCCAGCCGGGTGCCGTTTTCGCGGGTTGGACCGGCGATACCACCACGACCGCAGACACCCTCACCCTCACGATGCGGCATCCGTTCGATCTCATGGCCAACTTCGTCGCGGTACGAGACGTGGTGCTGGATAGCGCTGCCGATGCGCTCCTTGGCGATGCGGGTCTCCTCGCGGAGGAAGCGGCGTACCTGGATGCCGTCGGCAATCGGAACGGGGTGTATGATCTGGGGGACCTCCTCGCCGCTGCGGACCGTTCGAGGGAAGCGAGATGACCCCTCGTCCTCTAGTTCTCCTCCTCCTGCTGGGCACTATGGGTGCAGTGGTCGGCTGCTCGCACGATACGAACGAGCCTACGGCGGGCACCCTAAAGGTGAGCCTGGCGAGTCCCAGCAGCGATGATGGGGCGGTGCTCTTTACCGTCTCCGGCGGACCGGTCGATTCGGTCGCAGCCAGCGGCCATCAGGTGTACTCCGCGCGATTGGACGCAAATACCCTGCGGGTCGTCGTCCTCGGAGACCTCGTCTCGGGTACCCTTGCGACGATCTACATTGCCGATAACCGGCTCGCTTCCAGTTACTCCGCGACGGTGAACCAGGTCGCCGCCCGCGTCAGCTATGCCCAGCGGGATCCGGCCTCCTACTCTCTCAGCCTATCGCCCTAGCCGTGCCCGGGTTGCTTGACTTGGATTGAACCCGGGTCGAGGTTCATCGGTATGAGGGATCGCCGAACCTTTCTTCGCTCCTGTGTTGCAGGACTGGCCGGTCTCGTGACCTCGCGCTCCGAGGAGTTGCTCGCCGCCACCCGTATGGCTGGCGGGCCGGAGGATCCAGAGGTCCCCAACGAGGAGGTCGCCCGGATTCTGAAGCAGCTTTTCGGGGGTCGGCCGATTCGCCGGGGACACGTAGATCTGGATATGCCGCTGGTCGCTGAAGACGGCCGGGTCGTTCCCGTCATCATCGAGAGCGATCTTCCCATGACGGCGAACCACTACGTCAAAGGGGTTCATCTCATCGTCGACCACAACCCCGATCCCCACCTCGCTGCCTTTCACCTCACCCCGGAACTGGGTCCGGTGTCTCTCTCCACCCGCATCAAGATGAAGCGGAGCACGTGGGTACGCGCCATCCTGGAAACCAGCACCGGCGATGTCTGGGCGGGCTACGCCAAGGTTCTGGTGACCCTGAATGGGTGCGGCTGATGTATAGCATCGGTGAAGCCCGCATTAAGGTTCCCGATCAGATCAAGCGGGGTGACGTGATCACGGTCAACTCGATCATCTCTCATCCGATGGACACCGGGTTCTTCCGAAATGCCGAGGGAGCACCTATTCCCGCCTACTTCATTAAGGATGTGGTGGTCACCTACGGTACCCGCCAGGTTGCGCGGTTCAAATGGACTTCCGGCATCAGTAAAGACCCGGTGGTGAGTTTTACGTTGCGGGCTGACCGCGAAGACCCTCTCACGATGGTCTGGACCGACAACCAGGGCGCCATCTTCAAGCAATCGATCAACATCAGCTTCGTTTCAGCCTGACCCCCATGCTCGCTGGCCTCCTATTGTTTACCGGGACCTCTCCGGTTCCTGGGAGCGTACCGCCGCTTCCGCCACCATCGATACGACGCCTGGCGCCTGGAGTCTACGCGGCACTGGGAGATACAGGCCGGGGATCCGAGGGGCGCCCCAACGCCGGTTTCATCGTCACTGACGCCGGCGTCGTGGTCATCGATGCATTGGCCAGCCCGCAACAAGGGGAGCAGCTGGCTCGAGCCATACAGGGAGTGACCAGCCAGCCGATCAGATGGCTGGTATTGACCCACCACCATCCGGACCACCATTTCGGTGCGATCGTGTTCCGGCGGCTCGGGGCTAAGGTCGTCGCCCATCCTGACCGTCGGGTGCTCGCATCCGAGGCGGGAGAAGATGCCCTCATTGCCGACTGGGTTCGGGTCGTCGGACTCGATGCCATGCGTGGCTTCGAGTTCGCCGATGTACCCGATCGTCCCGTTACCGGTACCGATACGCTTCATGTGGGCGGCAAGACCATTGTGATTACGCATCCCGGCGGAGCCCACACCGCTGGAGATCTCATCGTATGGCTGCCCCGAGAGCGCGTGCTGTTCGCCGGCGACGTTCTGGTCGAGGACGGCGTCACGATGGTGGTCGATGGTGACTCGGGGGAGCTCCTCAAGGCCCTCGGGAGGATCGACAGCCTTAATCCCGGCATCGTGGTTCCGGGTCATGGTGCGGTTCCCCGTCACCCGACGGATCTGGTCTCGCGCACTCGCACATATATCACCGGACTGCGGACCGACATGAGGGCGGCACTCGAGCACGGCGTCCCCATGGGTCGCGCGCTCCGATCGTTGCCGCCGGCCGATCAGACCCGGCCGGTGTCCTACAATTCTCGGCGACGGCGCAACGCAGTGCGGGTGTATCTGGAAGAGGAGCGGGCCTACATGGGCCTGGACTCGATCCAATGAGATGCGGGATGTTCGGTCTTGCCGTGCTGGCGGTAACTGTGTCGTGCAGCGCGGGTGGAGCGGGATCCAGCTCCACCTCGAGCGTGTCCCCTGGCATTCACTTGCCCGGCTTGGTCTCCACCGAGCAGATGGCGAAGTGGGAGACGGAGGGTGGGGTGAACGTCGTGGATGTCAGGTCCGACGTGTTCACCTATCTCAAGGGCCACCTGCCCGGCGCGGGATATCTCAACCCGGAGACCCTCCGTGCCAGCGAAGGAGGAGTTCCGGCCCAGCTGCTCAGCGCGAGAATGTATGGCGAGCTGTTCGGACGGCTTGGTCTTGCCTTCAATCAACCCGTCGTGATCTATAGCGCCGGGGAGACGCGGAACATCGATGCGACCTTCCTCGCGTGGCTGCTGGCCGCGTTTGGGCACCAGCAGGTGTATGTGCTCAACGGTGGCTACTCCAAGTGGCAGCTGGAACAGCGGCCGATCGCGCGGGAGTACCCACGAACCCAATCGGTGGATTTTCCGGTGGCCTCATTTCATCCGGAACGGGCGTCACTGGAGGATGTGCGACACGCCCTGGAGCAACATGATGCCATCCTGGTGGACGCCCGGCCGCCAGACCAGTACGCCGGCGAGGCCGGCGCCCAGATGCGCCGCGGACATATACCCGGCGCCATCAGTCATTACTGGCAGGACGATCTAAGGCAGGAAGGCTTCGGACACGTCTGGAAGACACCGGACCAGCTCCGGGCTGCCTACACTGCGCAGGGGATTACTCCAGCCCGTAACATCATCGTGTACTGTAACAGCACCACGGAAGCCAGCCACGTCCACTTCACCCTGCGCTATTTGCTGGGCTACCCGCGAGTGCGCATTTACACCGGTTCCTGGACGGAGTGGGCGGAGAGAATCGATCTGCCAGTGGAGGTGGGGAAGCGGGGAAGCGGGAAGGCGGGGAAGTAATTGCCATATTAGGTCGTGACCCGGAAGCAAACGGCCCTCGCGTTCGAGGCGAGGGCCGCCTTGCTACAGACTGTTCTGCTTTCTCACACAACTTCCCCGCTGACCCGCTGACCCGCCTATTTCATCGCAATCCCACTCCGCAGCTGCCCCGGCCGCCAGAGTTGGCCGCCTTTCATGATCCACTCCACCGAGTCGAGGTTGTCGATATCGGCCAGCGGGTTCTTGCTGAGCAGGACCAGATCGGCGTAACGACCGGTCTCGATGGTGCCGAGCCGACGGGCCGGCTCGCCGCCGATAGCGCGGGCGGCATCGCGGGTTGCGGCCAGCAGCGCGGCGGTGGGCGTGAGCGCGATCGAGTCGACCAGCAGCCGGAGCTCACCAAAGAGGGAGGATCGCTCGCTGGCCGGTCCGTACGCCACGTGGTCGCTTCCGGCGCTGATCCGGACCCCGCGCCGCACCGCCTCTCGAGTCACCTCCATGCCGAACCCGGAACCGGCCCGGACATACTCTTCCTGCTCCGAGGGGATGTGTCGCCGTTTGGCATCGAAGTAGGCCACGCTGTGCC
>JBKPAO010000058.1:0-49196 GCA_046726475.1 Gemmatimonadota bacterium | reverse complement strand
CCAGCGCCACCATCGGGGCGATGAAATCAGTCGCCCGCGGATAGACCGACGCGTCCTTGATCCGGAGATAGCGTCGGTCCTCGTGGAAGGCGTCGATGTAGTGCTGGACGTGCTCCCGGAGCGGCACTCCCTTCTCCCGCGCCGCCGCGATCGTTCGGTCGTCCACGTCGGTCAAATTCATGATCTGGAAGACGTCGTACCCGCTCGCTTCCAGCCAGCGGCGTAGGAGATCCTCGAACAGGAAGGTCCTGAAGTTTCCGATGTGGGCGTAGTTGTACACCGTGGGGCCACAAGTGTACAGCGACACTCGGCCAGGTTGGAGGGGCTCGAAGGTTTCGACTTGTCGGGTGAGGGTGTTGTAGAAGCGGAGCGCCATCAGCCGGACGCCCCGGCGCTGGCGGCCGTCGCGACCGCCTCGCCTTCTGCCCCGCCTTTGATGGTGACGTGGACCCGACGCTGCTGGAACGGACTCTCGATCGATTCCTTAGCGAAGCGGTTGATCAGCCGGCGGCGGAACTCCCGGTCGACGTTCCACTGCGAGCCGGGCTGAGTCTTGAGCAGGGTCCTGATCACGACCGCGTTGTCGGTCATCGACTCCACGCCGAGCACCTCGACCGGGCCGTCCAGCTGTAGTCCCCAGGTGCGATCGGTGGAGAACTGGGCGGCCTCGTCCCGCACCACCGCGAGCGCCCGGTCGACGTTCTCGGTGTAGGGTACCGAGATGTCCACCACGGCACGGGCCCAGCCGCGGGTCTTGTTGCTGACCACCTTCATCTCGCCGTTGGGGATCACGTGCATCGTGCCCTCGAGGTCGCGGAGCATGACCACCCGCATCGTCATCTTCTCCACCACACCGCTCTTCCCCGCTGCCTCGATCACGTCGCCTACGGCGAATTGATTCTCCAGGAGGATGAAGAAGCCGGAGATGATGTCCCGGACCAGACTTTGGGCGCCGAAGGAGATGGCGAGACCCAGGATCCCAGCACCGGCCAGGATCGGGGCGATGTTGATGAACACATTGAAGGTGAGCAGGACTGCGATGGTGACGATCACCACTCGCCCCACGCTCCGAAGCAGCTGGGAGATGGTACGGCCACGCTTCTCCCGCAGCGTGGTAATCGAGTCGTCGCCGTCGTCCACCGACTTCTCGATCTTGCGGGCTGCGAGATTGACGACGTGCAAGGCAACCCAGGCCAGTACCCAGATGCCGAGGACTTGGAGGGCGTTCCTGAGGACGGCTTCGCCGTCGATCCGGAGAATCGTGGCGATCCGATCGATGATGTCGTTGAACGAGGCCAACAGGTCCATGAGGCCTAACGTAGAGGACGCGCCAGCCTGGCGTCAACCGGCTGACTCCTCAAGAGCGAATCGAATTGGAGTCCTCGTACTCGTGCGTCGGGCAAGAAAGCTTTGGTACTTTGTGGTCAGTTGAGTCAAGCCGGTCTCACCATTGAGGGTGAGGAGCGGAGCTGGGATTGGAGTCCGCGCGATAGACAATCTGACTCTCGCTCACCGCAATTCCATGCGTCAGACACTCTCCCAGCACAACCTCGGGAGTAATTCTCCCAACTGGCACTCGGAAGCCCGCGCGATCGCAAACGGCTCCGGGGAAGATCTGCTGGAGACGCTCGAGGCTGGGCAGGCACGGCATGCTCGTCACCACTTGTAGTGCCCGCCACTGAATGAGCGCCTCGGCCGCGAGCACCTGAGGCCGCGATCCTTCCCGTACCACCACGTGACTGCACCGCCCCAGGAGCAGTCCGAGGTCTCCGCTGAGGACCATCCGGCAGCAGCGACCACGGGCTGCGACGTACATCGGTATCGCGCTCGCGACATCGCGAAGCCAGACACCCAACCCACCTGGCGGCGAGCGGCCAAGATCGATGGGGTGTACGAGATCGATGAGGCGGGCTAGAGGGTAATCCGAGGGAATCGGGAGGGGAGGACCGGCGGGCATGAGCCAGCATTGCCCCACTCGGTTCGAACAGCATCATCGTGGCAGCGCTTTGGGTGACGATTTCCCGCAGCTCAGGTCAGGCCGACACCAGGCCTCTGCGCGCGGCAAGGTATGCCTCCCGTCCCTTGCGCACTGCATCCAGCAGCGGGGTCGCGTCGAATCGCACCGGGTCGGTAGCGGGAAGCCCGGTCTCGCGGGTCGCGACTTCGCACGCCCTCCGGGCCGCGTCTTCCATCATGTCGTAGGTGTTGAGCGAGATCCCGACGACCTTGGTGGGATGGACCGCCGATCCAATGGTCTCGTAGAGCCGGATGTACTCGCGAAGCGGCGGGATCCTGAGCCAAGCCGCTTGCCGGTAGTCGCCGATGTACTGCCGGGTGGATTGATGGCACAGGATCAAGCCATCGGGGCAGGAGCCGTGCAGCAGGCCCAGCGTCACCGCCGAGTAACCGGGGTGATTGATCGAGCCCTGTCCTTCGACCAGAACGATGTCGGCGTCTGTGCTTCCCTGGAGGACCAGTCGCTCCGCCGCGCCGGCGACGAAGTCCGATACCACCGCGTCGACTGCGATCCCCCAGCCTTCGATCATGATCCCGGTCTGACCGGTGGCGACGAAGCGGGTCCGGAGGCCCGCAGCGTTGAGCTGTCGGGTGAGCTGGAGCTGCGCGGTCATCTTCCCGACGTTGCAATCGGTGCCGACGGTGAGTACCACATAGGGCTCGGCCTTCTTCGCCGCGCCCGACGCTATCGGGAGATCGGCCGGCGGCTTCCTCAGATCGAAGATCTTCCGCTCGGCTGTCTTCGCCTTGGCCGCGAGCACCGGATCATCGCTCAGAAAGGTGTGGAGTCCGCTCCAGAGATCGCAGCCGGCGTCCAACGCCTCGGCGAGCCAACCGCGCCACTCCTCCGGCAGCCTGCCACCCGGGGGGGCGATACCGACCAGCACGGCATCGGGTCCCAGCGCAAGTCCCTCCTTCATCGACCCGACCACTGGGATTTCGCCCCCGAAGCCGAGCACCTGCTGGACCGTCATGCCGGCCTGCCGCCGGTCCAGCACGCCGACCGTTCGCTCGGGCAAGAAGCGGACAACCGAGTTGGCGGTCTTGGAGGTCATCGGACTGAAATCGCCGTCAGCGATTATGAGGAAGCGTGGAGGGTGCATAGTCAGGAAGCGATGGGATGCGGTGCGATTGTGGCCTCCGCCTCCGCCGGCACGGTCCCGCTAGGTTTGACCTCCGCCAGGGTATCACCGTAGACCTCACCGATGAGGATGTGGCGGATTAGGACCATTACGAATGCCAGTATCGGCACGGCGACGATCAGCCCAGCCAGCCCGAACAGCTTGCCGATCAGGAGCACGCCGGCAATGGTGATGACCGGCGGCAGATTCACCTGTCGTTCCATGACGACGGGCGCTACGAAGTTCGCCTCGATCAGGTGCACCCCAATGCCCAACGCCGTGACTGCGATTGCTTTCCCCAGGCCCGCCACGCCAAGGGCGAAGAGCGCGGGAATGAGAGTGGAGAACAGAGTGCCGAAGAATGGAACGATGGCTGCGATGCCGGCAAAAACACCAAACGCCAGGAAGTACGGAATACCCAGCAACCAGAGGCCTAGGGTGGTTAGGAGCGCCAGCAATACCATGGCGATAAGCTGCCCGATGACCCAGGCGTGAAGCGTGAGTTTGAGGTCGTACAGGATCACCCGAGCAAGGGGGCGGCGCTCCGGTGGGATGATCGACACCAGACCCTCGACGTAGATCGAAGGATTTCTCGCCAGGTAGAGCGCCATCACGAAGACGCTGACCACCTCGATGATGAGCTCGATCCCACCCTTGAGGTACGGGACCACGGCGCCCCGGAGCACGCCGACCAGCTCATTGAGCGAGGTGGCCAAAATCCCGGGCCCGGCGCCTTCGCTGATGCCTCGCCGGAGCACGGGAATGTTGCGGAACAATCGGTTGATGCTCTGGTCAAGCTCGCTCAGAAACTGGGGGAGGTTGGCAACCAGGTCCTGCACTTGGGTGGCGACGGCGGGAGCAATGAGGAACACCACACCGACCAGACCGCCGATGGTGAGTGCTACGGCGATGGCGAGGCCTAAGTTGCGCGGCACCCCCAGGCGACGCTGGAGAAAGCCGGAAACCGCATCGAGATAGACCGCGAGGATAATGGCCAGGAAGACGATGATCAGCACGTCGATCGTGCGGACCAGCAGGGCCACAACAAGAACGGCGAGGAGTACCCATCCCAGTGGGAACCCTCGCCGTCGTTCGGCTTCCGTCGGCACCATCAGCGTGCCTTCCCCTCGTCTCCCTCCTCGATCAACTCAGCGTCGCGTACGTCGCCGGCGGCCCCGCCCCGGGGGAGCTGCTTCGACCCTGGTCCCCCTCCCGGGCTGAGAATACCCATCTTGGTCTTGAGCTCCAGCAGCTGCTGGTCGGAGCTGCCCTTGTACTCCAGCGCCTCGAACTGACGGGCCAGCCGGTCGCCCGAGACCTCTTCGTTCAGCTCGGCGGCGGCCAGCGCCTTGCGCTCAACGGCTTCGATCTTTTCCGCCATCCGCTCGAACGACTCGAACGCGCTCTTGTCGGTGAGGCCCGACATCGTCTCCTGGATCCGCTGCTGCGCCTCGGCCCGCTTGGACCGGGCGACCAGGATGTTCTTCTTCCGCTTGGCCTCTTCGATCTTGTCGCTGAGCTGCCGGAGGGAGAGCTTCAGCTGCTCGGTCTCCGTCTTGTGCCGGAGCCAGGTCTCGTGTAGCTGCTGAGCCCCCTGAAGCTGCTCGTTGTAACGTCCCAGCGCCTGCTTGGCCAGATCGTCCCTGCCCTCCTGCACCGCCAGCATCGCTCGCCGCTCCCAATCGTCGGCCTGCTTCTTCATCGCTTCGGCGTCCGACTGGAGCTTCCGCTCGTCCGCGATCGCCGAGGCCACCTGCTGCTTGGCCTTGGCGAGCTGCGTCTTCATATCCACGATCAGCTGATTCAGCATCTTCTCCGGGTTCTCGGCCCGGGAGATCAGATCGTTGATATTGGACCGCAGCATGGTGGAGAGACGGTCAAAGATTCCCATGACACTTCACCTTTCGCGGTACGGCGCGAGCGCGCCGAGGTGCGAGGCCAACGCCAGGGTAATGGAATCGAAGCTGGCCTCGAATTCGCTGTAGTCGAGGTTCTCCAGCTCGAGCGTATCGGTCAGCACCACGTGGTCGCCTTCCAGCCCGTAGGACCCGTGTACCAGCTCGCGGGCATTGTACTCCAGTAGCTGGCGGAACAACTCACCGCGCCTCGGCTGGCTCGCTGGAAGCTCCATGACCCTCACTCGCAGGATCACCACCGGTGGCGCATAGTGGACCACCACCTCGGCATCGTCCGCGGTGCGGGTGAGCCAGAGGTTGGGCTCAACCTCTCGGGCGACGAGAGTTCCCCCCTCGAGACGGTCGAGGAACGACTGGATGTCTTCGCGGGTGATCATGAATCTAATCGCTCCACTCGGTCGCTCATGAGGTCTCTCCCCGGAGCACCTTGCTCTGGGCGTCGTGCGCCTGTGCCAACAGCCGTTCGGTGAAGTCCACCCGCTCCTCCAGCTCTGCCACCCGATGCTGTAAGGTGTCCACCTCGCCCAATCGCTGCTGCATCTGCTCCAGGTCGGCTCGGAGGGCTGAGTCGGTGCCGCCCTTGCCTTCGACCCGGCGAGCAAATGCCCGCATCAGCGGCCACAGGATGATTACTGCCGCCGTCAGCGCCGCAATGACGATCAGGAGAGCTATCGGTGGTCCACTATCCTGCATGAAAAGCAGGTTAGGATCAAACGGCGGCGACGGCGGCGTGGGTGGTGTCGGCACCTGCAGAATCATCGGGCGGCTTCTCCCTTCCCCAACTCGCTGCGATCATGACTGCTCAGCATTCGCTCGGTGAAATCCACCCGCTCATGCAGTTCGGCGACTTCCTGGCGCAGGGCATCCACCTCGGCAATCAGGTCAGGATCTGCGACCGGCGGGGCGTGCCCCCGGAGCCGGTCGGCAAGCGCCCTGCCGACGGGGCTGACCGAGAGAAGAAAGAGGGTGCCACCGCCAAAGATGAACGTAATGGCGAGAATCGATTCCATGTCCATGGCCTTCCCCGGTTACACTTGCAGGACAGCAACACGCTGTCGCCGACTCCGGCCGTACGGAGCACGCTCCCTGGTTGTTTCACAACGGAACGCGCACCTTTCAGCGGCGACGGGGTTAGACCAGCTCCACCTCGCGGATCGCCGCCAGGGATACGGCGATCTCGGTCTCTTCGTCGCCCGCAGGCCTGAGGTACACCTCATGGGCGGTAATGTGGGTGTCGACGCTCGTGGGAATACCGACCACCTCGGTCTGCGTGGTGGTCGTGATGCGAACGAGCTGCTCGTGGCCACCGGCATAGCCCAGCAGTGCAATGATGTCCTCGTACGTCATCTGGACTCCCTTGAGACTGGATTCCATAATCTAGGCTTCGCCGACGTGCCTCGCCATGAGGATTCCGCTATCCAAACAGTGAGTATCGCGCCACCCAGCTACGTCATCTGAGAAGGCGGAGCTGTCACCAACAGCCCATCGGTCGAGGATCAAACATGCTCCGAGCTCTGTGCCTGATCGTCTTCGTGTTGCTTCTCAGCACCGCCGGCCAGGCCACCGCCCAGCGGAGGACCCAACTGGCGCCTTCCAAGGGCGAGGACGAATCCATCACCGTCACGATTGGGGGCAAGGTCGCCGGCAAAAAGATCCAGGCCAGTGGCGATGGGACCTGCAGCCATGCCGCCGACGCCTCTATCCACGGGGTGTCCGCCTCACTCTGGATGGTGCAGTACGGCGGAGGCGACGGTTCGCTCAAGCAGTTGAATCTGACGCTGTGGCGCCCCAAGGATGGAGGGCCCGACCAGCTCTCCCTCGCGGTTGAGACCAAGTGGGGCTCGCATCGGATCGAGACCGGCAATCCAGGCGACGAGAAGGGCGAGGGCTCGGTGACTATTCTGCCCAGCGGCCCGGGGGGCAGGCTGGAGGTCAGCGGCAAAGAGGCGGGCGGGAAGCCGATTCAGCTAACGATCGACTGCACCGCCTTTTCAGGGGTGGAAGCGGAAGGAGGTTGATCCTCTGTGATATTGGCTAGCGGCCACCGGCCGCCCGCTCCGAGCTGATCTGGCTGGGGCTGGGCGACCCTTTGAGGTTCTGATCCAGGTAGTGGGTGATCAGCTCGAACAGATGCAACTGGGTGTTCCGTCCCTGACAGATGCAGTGAGTACGGTTGGGGTATTCCATCATGGTGAACGGCTTGTTAGCGGCAACGAGGGCGTTGATCAGCATTTCGCTGTTCTGGAAGTGCACGTTGTCGTCGCCGCTGCCGTGTATCAGCAGCAGATTCCCCCGCAGCCCGTTTACGTAGGTCAGCGGGGACCCGCGATCGTATCCCGCCTCGTTCTGGCTCGGCAGCCCGTTGAACCGCTCGGTGTACACATTGTCGTAGAGTGCCCAGTGCGTAACTGGTGAGACTACTACGCCGGTACGATAGAGATCGGGGTGCTGGAACAGCGCGTTAAGACTCATGAACCCGCCATAGCTCCAACCCCAGATTCCAATCCGTCCCTGATCCACATACGGGCGTTGCGCCAACGCGCGCGCCGCGGCCGCCTGGTCCCGCGTTTCCACCACGCCGAGTTGGCCGTAGATCGCCTTGCGCCATTTCCGGCCCAGCGGAGCCGGGGTCCCATGGTTGTCGACGCTGGCGACCAGATACCCCCGTTGGGTGAGCATCAAATGCCAGAGGTAGTAGCCGCCCCACGAATCGTTGACGGTGGATGATCCCGGTCCGCCGTAGACGTGGAACAGCAGCGGATACTTCCGGGTGGAGTCGAGGTCCGCCGGCTTCATCAGATAGGCCGGCATCTTGGAGCCGTCCTCCGCGCTCACGCTGAAGAACTCGACGCTGCCTCGACGGAGATTGGTGACTCGCCGTCGGAGCCCGGCGTTGTCGACCAGTGTGCGGATGACCTGATGGGTGGGAAGCCGTATCAGCCGGGTGTACGGAGGGCTGCCGAAGCTCGAGTAGGTCTCCAGCGCGTAGCGGAAGCCCGGCGCCCGGTCGTATTCATGAGTGCCTGGCTGGTTCTTCGGCGAGAGCCGCTCCGCCGATCCTTTTCCATCGAGCCGGGTGCGAAACAGATACTTCTGGGCCGGGTTGTCCGGGGACGCCAGATAGTAGAGCCATCCTTCCTTCTCATCCGCGCCGAGCACTTCCGAAACGTCGTAAGCTCCCCGGGTCACCAGCCGGGTAGACTTTCCGTCGCGGGAGACGACGTACACATGGTTCCAGCCGTCCCGCTCGCTCACCCAGAGGAAGCTCTTGCCGCCGTTAAGCCAGGCGAAGTCGTCGGTGAGGTCGACCCAGGTGCTGTCCCGATCGGTCAGCACGGTGTGCACCCTACCGGTGCGGACGTCGCTCAGGATCACCTCGTTGGTGTTTTGGAGCCGGTTCAGCCGTTGGAGCACGACCTCATCCGAGGCAGGCGCCCACTCCATTCTGGCGATGTAGTGGTTCCGGGGATCGCCTTGCAGTTCGAGCCATCGGGTTGCCCCTCCGGATGCGCTGACTACTCCAACCCTTGCCGCCGAGTTCGACTGGCCCGCCTTGGGATACTGCACCGGGATCACACGCGAATAGAGTGAATCGGTGTTGTTGATGAGATCGAAGTCCCGGACTGAATCGGCATTCAGCTGCCAGTACGCGATGCTCCGGCCGTCAGGACTCCACCGCCACCCGTCGGCGTAGTAGTTCATCAGCTCTTCTTCGTACACCCAATCGAAGGTGCCATTGATCAGCGTCCTCGATCCATCGGTGGTGAGCGGCGTGATCGCACCGCTCGCGAGATCCTCCACGTACAGATTGTTCTCGCGGACGTACGCCACCTTGTGGCCGTCGGGCGAGAATTTGGCGAACATCAGGGTGGAGGGCTTGGCTTCCTTGCCGCCGAGGCGGCGGAGTCGTCCGGTCGCCAGCTCCATCACCCAGTAGTCGCCGCGGGTGTTGAGCCGCCACACCGGCCGAGTATTGGTGAAGACGAGCAGCATCTGGTTGTTGGGAGACCAGGCGTACTCCTCCACCCTGATCGGCACGCTATCTCCCTGGGGGATGAACTGCCGCGCCGCCACCAGGACCTGACGCCCGCCGCGCTCGCTGTCATAGCGGACCAGGTTTTGTCCATCCTCTGTCTCCTCCAGGGTCGTGTAAGCCGACCCGTCGCCCAGCCAGCGAGCCGGTCCGAAGCTCTGGCTCTTGAACTCCGAAGATCCATAGATCCGCTGCACACTGAGGACCGTCGAGTCGGGTTGTTGGCCGCTGAGCGGCGGCACCAGGAGTATGAGACTGAGGTAGGCAGGAAGAGCAAAGCGGATCACGGGAACGTTCCACCGGATAGAGTTGTGTGACGGGCGTCGCTGCCGCGCTGAGGCACCA
The DNA here is from genome assembly GCA_046726475.1 of Gemmatimonadota bacterium. Classification (GTDB taxonomy): domain Bacteria; phylum Gemmatimonadota; class Gemmatimonadetes; order Gemmatimonadales; family GWC2-71-9; genus CAVVWJ01. The sequence continues at coordinate 39,765 of JBKPAO010000058.1, read as the reverse complement.
CGACTATCCCTTCAGCCAGGACAGGCGGTCGGCAGGATTATACATTAGCGGGGCAGCGGGGCAGCAGGGCCGCGGGGCGGGAAGAGCACACCATGAGCGAGGCGGCCCCGCTCTGCTGCCCCGCTACCCATCTTTCAATGAGAGGCACATGTTCCACTCACGACTCAGCCGGCGTCCAGCCCGGCTCCTGGCCGGAACGCTGATCATCGTCGGATTGGCCTGCTCCAAAGGCGCCAATCAGCGACCGTCCGTTGACTCCGGAACTTCTTCCGCCGCGGTCAGCTCCCCCACGGACAGCGCGACGCCCCGAAACAGCGGAAACACTCCTGATACCATGGCAAACCGAGACAGCAGCACCGCTTCCAACCACACAACGCCGACCAGCCATCCGGATAGCTCGGGTCGCGCTCAGAAGACTACGGCCGACCAGCCTGCGCCGGCCAAGCCGCCGGTGAAGCCCAACATAGACCCCGGCCGGGTGACTCCGAAGCCACGGACCTCGGCTGCTCCGGATTCGGTCACTTCCGCGCCGGAGTCGACGGCTACCACCAAAGACTCGAGCTCGGCGCCCGTGTCGCAACCCACCGCATCGGGCCAGCAGGATCAGCTCAAGTACGACGCCGCATCCAACACGGTGACGTTTCAGCTCATCGGCGGACCCAACGGCTTCCAGTTCAACGGCTATTCCAGTGGCGGGGCTACCCTGACGCTGCCGTCCAAAGCCAATGTGGTGATCAACTTTGTGAACAAGGACGGAACTCCCCACAGCGCCGAGGTGATCTCGGGCGAAGGTCCCATTCCTAATGCCGGTGGCGATCCGGCGATCCCCCGGGCGTACACCAACCAGCTGTCGCAGGGACTGCCTCAAGAAGCAACCGACGTAATGCGGTTTACCGTGCCGGCGAGCGGGAAATACCGGATCTTCTGCGGGGTACCGGGACACGGTCTGTCGGGGATGTGGATCTGGATGGCGGTGGATCCGGCGGCGAAGAAGCCGACGTTTGGACCTACGAAGGCGTGAACAGTAAACGGTGAACAGTGAACGGTGAACGGGGCGCGCGTGCGGCCTGTTTACCGTTCACTGTTCACTGTTAACGCTGTTCGAAGAAACTGCCCCGTATAGCTCGCCTCAACCTCGGCTACCTCTTCGGGCGTCCCAGCCGCCACCACCTGCCCGCCGCGCTCGCCGCCCTCCGGCCCGAGATCGATGATCCAATCCGCCGTCTTGATCACGTCGAGGTTGTGCTCGATCACGACAACGCTGTTGCCCTTATCGACCAGCCGATGCAGCACATCAAGCAGCAACCTGACATCCTCGAAGTGTAGGCCGGTGGTCGGCTCGTCCAGGATGTACAGCGTTCGGCCAGTGTCGCGCTTGGCCAGCTCCGTGGCCAGCTTGACGCGCTGGGCCTCTCCCCCGGACAGAGTCGTCGCAGCCTGGCCCAGATGGATGTAGCCCAGCCCGACATCGTTGAGCAGCTCCAGCTTGTCGGCGATGCGGCGCTGGTTCTCGAAAAATCCCAGCGCATCTTCGACGGTCAGGTCGAGCACGTCGGCGATGCTTCTTCCCTTGTAGCGGACCTCCAGCGTCTCCCGGTTGTAGCGTCGCCCCTTACACACCTCGCACGGCACGTAGACGTCGGGAAGGAAGTGCATCTCGATCTTGACCAGTCCGTCGCCCTGACACGCCTCGCATCGGCCACCCTTCACGTTGAAGGAGAACCGGCCCGGGCCATATCCCCGCATCTTCGCGTCAGGCAGTTGGGTGAACAGCTCGCGGATCGGGGTGAAGAGTCCGGTGTACGTCGCCGGGTTGGAGCGAGGTGTCCTTCCAATCGGGCTCTGGTCGATATCGATGACCTTGTCGATCAGATCGAGCCCCTCGATCCGGGTGTGTGCCCCCGGGATGAGCTTGGCCCGATAGAAGTGCCGCGCCAGCGCCTGATACAGAATGTCCGTCACCAGCGTGGACTTCCCGGAACCGGACACTCCGGTCACCGCCACGAAGAGTCCCAGCGGGATGTCGACCGTGAGATCCTTGAGGTTGTTCGCGCGAGCACCGACGATACGTAGGCGATGGTCGGCTGGAGCCTCTCGTCGGCCAGGCGGAACCGGGACCCTCAGCTCATCACGAAGGTAGCGGCCGGTGAGCGATTCCGGATGCGTTCTGATGTCCTCGACCGTTCCCTCGGCAACGACCTCACCGCCGAAGCGGCCGGCCCGCGGCCCGAGATCGATGACGTGGTCGGCCGCCTGGATGGTGTCCTCGTCGTGCTCGACGACGATCACCGTGTTTCCCAGGTCGCGGAGTCCGCGCAGCGTCGCCAGCAGCCGCTGGTTGTCTCGCTGGTGCAGCCCGATGCTGGGCTCGTCGAGGATGTACAGGACGCCCACCAGCCGCGAGCCGATCTGAGTCGCTAATCGAATCCGCTGGGTCTCGCCGCCGGAGAGCGAGGTCGCCGAACGGCCCAGGGTCAGGTAGTCGAGTCCCACGTCGCGGAGGAACCGGAGCCGGTCCACCACTTCTTTCAGGATTGGTCCCGCGATCTCCGGATCGAGTCCTCCTCTGCCGTTGCTGCCGGTGCCGCGAAGCGGAATGCTCTCGAAGAAGTCGATTGCCCGCTCGATGGGGAGGTCGACCACGTCGCCGATGCTGGTACCGTTCACCAGCACGGAGAGGCTCTCGGGGCGGAGCCGTTTGCCACCGCAGGTCTGGCAGGGCTGCTCGATCATGAACTCTTCCAGCGTGGCGCGAACGCTGTCGCTGCTGGATTCCCGGTAGCGCCGCTCGATATTGCGGAGCACGCCTTCCCATTCGGTCTCGTACTCGCCGCCACCCCTGGCGCCGTCGGTCTGGAACTTGAATTGGCCTGGGGCACCGTAGAGGATGGCGCGCTTGGCCGCTTCGCTATGCTCGCCCCAGGGGCCGTTCAGGTCGAACTTGAATGCCTTCGCCAGAGTGGGGAGCACCACCTTCCGGAGATAGCCACTCGGCTCGCCCCAGGGGAGGATCACGCCTTCGAGAATCGAGATACTGGGGTCGCCAAGTACCAGCTCTGCGTTCACCTCGCGCCGGGTGCCCAGCCCGTGGCAATCGGAACAGACCCCGAACGGCGAATTGAACGAGAACTGCCTTGGCTCCAGCTCCGGAAGCGAGAGTCCGCACACCGGACAGGCGAAGCGCTCGGAGAAGATGGTCGAGAGTCCAGAGTCAAGAGTCGAGGAAGTCGTCCGTTTTGAAGCTTGACTCTCGACTCTTGACTCTTGACTCTGAACCCCAGCGGGATAGCGGACGACTTCAACCACCCCATCCGCCGTCTTCAGTGCCGTCTCGATCGAATCGTTGAGTCGAGAGCGATCGGCCGCGCGCACCACCAGCCGGTCGACCACCACCGCAATGTCGTGGTTCTGCCGGCGATTCAACGCGGGCACCGAACCCAGGTCGTAGGTCTCGCCGTCCACGCGCACCCGGACGAACCCCCGCTTGCGGACATCCTCGAGCATCTCGCGGAACTCGCCTTTGCGGCCGCGCACCAGCGGCGCGAGCACCTCGATTCTGCTCTCTTCCGGCCAGCTCAACACCGCATCGGTGATCTGGGTCGCGCTCTGTCGGGTGACCGGAGTGCCGTCGTTGGGACAGTGAGGAATCCCCACCCGGGCCCAGAGCAACCGCAGGTAGTCGTAGATCTCGGTAACGGTCCCGACGGTGGACCTGGGATTCTGCCCCGTGGACTTCTGCTCGATGGAGATCGCGGGCGAGAGACCCTCGATCGCATCGACGTCGGGCTTTTCCATGAGCCCGAGGAACTGCCTCGCGTAGGCGGAAAGCGACTCGACGTAGCGGCGCTGCCCTTCGGCGTAGATCGTATCGAAGGCGAGCGATGACTTCCCTGAGCCGGAGAGGCCGGTGATGACGGTGAGGCGGTTACGGGGGATCGCGACGGAGATGTTCTTGAGGTTGTGCTCGCGTGCGCCACGTACGACGAGAGAATCTTGAGCCATAGCCCCGAAAGCTACCCGAAGATCGCGCGTGGGGTCAACCGGTTGTGGTTGGCAAACTATGGGTTCCTGGCTACATCTGTGGCGAGTAATGGCTTCCAGTTTCCGGCGGCGGCATCTACCATAGAGGGCGCCACCGATTTCTCTTCCTAGCCCATAGCCTCGACGTCAGCCCTTGAATCCACCTACGCGGCAAGATCCTCAGAGCGGGCCGGCCCAGGTTCCGGCGGCGGCCAAAGTGGCTGCAGCGGCGTCGGAGAGCCCCGCCGGGGCGTCTGCCCGCGACCAGAGCCAGTCGGAACGGCGGCTGCAAGTCGCCGACGAGCTCGCGGCGGGACCGATGCCGGGAGATGCCGTCCGTCGCTACCAGGAGCTACTGGAGGTGGAGCCGGGTCACATTGAGGGCAGACTCCACTTCGCCCGCCTGCTGGATCGATTGGAGGAGGCGAATGAGGCAGTCGACGTTCTGTCGGAGGGTCTCCGGCGCGCCCCCGACCAGACCGAGTTCCTCGTGCTCCGGGGTGCCATCCTTGGCCGGCTGCAACGCTACCGAGAAGCCGAAGTGGACCTCCGCCGCGTCTTGCGACTTCATCCATCGCATGCCCCCGCTCAATTCGAGCTGGGACTCCTTCTCTGGCGCCGCGGCCTGGTGCAAGAGGCTGCAGGGTGCTTCCACCGGGCACTCGAATTCCAGCCCGACAATGCCAAGACCTACTACTACTTGGGTGACTCGCTCAACCAGATTGGCGATCTCGCCGGCGCCCGCGCGGCGGTGGAGCGAGCATTGCAGGTGAGTCCAGGCGACGCGAAGACCTACCACCTCATGGGAAGAGTCCTGGATCGGATGTGCCTGCCGGAGCAGGCGCAGGAGATGTACCGCCGCGGGCGTGAGCTCGCCGGGCTGTGATCCAGGTGATCGTCGATGACTTGGCTCGCACGCGGGCCGACGCTGTGCTGCGTCCCGCCGATGAGACCCTCGGTCCAGTCACCGAGGCGATCTCCCGGCTGGATCAGCTGGCGGGCCCGCGATTTGCCGAGCAGCGTCGGCTCAGCTCTCCGCTGAAAGCCGGGGCGGCGGTCGTCACGGGAAGCGGCGATCTGGCGGCCCCGTTCGTGCTCCATGCGATCATCCGGGACCAGGATTCTGCCGTCGGGCGGGACAGCGTGCGCCGGGCTCTCGTCTCCGCCTGGCAGCGCGCCACCGATTGGGAGCTCAGCACGATTGCCACACCGCTGGTCGGAGTTGGCGCCGGCCAGTTGAGCCTGGAAGACGCTGCGACGCTGCTGGTGGAGACCTTTCCGGCGACGCCTTCCAGCTGTCCGTCGGAGTTACACATCGTGGTTGAACGGGACGCCGACCGCGACTTGGTCGAGGCCATCCTACGGAGGATCGCTTGATCCGACTGATTCATCTCACCAAGCGCTACGGCAAGTTCACCGCAGTCGACAACATCGACCTCGTCGTTCCCAGTGGGGAGCTTTTCGGGTTTCTAGGCCCCAACGGTGCCGGCAAGACGACAACCTTTCGGATGATCGCCGGCATACTGCGTCCGACCAGCGGCACGGTGGAGATCGGTGGCATCGACATCAGTCAGCATCCGCTGCAGGCTAAATCTCGGCTGGGCTTCATCCCCGACCGGCCCTTCGTGTATGACAAGCTCACCGGAGGTGAGTTCCTCCGTTTCGCGGCTGCCTTATATGGCCAACAGGGACCGGCGGTGGAGCGCCGGATCGACGAGCTGCTGGAGTTGTTCGAGCTGGGCCGCTGGAAGGATGAGCTCACCGAATCCTATAGCCACGGCATGCGGCAGAAGTTGATTATTTCCGGCGCACTGGTCCACCGCCCCGAAGTCATTGTGGTGGACGAGCCGATGGTCGGCCTCGATCCCAAGAGCGCGCGTCTCCTCAAAGATCTCTTCCGCCAGTTTGTGGACCGTGGCGGCACCGTGTTGATGAGCACGCACACGCTCGAGGTCGCCGAGAGTATGTGCGACCGTATCGCGATCGTCCACGCGGGCCGCATCGCCGTCCATGGAACGATGGCAGAGGTGCAGGAACAGACCGCCTCCGAAGACCTGGGACTCGAGGAGCTGTTCCTCAAGCTCACCGGCGGAATGCGGACCCATCAGCTCGATACCATTCTCGACGCCTGACCCGGTGAGCGCGACTACCGCCGTGCGGCCGGGCCTCTGGACGGTGCTGACGCCCAAGTGGCGCACCGGCTTCAATCGGCTCCGTGAGGAACAATCAGGCTCCGGAGGTCGCGCCCTTCTCCTCGGCCTGGTGGCGGTGTCGTTCTGGACTGCGGTGTTCGGTGTTGCCTACCGGGTGCTGCGTTATCTCCGGGGCGTGGAAGACATCGGTAATCTGATGGCGGCCAAGGTACTCGGTGTGATCCTCCTGGCGTTTCTTTCCATCCTGCTGTTATCCAACATCATCACCGCGCTCTCCACCTTCTTCTTGGCCAAGGACCTCGATCTCCTGGTGGCGGCCCCAATCGGCCGCTCCCGATTCTATCTGGCCAAGCTGGCGGAGACCGTGGTGCATTCCTCGTGGATGGTCGGACTCCTGGCACTGCCGATCTTCACTGCGTACGGGATCGTGTATCACGGTGGGTTGCTATACCCTCTGGTCGCGCTGGCGGCGTTGATCCCGTATCTGATCCTCCCGGCCGTCGTCGGGACCGCCGTCACCATGGTGCTGGTGAACATCTTCCCGGCCCGGCGTACCAGAGAGCTATTGGGACTGGTGGCCAGCGGCGCGGTCGTGATCGTGCTGGTGATTCTGCGATTGCTCCGACCCGAGCAGCTGGCCCAGCCGGAAGGGTTCAAGAATCTGGTGGACTACCTGGCCGTGCTCCGCACTCCCACCAGTGCGCTGCTCCCGAGCGAGTGGGCCGCGGAGATGGTGATGAATTGGCTGCTCCGGATCGCAGACCCCTGGCCCATCGTCAAGCTCTGGACCGCCGCAGCTGTCGCGATCCTGCTCGGCGCTGCGCTGCACCGGTACGTATATCACCTGGGATTCTCCAAGGCGCAGGAGGGGGCCGAGCGAAAGATCCGCCGGCCGATGCGGGGCCCGGTCGCAGGATTACTCCGCTCGGTGTCGCCGATCAAACGCGAGTTTATCCTCAAAGATTTGCGAATCTTCTTCCGGGACAATACCCAGTGGAGCCAGCTCATCCTGCTGGCGGTCCTCCTGCTGGTCTACCTCTTCAACATCAAAGCGCTGCCACTCCATTCCGGCGAACGGGTGCCGTTCCGACTGGTCACCATGATCTCGTTCCTGAACCTGGGCCTCGCCGGGTTCGTCCTCGCGGCGGTGGCCGCGCGGTTCATCTTTCCAGGAATCTCGCTCGAAGGCCGTCAGATGTGGCTGCTGCGTTCGAGTCCGCTGGATGCGGGCTCGATACTCTGGAGTAAGTACTGGATCGGTACCGTGCCGTTGCTGTTCCTGGCGCTGGTGATCACTATCTTCACCAACTGGCTCTTGGACGCGAGCCAATTCATGATGGCGGTGGCAGTCGGCACCATCGTACTCTATACTCTGGCTGCCAGCGCGCTGGCCCTCTCGTTCGGTGCCCTGTACCCGCAGTTTGGAAGCGAGAACGCCGCCCAGATCCCGACCAGCTTCGGCGGTCTGGTATACATGATGAGCAGCTTGAGCCTGCTGGCGGCGATCATCATAATCGAAGCGGCGCCGGTGACCGGCTACCTCCGGCTCGACCGTTTCGGAGGACATCTGGGCGAGATCCTTCCCGACCTGGCGCTCGCCGCCATTCTGGTTCTGGGCATCTGCGTGGCCGCGACGATCGTTCCGCTGAGACTGGCGCACCGACGTATAGAGATGATGGAGTGGTAAGAGTAGACCTCTTCAGCGATACCGTCACCCGTCCCACCGAACCGATGCGCCGCTTCATGTGTGCGGCCGAGGTGGGCGACGAGCAGCAGCGGGAAGATCCCACCGTCAATCTCCTCCAGGACATGGTCGCCGAGCTGTTAGGCAAGGAGGCGGCGCTCTTCCTGCCGTCGGGGACGATGTGCAACCAGGTCGCGTTCGCCGTCCACTGCCGGCCCGGAGACGAGATCCTGCTTCAGGAGCTGGCCCATCCCCTGCTCTATGAGGTCGGGGGGCCCACGGCGATGGTGGGTGCCTTACTCCGCCCGCTTCCAGGACCCCGCGGCCAGTTCACCGCCGATCAGGTGCGCGAGGCGATTCGTCCACCCGCCTATTACATGCCCCGTACCCGGGCGCTCTCGGTGGAGCAGACCAGCAACGTCACCGGAGGAGTCTGCTGGCCGCTGGAGCGCATCGAGGCGGTCTGCGCGATCGCTCACGCTGGGGGTTTGGTCACTCACATGGACGGCGCTCGGCTCTTGAATGCGGTGGTTGCCACCGGTATCCCCGCTCGGCAGTTCGCCGCGAAATTCGACTCGGTCTGGATCGATCTGAGCAAGGGCCTCGGCGCACCGGTAGGCGCCGTGCTGGCCGGATCCGGCGACTTCATCGAGGAGGCGTGGCGATACAAACAGCGGTTCGGCGGAGCAATGCGGCAGGCGGGGATCATTGCCGCTGCCGGAGTCTACGCCCTGCGCCATCATGTCGATCGCCTGGCAGAAGACCACGAGCGGGCACGTCAGCTCGCTCGTGGGTTGGCCGAGCTCCGTGGCGTAGCACTCGATCCTGAGCGGGTCGAAACCAACATCGTCATCTTCGATGTCAGCGGGACCGGGCTCAGCGGGGACGACTTTGCCGGAAGGACGCTAGCCAGCCATGGTGTCCGCTTCAGTGTGCTCGGACCGACCATGGTTCGGGCGGTCACCCACCTCGATATCCCTCCCGATGGTGTCTCCCGCGCGCTCGAGGCGGCCCAGGCGGCGCTCCGGATGTAGTGCAAGATCGTCGCTGATCGCCGTCCTACATCGTGCGATGCACGACGCACACCGGTCTAAGCACGAGCTGATTCACGAGAACACCGGGCTGCGCAAACAGGTCATGGACCTCAAGGAGGCCATGACGGCGCGGCGACGGGTCGAGGATGCACTGCGCGACACCGAGGGCATGTTGCGCCGCCTGGCCGACTGTGCCCCGGTGGGACTCTGTGTCTTTCAGCTTGACGGTACTCTGGTCGCCGCCAACCGCCCCTTGGCCCGCATGTTGGGCTACGACACCCCCGCCGATCTCCTTGCTATCGCCACAGTGCTCGGCGTGTTCGCCAGTCCCGAGGACCAATCCATCGCCTTCACCATCCCAGGCACTCGAGAATCCCGACTCCAGAATGCCCTCTTTCGGCTCAAGAGCGGGTGCCGTCGCGAGCACGCGGTGCTCGCTCACCGCTGTGCCGAGCACGGGGCGATCACCCTGGCCGTGTTCGACGCTGATACCGACTCACTGACCTCCCCTTTTCAGACCCCTCCCGCGTAACGCTGGTCCAGTTCGACCAATAGCTGGCTCCTACCTTGGCGTCGCCATCCGGCTCGCGCATGCCGTCAGCGCTCGTCTATGTCACAAGGAGGAGCCATGTCGTCCCGAATCAGCTTCGGCGTGCTCGCGGCCGCGGCAATCGTCGCCGCATGCGAGCGCACGCCGACCGCTCCGCATGAGGCAGCGTCGATCCCCGATGCCTCGACCCTCACCAACCACGCATCCGAGCGAGAAGCCATGGATCGTCTCGCCCGCCGGGTGGCCCGAGCCATGGCCGACCCCGTCTTTCGGAGCCACGTGAAAGAACAGCTGGACCGTTCGACGTTCGGGGAGCACAAGGTCCAGTTCCAGAGTTTCCTCAGGGCGTCCAATGGTCGAGCGCTGAAGGAGGTTGCCCGGCTGAGCGCCGCGTCCGAAACAGAGATCGAGGACGATGCCACCAACGCCACTCCGCTGGAGATGTATTTCCCGGTCCCCACGCATCGGGCCGCCTGGTCAGGAGGTCCCGACCTGCTGGTCGCGAGCGCGTGGGAAGACCACGAGTCCCCGGTGGCCTATGACGTTCTAGGCAAGCGACAGCTGCTGAGTCCCGATGATCCGCCTGCCATCCCGGTGCTGGCGGTGGAACCGGTCGAAACCGACTTCGCTCATCCCCTGGGTCAGGGCTCGCAGGCCACCTGTACCACCGCATGTGGCGGGGGTGGTGGAGGCGGAACGATCCCTCCGCCCGGGGGGCTGTATATGACTTATGCCCATTTCGTACAAGACTTTGAAGGTTGGTTGAAGGGTGACCCCGAATTTGAGATCCATATTCTGGGACAGTCCGGCGCCTCCGATTCACTCAGGGATTACCAATGCGCGGGCGGCGCGGCGGGAGGGTACTACCATTTCGACCAGAACGACCTGAACTGGACCGGCAGCGTTCTCTTATTCAGCCAGGCACAGCTGAACAACTACAAGACGGGGCACCCTAACCAGAACTTTCGCGTCGTCGCTTTGGAAGACGACGACACTGGGTGTGCCATCAAGTTCGATGCGAATCGCTTCAAGAGCTTGATCAGTACCGTTCAGGCGCAGTACCCCAATCTGACTGGCAGCAAGGACACGGCAACGACGATCGTCAAATACGTCAAGCGCGCGAACGCACTTCAGAAGATTTTGGCTGCCGCGTACTCCTTTATCACGACACAAGATGATCTAATCGGGAATGCCATTGAGGACGTTGTGGTTGGAGTCTCCTACCCGGGCGCGAACTGGATTTTCAAGGGGGAAAGCAACGTGACCAACGGCTGGACCAATCTGGAGATGCGCTGACGCATGCCAGCCTTTCTGCGTCGCCTCCTGTCGATGTGGACATTGGGCTGCTTGGCGCCGTGCTCACCGGCCTATAGCCAATGGCGAGGCAGCATTGAAGTTGGAGCTGAGCGCTTCTGGGGTGGCTCCGTCGAGGCGACGGGCGAGCACCGCTCCTTCAGGCCCTATCGGCCAACAACCCTGGGGATCGGTCTCGAGCATCAAGGAGTACGGCTCTCGATTGGACTGCAGGTTCACTACTCCGAGGCCGCTCTGGCATTGGAGGGGAGCGACGCGGTAGTGGCAGTGGACGGGGTCTTTGACATCATCGGTCTTGCGCCGGAGTTGGTCTACCGCCTGGTGAGAGTCGGGGCAGTGAACCAGCTCCGATTACACGCTGGGCCATTGATTGAGATCTGGACCGTAATCGACGAGGAGACTCGGGTTCGCGCCGGCGCCCGGGCCACTCTCTCCTTTGATGTTCCCTTAGGCAGCAGGTTTGGCGCGTCGATCCTGACCGGAGCCGCATTGATTGCGTCACCATTCAATCAAGATGAGCTGGAAGCATCGTACGAACTTCGAACGCTGTGGCGGCGCCGGTTTGCGGTGGCGCTAGGATATCGTCTCTGAGAATCGCTTACGGAGGTTGTCGATCAAGCCGCAACCTGGCGGCCGCAGCTCTCGCAGTACCGGCTCCCCGGCAGGAGAACCTTCCCGCAGCGATCGCAGACTGCCCGCACCGGGAGCCGCCGCCCGCAGCTGGAGCAGAACACAGCATCCGGCTCGGGCCGGGGGCCGCAACTGGAACAGGAGGGAGTCGTAGCAGTGTTGACCGAACCAGAAGCAACCGGAGCGTCCGATGATGCCGCAGCCGAAGCGGAACGAAGGGCACGCACCTTGGCCGCGATCATTGCTTCGACATCGTCGGACGCCCGGCCAGGTGGCAGAGCGTCCGCATCCTGCCGCATCGCCTCCAACGCTTCCGCGGTGTACTTGGCTTTCAAAAACTGATAGTCCGGCTCCGAGAGCTTTCCTGTCTCACGGTCGAATTCGATTTCCTTGAGGGCGGTGAGGGCAATTCCCCTGGGAGTCTCCTCGGGATCCAGCGGCTCGATGGCCCTAATGCGCAACGCGGCTGGACGAATCAACGGTTGCAGCACCAGCCAGAGGAGGAGAGCCCCAATCAGAACCGCCGCCAGGGCCTCGCCTAGCATCAATCCTCGAGCTCACCCAATGCGCGGCGAAGACGCTCCATCTCTTCCGGAGTTCCCGCCGCGGGATCCGACGGTGCCGGAGCCGGCGTCGTCCCCGCAAGCGCAAGCTTGCGCCGGCTGATAAAGAGAAAGAGTCCGGCCGCTCCAGCTGCGATCGCTGCACCAGGAAGGAAGTACCCAGCGAGATTGAAGCCATGCGGCTCAGGCGCCATGAGTGCCTTCTCTCCATACTTTGCCACGAACGCATCGAGAATCTCTTGCGCTGTCTTGCCGCTGGCGCGGAGCGCCAACACCTCACGGTGCAGCGCGGGCGAGTAGGTGCAGGAGAAGTCAGTCGTGCGGCAGGTGAACACATCGAGGGTGCAGCCGCAGTTGCAGGCCAGCCGCTTCTCGATGGCCTGGATCTCCGCGCTGTTCTCGCCCGGATTCGTGGGACGCCGGCTGCGCCCGGCCGACACCGGATCGCGCAACGTTCCCCTTGGCCCTCTCCCTGACAGGGAATCCTGTCCCGGCAATTGCGGGTGTCCGGCAACGCCGCCTAGTCCCAACGCCGCTCCAAGGCCTCCCCGAAGAAACATCCGCCGGGAAACGACCGCCCCTTTCACCCGCACGTCACCGGTCACCGGCGCCCGCTCCCACGAGCGTCACTTCATACCCCGCTTGCGCCGGCCGAGGTCGGGATACCGGTCCGCCTCCAGGCCACAGGGTGATCAGTCCGCCCAGCATGAGAACTCCGCCACCGAACCAAACCCACCAGACCAGCGGGTTGATGTTAAAACGGTACACCGCCTCTTCCGTGCCCTCGACCGACCCCGCAAACACGATATAGAGGTCCTCCTGGAGGTTGCTCCGGATGCCGACCTCGGTCGACGGCTCGAACGTCGGACGGTTGAAGCTGTCCACGTGTTGCCGTTTCTCGGTTGTCATGATTCCCGCAGGTCGTCCGTCTTTCGAGACTTCGACTGTCGCGGCTGAGACGATCCGGTTGAGCGCCTCAAATTGGGAGATTCCCAGGTGGGTAAAGCGGTAGGTATGCCCGAACGGGCTCTTCATCTCGACTGTGTCGCCAGGCTTGAGGGTTGCTTCCTGCTCCCGCTTGAACGCCATGCCCGAGAACGCCACGAAGTAGATCAGAATCCCGGCGTGCACGATGTACCCGCCGTAGCGCCGGCGGTTCCGGGCGATCAGCCGGGAGAACGCTATGACGGATGACTCAGCATGCATGCGCCGGCGGGCGCGCACACCTCGGGCGAACTCTTGGACAATCGTCCCTGCCACGAATCCGGCCAGCGCCAGCGCAATCAGCGCGTAGAAGTCGCGGACTCCGGCGGCCAGCAGCACGACCAACGTGGCGACACCGGCCGAGGTTGGTGCTACAAACTGTCGCCGCAAGTTGGCGGTAGATGCCTTCCGCCAGGCGATCAGCGGCCCGATGCCGGTGAGCCCCAACAGCAGCAGTCCCAATGGAATGTTTACCCGATTGAAGAACGGCGGGCCGACGGTGATCTTGGTGCCCCGCACCAGCTCCGAGAGAATCGGAAAGAGCGTCCCCCACAACACCGAGAACGCGATGCCCACAAACAGAAGATTGTTGAAGAGGAATGCCGCTTCCCTGCTGAGCACCGACTCGAGCTGTACCTCTGCCTGCAGCAGTCCCCAGCGGGTCTGGAGCAGCGTATAGGCCAGAACCGCCGCGACAACCAGGAAGCCCAGGAAGAAGTAGCCCACGTTCGACTGAGTGAAGCTGTGAACGCTGGCGATGACTCCCGATCGCGTGATAAAAGTGCCAAAGATGCTCAGCAAGAAGCTTCCGATGATCAGTCCGAAGTTCCAGCGTTTGAGCATCCCTCGCTTTTCCTGGATCATGACCGAGTGCAGGAACGCGGTCATGGTCAGCCAGGGCAGGAAACTCGCATTCTCCACCGGATCCCACGCCCAGTAACCGCCCCAGCCCAACTCGACGTAGGCCCACCACATTCCCAGGGTGATGCCGATCGAGAGGAACAGCCAGGAGACTAGCGTCCATTTCCGAATGGCATGGAGCCAGCCAACATCCAGTCGTCTCGAGAGCAGGGCGGCCACTGCAAACGCGAACGGAATCGTGATGCTGATGTAGCCCAGGTAGAGCATGGGCGGGTGGATCACCATGCCGACATTCTGAAGCTGCGGGTTGAGCCCTCTGCCGTCTGCCGGAGTAAAACCGAGCCGCTCAAAGGGGTTCGCCGCGAAGAGCATCACGCTCACGAAGAAGGCGATGACCGCCGATGTCACGCCGGCGACGTACGGCATGAGGTAGCCAAACCGCCGGGGTGTCAGGAGCTGGGCCGCGCTGGCGAAGAGCGAAAGGACAACAGCCCAGAACAACAGAGAGCCCTTTTGGCCGGCCCAGAAAGCCGAGAAGATGTAGGCGGAAGGCAGGTTACTGGAGGTGTAGGCCCAGACGTACTCCATGTTGAAGTCGTGACTGATCAGCCCCTTCCAGAGCGACACCGAGGCGACCAGGAGACACCCGCAGACAGCGTACACCGAGCGCACGATGGTGGAGCTCAGCTCCGGCCGCCCGTGCCATCTGCCGGAAAAGGAAAGCACGACGCACCAGAGACCGAGGAGGAACGCGGCCCACAGCGCAAATTGTCCGAGCAGTGTCATGGAATATCAGGCCTTGGGAACGGCCTCATAGCGGGAGCCGCACTTGGCCAGTACGTCGGTCGCACGGATGACTCCATCTCCGCCCAGTCGCCCTTCGACTACGACCTCGATGTCGCTGGCGTCAGTGAAGGTATCGGGCACTAGTCCCTGATAGACGACAGGATAGGTTTTCACCCCGTCCGACACCTGGAACTCGATGCGTCGCGCTGTGGGATACCGGTGCACCGAGCCGGGAACCACCTTGGCGCCGAGCTTGAACCCGACGTTGTCCACGAAGGTGGGGTCTGCGGTGGTCTTGGCGGCGAGTTCGGCGGGAGTGAGGAAGTATACGCCGGTCTGTTTGACCCCTTCGGCGATCAGGAACCCGACACTGCCCACGATCAGCGCAGCCCCGACAATGAACTTGCGACCTGCCTGCATCAAGAGCTCCGGGTGCAGAGGGAACCTGTAGAATATACAGCGGGACAGCGGAGCCGCAGGCTGCGGGCCAGTTACTCGGCTGCTGCTGCTTACTGCGCGGGCTGGCCCGCTGCCCCGCTGCCCCGCTGTCCCGCCGCCCTAGCCCATTCCAGCGCCGCCGAGACCGCCCTTTGCCACGCTTTCAGCTTAGCTCGGCGCCATACGGCATCGGGGCGGGGTTCGAATCGAGTGAACTTGCGATGGGAGAGAAACTCGCCGGCGCTAGTCCAAACGCCTGCCGCCAACCCGGCCAGACCAGCAGCTCCCAGCGCGGTGGTCTCAACCAGGTCCGGTCGCTCGACCGGAATGCCGAGTACATCGGCCTGAAACTGCATGAGCCAGTCGTTGGCAGCAGCTCCCCCGTCCACCCGCAGCACCGGCACCGTGAGGCCTTCGGCTGAACACATCGTGCTCAGCAGCTCGGCGCTGCTGAAAGCCATAGCCTCCAGTGCGGCGCGGACCAGGTGAGCCCGGCTGGTGCCCCGGGTCAGCCCGGTAATAGTTCCTCTCGCCTCCGGCTCCCAGTAGGGGGTGCCCAGTCCGACGAACGCCGGCACGAAGTGCACTCCTCCTGTATCCGGAACACTGCGGGCCAGCGACTCACTTTCGGCTGCCTGGGTGAGGATCTGGAGTCCGTCTCGGAGCCATTGAATCGCTGCCCCGGCGATGAACACGCTTCCCTCCAGCGCATACCAGGGCTCGCCCCTTGGCCCACAGGCCGCGGTTGCCAGGAGTCCTCCGGGGGGCGTGGGAACCCGCTCGCCCGCGAGGACCAGAAGAAACGCTCCGGTTCCGTAGGTGTTCTTCGCGAGCCCCGGTGCCACGCAACCCTGGCCGAACAGAGCGGCCTGCTGGTCGCCGGCGATTCCCGCGATCGGTAGTGGGACACCCAGGTGAGTGGCCTCTGACTCGGCGACGACCCCAGATGAGGGCACGATCGATGGTAGCACTTCTCTCGGCACCCCGAACAGCCCGAGCAGGTCGGGATGCCAGTCCCTGGTCTCCAGATCGTACAGCAGCGTTCTCGATGCGTTGGTGTGATCGGTGACATGCGCCCGGCCACCACTGAGCTTGGCGATCAACCAACTATCCACCGTTCCGGCCGCCAGCTCTCCCCGCATCGCGCGGCGCCGGACACCGGCGTCTCGAAGCAGCCACTCCAGCTTGGTCGCGGAGAAGTACGGGTCTGCCACCAGCCCGGTATGCGCGCGGAGAATGGGCTCCATACCGGTGTCCTGAAGCTCTCGACAGCGCTCGGTGGTTCTTCGGTCCTGCCACACGATCGCACGCGCGACCGGGGCCAGGGTTTTCCGGTCCCAGAGAACGATGGTTTCTCTTTGATTGCTGATGCCGAGCGCGGCCGGACGCTCCTTGGAAGCGGTGAGCGCCTCCGCCATCGCGGCAATGGAGACGCGGAAGATTTCTTCCGGATCGTGCTCGACCCATCCGGGCTGAGGGAAGTACTGGGTGAACTCTCGATACCCCCGACCGAGGACGCGGCCGTCCTGATGGATCATTAGGGCGGTCGTGCCGGTGGTTCCCTGATCCAGAGCGAGGATCGAGGCCATTCAGTCCAGAGTCCGGACGATGTCGCGTGGAGGTAGTACGGCCCGGTCGGTGATGATCGCGGTGATCAGCTCGGCAGGTGTGACGTCGAAGGCCGGATTCCAGACCTGAATCCCCGCAGGCGCTGACTTATGCCCCCGCCACCCAGTGAGCTCGCCGGCAGCGCGTTCCTCGATGGGAATGGCAGCGCCCTCGGACGTGGACGGATCCACTGTGGAGCTCGGCGCGGCCACGTAGAAAGGCACCCGATGAGCCCGGGCGGCGAGGGCCAGCCCGTAGGTGCCGATCTTGTTAGCCACGTCGCCGTTGGCCGCGATGCGATCGGCCCCGACCAGCACCGCTCGGACATCGCCTCGACGGAGACGGCTCGCGATCATCCCGTCGCCGATCAAGGTGACCGGAACGCCGGCCCGGTGGAGCTCCCAGGCGGTGAGTCGGCTTCCCTGAAGCAGCGGTCGGGTCTCGGGTACCAGGGTTTGAACCGGAACGCCCCACTCGTGCAGGAGATATATCGGAGCCAACGCGGTTCCAATTCCTCCAGTCGCGAGCGCTCCAGCGTTGCAGATGGTAGCGATGGTCCCACCGTCAGGAATCAGCCTCGCGCCCAGGTCGCCGATCCGCCGACACATCGCGCGGTCCTCCTCCCAAATCGCGTTCGCCTCTGCCAGCAGCGCGGCCTCGAGCGATTCCTCCGCGCCGGCTGCTGCCTCTGCCCGCTGCTCCATTCTCTTTAAAGCCCAGTGCAGGTTCACCGCCGTCGGCCTGGTCGCTCCGAGAAGCCTGCATGCCTCACGGACTCTTCGGAGACCGCCCTGCCCTGCTGCCCCGCTGCCCTGCTGTCCTTCTGACTTCCCCGCTTTCCCGCTTCCCCGCTGTCCCGCCGCGACAACGACCCCCATCGCCGCCGCGATCCCGATGAGGGGGGCCCCGCGCACCCTGAGCGATCGAATTGCCTCGGCTACCTCCTCGACAGCTCGAAGCTCGAGGTAGACCTCCTCCTCCGGAAGCCTGGTTTGATCCAGGATCCGGATCCGGTGGTCTGGGGTCCAGTCAATCGGCGAAGGGATTGAAACAGTCATGCCGAGAAGATAGCGACCCGTCATCCTGAGCGAGGCGAGGAGCCCGCCCGAGCTTTGCGAGGGATTTCTCCGACGACTACCACCCACCCTGTCGCCTTATAGGTTTGTTCCTGATTCAAAACTCCCAGCTCCCACCTCTTAGCTCAGACGACCATGTCAGCTAGTCTCACCTTCGACCTCACTGACGGCATCGCGCGGGTTACCGTGAACCGTCCCGACAAGCTGAATGCCCTCAACGCAATCGTCATCGCAGAGCTGGCGGATGCCGTCACGCGGATCGAGACCGACGCCGCTGTTCGCGGAGTCGTCGTTACCGGCGCTGGCTCCAAGGCGTTCGTGGCAGGCGCCGACATCAACGAACTCACCGAGCAGGGAGTCGCCGGCGGACGGGCGCGCGCGATCGTCGGCCAGCAGGTGTTCCGCCGGCTAGAGCGCTGTGCCAAGCCGGTGATCGCGGCGGTCAATGGCTTCGCGCTGGGGGGTGGCTGCGAGCTCGCGATGGCGTGCCATCTCCGCGTTGCCGGGGAGAATGCCAAGTTCGGCCAGCCAGAGGTGAAGCTGGGCATCGCGCCAGGTTATGGCGGGACGGTTCGTCTGCCTCGGCTGGTCGGAAAGGCCCGTGCACTCGAGCTGCTGCTTACCGGCGACATGATCGATGCCGAGGAGGCTCGTCGAATCGGTCTGGTGAATCGCGTGGTCCCCGCGGACCGAGTAGTCAAGGAGGCCGAAAGCATGCTCGAGGCCATCCTCGCGAACGGGCCCCTGGCGGTGCGTGCTTGTCTGGAGGCGGTGGATGTCGGGATGGACATGACCGTGGATCAGGCTCTCCTCCTCGAGGCCGGGTACTTCGGTCTGCTCTCCGCCACTGCTGACATGCAGGAGGGCACCAGGGCCTTCATGGAGAAGCGAAAGCCCGCATTTAGGGGTGCATAGCGCCCTGCAATTTGGGGCTCCAACCGACTATTTTTTAGGGATGCGGAAAAGGGGGAGACCCCACTGGCTGGACGGCTTCTCGACCACCGTGCTGCTGCTGATTGCTCCCTGTTTGGCAGGGTTGATGGCCGGTTGCGACGAGCGCGAAAGATTGACGTTTCCTAATCCGGGCGACGGCGTTGGGCCGGTCACGTTTATCGATCAGCCCATCGGTCCGGACACGACGGTGACCGCTGGACCGCAGCTCTTCATCAGCGGCCGGACCATCGACCTCGATGGGGTCGATACCGTCTATTTCCTGGTCACCGGCGGCAGTCAGAATTTTCAGCCGTTTCGGCCCAGTCCGCCCACGGACACGGTGCACTTCGGCTTGCAGATCGTAACCAGCGGACAATCGGGTGACACGATCCTGGTCGGCGTTCTCGGGGTGGACTCTCAGGGCAACCGTGGCGCCATCGCTTCCCGCCGAGTCTTCGTCCAGTAGTGCGGGTTCGGCGGCTAGTGGTTCGAGGGTACCGCAACCTGGCCGACCTCGATTGCGAGGCGCCGGCTAGAGGCACCGCGATTCTTGGCGCCAATGCGCAGGGCAAGACGAATCTGCTGGAAGCGATCTACTACCCGGTGCTGTTCCGCTCCTTTCGCGGCGCCCCGGATCAGCAGGTCGTTGGCGGCGATAGTGGATTTCACGTCGAGCTCGATCTGGACGGCGCGGGCGTGCAGCAGATCTCGACGACGTATCTCGGGCGGAAAAAGCGCATCACGCTCGATGGTGAGGTCATCGATCGAGTCACCGAGGCCGTAGGTGCCTGGATCGCCGTGGCGTTCCTGCCATCCGATCTGGGGCTGGCCTCGGGTCCCGCGGCGGAGCGGCGCCTTTATCTCGACCGTCTGCTCTCGCTGGCGAGCCGGAGCTATCTGAGAGCGTTGGGGCGGTTCCGCGCCGCCGTGGCTCAGCGGAACAGCGCGCTCCGGCAGGGCCAGACAGACATGGCTCGAGCGTTTAATGCACCGCTGGCTGAATCCGGGGCTGAGCTGATCCGAGCCCGCATCGAATGGGTCACCGACGCGGCCGAGCAGTTCGCGGCCGAGTTCGATTGTCTGGGAGAGCGAGAGCCGGCCCGCCTGCTCTATCAGGGAAGTGCTGAGCTGGGTAATGCGTCGGCCTGGGGCTGGGCGCTCGATGTATCGCTCCCGGAAGACTTGGCCCGCGGCATGACGACGATCGGCCCGCACCGGCACGATTTGCTGTTGGAGATCGGCGGTCGCCGGATTCGGGACTACGGGTCCACCGGACAGCAGCGGAGTGCAGCAGTAGCGCTCAAGCTGATCGAGATCTCCACGCTGCGGCAAAGCCGGGGCACTGAACCGGCGCTCTTGCTGGACGACGTCTTCGCCGAGCTGGATCGGGAACGTCAGAGGCGTCTCGCACTGCGCTTGATCGGGCCGGACGAACGGCAGGTGTTCGTCACCAGCCCGCGCGCGGACGAATTGCCGCCGAATCTGGAGTTGCCGGTGTGGATGGTCGAGGGTGGAAGGGTCACGTAGGTCGCCAGTCGTCAGTCATCAGCCCTCGATTGGTGTAGTGAGAATGGCGGCTTGACCAGTCAAACCGATTCATGACAGACGACGACTAGCACTGAAGACTGACGACCGATGACTGAGAAGAAAACCGCCCCTACCCCCCTCTCCGAAGCCCTCACCAGCTACTTCAAGCAGGCAGGGCTCACCAAGCGGGTGCAGCAGGCGGGGATCATCGAGGCATGGGCTGAGCTGGTGGGGCCGCAGATCGCCGCAGTAACGGCGCCGGAGTCGGTGACACCCGACGGGGTGCTTCGAGTCCGCGTCGCTACGGCGCCCTGGGCCAACGAGCTGAGCCTGATGGCACCCAAGATTCTCGCCCGGCTCAACGCGGGTCGTTCGGGACGGGTGAAGGAAATCCGGTGGTTTCCGGGGCCGCTGACGACTGGTGACCGACGATTGAAGACTGATAGCTGATAGCCTCAACGAACAAGGAGCCATGGCTAAAGACGACAGCGCCGTCGTAGACGGCAGACCCGAGTATAAAGCGGAATCGATTCAGGTCCTGAAGGGCCTGGAGGCGGTACGCCGGCGGCCTGGGATGTACATCGGGTCGACCAGCGAGAACGGCCTTCATCACCTGGTGTACGAGGTGGTCGACAACTCGATCGACGAGGCGCTCGCCGGTCATTGCGACACCATCAACGTCACCATTCACGCTGACAACTCGATCACTGTCTCGGACAACGGCCGCGGCATCCCGGTGGACATGCACCCCACCGAAAAGAAGCCTGCCGTCGAGGTCGCCCTCACCATGCTCCACGCCGGGGGCAAGTTCGACAAGAACACTTACAAGGTGTCGGGCGGGTTGCACGGCGTCGGCGTCTCGGTAGTCAACGCGCTGAGCGAGCGACTGGAGGTCATCGTCGACCGCGACGGCCAGCGGCACCATATGAGCTTCGTCCGGGGGAAGACGACCAAGAAGCTCACCGTCATGGGCAAGGCAAAGGGCCAGGGCACGATCGTCCGATTCAAGCCCGATCCTGAGATCTTCACGGTCCTCGAGTTTCACTACACGACGCTGGCCGACCGGCTTCGCCAGCTCGCATTCTTGAATCGCGGGCTGACGATCACCATCAAGGACGAGCGGGAGCAGCCGGTCAAATCGGAGACCTTCTTCGCCAAGGGTGGGCTGATCCAGTTTGTCGAATGGCTCAACCGCAACCGGAAAACGCTGCATCCCAAGCCGATCGCATTTACCGCCGTCAAGGACGACGTCGACGTCGACATCGCGCTCCAGTATGACGATGGGTACAACGAGAACACCTTCACCTTCGTGAACAACATCAATACCCACGAAGGCGGCACCCATCTGACGGGGTTCAAGTCGGCGCTCACCCGGACCATCAACGACGTGGCCAAGCGGCGTGAATTCCTCAAGAAGGAAGACTTCACTCTGTCGGGCGAGGACATTCGAGAGGGGCTTACCTGCGTGCTGCACGTGAAGGTCCGCGAGCCCCAGTTCGAGGGTCAGACCAAGACCAAGCTGGGCAACTCCGAGATCGAGGGCATCGTCAAGGCAGTCGTGAACGAGCACCTCGGCAGCTATCTCGAAGAGCATCCGCCGGTCGCTCGCAACATCATCGAGAAGGCGGTGAGTGCCGCCCGGGCTCGTGAGGCGGCACGCAAGGCGCGGGATCTGGTCCGGAAGAAGTCTGGCCTGGAGAACGCGGTGCTGCCCGGGAAGCTGGCCGACTGCTCGATCGACGATCCTGCGGTGAGCGAGATCTATCTGGTCGAGGGCGACTCCGCCGGCGGCAGCGCGAAGCAGGGGCGCGATCGCTCGTTCCAGGCGATCCTGCCGCTCCGGGGCAAGATCCTGAACGTAGAGCGGGCCCGCATCGACAAGATCCTGAGCAACGAAGAGATCAGGGCGATGATCACGGCGATCGGCACCGGCGTGAAGGACGACTTCAAGCTGGAGGACGCCCGCTACCATAAGATCATCCTGATGACCGATGCCGACGTGGACGGTGCCCACATCAGGACGTTGCTGCTCACCTTCTTTTTCCGGCAGATGCAGGAACTGGTCGAGGCAGGGTACGTGTATATCGCGCAGCCGCCGCTGTACCGCGTCGCCAAGGGTAAGGACGAGTTCTATGCCTATAGCGAGAGCGAGCGGGACGAGTACAGCAAGCGGTTCACCAACGGCGACGGCAAAGGCAACGTGAACATCCAGCGCTACAAGGGATTGGGTGAGATGAATCCGGACCAGCTTTGGAAGACCACGATGGACCCCTCGACGCGGACCATTCTGCGCGTCACCATGGAAGACGCCGCCACCGCATCGCAACTCTTCGATGAGCTGATGGGCGATGAGGTCGAGCCCCGCCGGCAGTTCATCGAGCGAAATGCGAAGTACGTGAGCAATCTTGATGTGTAGGCGGGCGGGCCGGCGGTCGGCCGGTCGACCAGGGATCTCTTCGCTGCGCAGGTTC
Source organism: Gemmatimonadota bacterium (assembly GCA_046726475.1). GTDB lineage: Bacteria > Gemmatimonadota > Gemmatimonadetes > Gemmatimonadales > GWC2-71-9 > CAVVWJ01. The sequence goes on along the minus strand of JBKPAO010000058.1, from coordinate 17,133 downwards.
CTCTATTGTTGTAAGAATGCCGCTGTGTCGCGGAATTCCTTGATTCCGATCAGATCCACGCCGGCATTCCGTAAAGCCTGATAAACCTTCGGTATCGCCGGCACGTCGTAGGCCCGAATTGTTCTCCCGGGCAACGCGCGCCGAGCTGCTGCGATATGGCCAAGGGTCCGCCGGTCTTCACTGCTCAGTGCCCCGCTTCCCTTCCACTCCATAGTCTTTCCGTAATCCAGACTCACCAGGCCGACCAGCGCGGTATCACCTTCCGGCACGCTGACTCCTGAGCGCGTGACCCGGGCCTGCACCGTCGCGGGCTCGAGGGAATCCCCGGCGAGCTCTCGGAGTGGAGGCTGCCAGCCAACCAGGACCACTCGAACTGGTCCGGGTGCGCTCCAGGTTCCCAAGATGTCGGCATATTTCTTTAGCAGTTCATGCAGGGCGTCATAACCCTGAGGCCCGCGTTCCTTGTACTCGATCGTGAGCAGAAATGGGCGATTTGGCGACTGCACCCATCCACACCGGCGCACCCGCCCTCGCAACGGTGCGAGGTACAGGCCTTCGAGCGTGCGTCCTCGCATCGCGTCCGCGCGGCCGTGGGCCACGAGCAACTCCCCCCTCCATCAGGACGTAGTCGGCCTCGACTCCCTGATAGCCCAGGGCAAGTGCGTCCTGGAGCGGGTGCGGGTTGAGATAGTCGTTATGTGCGTATGCCGACAGAAGTGAGCGCGGTGTGCATTGCTGGGTGGCAACCAAAGATGGGTAAAGAGCGAGCACGGAAACAGCCGACAGACCGACCAACCGCCTACCCGTCCTCACGGCATCTCACCTACCAATATCCGCGCGAGCTTCCCCGGGTCGATGTTGCCGCCGGAGACTACGCACACCACGCTGCGCGCATCCGGCACTCCCTTGAGCGCCGCGGCCACAGGTGCCGCGCCTGCTCCTTCGGCGACGATTCGATTCCGCTCCACCAGCCTGCGCATTGCATCGGCGACCTCGGCCAGGGACACAGCGAGTGCCCCGTCGAGCAGCGTGCTCACTAGGGGCCACATTTCGGCCAGGACGCTCTTCCCACCGATGCCGTCCACAAAGCTCGGCGTGTAGTCGCAGCTCACCGCCCGGCCGGCCGCGAGTGAGGCACTGAGCGGTGCCGCAGTTTCTACTTCGCAGGCATACACCTTCGTTCCCGGCCTGAGCGCGCGCACCGCCGATGCGATTCCCGAGGAGAGTCCGCCGCCGCCATAGGGAACCAGAATGGTGTCCACATCGGGTAGGTCTTCGAGGATCTCCAGCGCGACAGTGCCGTTGCCTGCCATGACCCTGCGATCGGCCACCGGATGGATGAACATGCCGTTCATCCCAGGATACTCGTGCTCCAGCATCGTCTGCCACCAGCGGTCGAACGGAACTTTGAGGATTTGCCCGCCGAGTCGCTCGATGGCCGCGAGCTTAGTCTGAGGAGCGTGGTCCGGGACAATGACGCTGCATGGCACGCCAAATTTACGGGCAAGATACGCGACTCCTTGGGCCATGTTCCCCGCGCTGGCGGTGTACACGCCACGCTCGAGCTTCGCTCGCGGCGTGCTCAGCATGGCGTAGCCACCACCCCGTATCTTGAACGAGCCGATCGGCTGCAGGTTTTCCAGCTTGAGCCATACCTCTGCCTCCGAGTCGGCAGCGTCCAGCCGTACCAGCGGTGTTCTGACCGCGATGCCCTTCAGCCGCTGCTGAGCGTCGCGGATTTCATTCAATGTGGGGGCCGAAAGCTGGTGAATTGTGGCCGGCATGGCTCTACCCTCCAAGCTCTACCCTCGTTCCGACCCGCTCCGCGACAGCTTTGGTGTAGACGAGACGCGCAGCGGCGACGTCCTCGACCGCTAAGCCGAGGGATTTGAAGACGGTGATCTCATCCGGTGAGCGCCGCCCGGGGATTCGGCCCAGCAGCAGGTCACCCAGTTCGCCCACGATATGCCTATCCCCAATCCTGCCTTCCCGTTTGGGAATCAGGAAGTCGCCCGCCTCGTTGAGCGCCGACTCCCGGCGATCCACGTAGAGCCGCGACCGCTGCACCGCTTCGCCGTCGAGCTCGCGTGCACTCGGCAGGCTGGCACCGACCGCGTTGACGTGCGTCCCCGGCGCGAGCCACTCGCCGAGAAGCACCGGCTCCCGTGAAGCGGTGACAGTACACACGATGCTCGCGTCGGTCACTGCTTCTTCAGGTGATGCGACCGGGTCCACCCGGATATCGCAGAGCTCCGCAGCCTGACTGGCGAATCCCCGCGCCCGTTCGGCGGTCCGACTCCATACCCGCACGCGCCGGATCGGGCGGGCCAGGAACATCGCCTCGAGGTGCGTCATCGCCTGCACGCCGGCGCCGAGGATGGCGAGGTCCCCGGCATTCTCTCGCGCCAGAGCGCGGGTAGCGACGCCGGACACTGCCGCTGTCCGGATCGCGGTGATCGCGCTGGCATCCATGATCGCGACCAGTTGCCCCCGTTCCACCTCAAACAGGAGCACCGCTCCCTGGTGGGAGTCGAGATTGGCACCGCTGTTCTCAGGGAAAACGCTGATGACCTTGATGCCGATTGCCCCGGGGGTGCCGAGATAAGCCGGCATTGCACCGAAGGCGTTCGGTCCGTCGGGAATTCGGATGACGGTGCGGAGCGGCAAGATCGCGTCTCCGCGGGCCAGGGCACGGAGTGCATCGGCCATGACATCCATGCACTCGGCCATGGGGAGTAGAGCAGTTACTTCGCTCTGGTTGATAACCAGGATTTCCATCAAAGCTTTCCGGAGCCGCGGGGCAGGTCCCTCGGTCGCATCCTCCTCTCGCTCACTCGCTCAGGGCAGGCCATCGGGATGAGGTGCGGTTTGATTTGTGCAACTGACCGACTAACCGGCCGCCCTACAGCCTCTCCGGCGGCCGCGGGCGACTCGCGCCCGGTCCCCAGTCATCACCGAGCCATTGATCGTCTGGCCGCTGGTGCGTCCCCAGATCGCGCACCTCTCGCTCAGCCTGCTCCAACTCCTCTCGATCGATGCCTTCCTCGCCGTGAAGCCGAGGACCGGGATAACTCCGGTCCCGGCGGAGCCAGAGCACGAGTGTGACGATCGCGGCAAATGCGATGAGAAGGGTTCCGACGGGACCGGAGATCAGGGGCATCGTTTCTCGACTCCCTCTGCTGTCACTCGATGACTGATCAGCGGACTGAGACTACCATGCTCTCCGATCACGATCGCTTCCCGGAGCCCCTCCAGTCCTGCCGCGATGCCGCTGCGATCCCGGGCGAACACGGATGCGAGCGGCTCGCCGGGCTTCACCTTGTCTCCCGGTTTGGCGGGAATGACGAACCCGACCGCGGGATCGATCACATCCTCGATCGTACGTCTTCCACCGCCCAGCTCCAGTATAGCGCGGCCAATCCGGCGCGGCTCTACCTGGACCACGACACCCTCGCGATCGGCTCGAAACACCTCAACCTCGGCCGCCTGGGGCAGGAGATCGGGCTGATCTATGACCCGGCGGTCACCATCCTGTGCCTCGATGATCTGGCCGAGCTTCTGCAGCGCTCGGCCCGAGGTCACGCTTTCTTCCAGCCGACGCCGGGCGTCGCGTGCATTCTTGGCGGCACCGACCAACAGCAGCATCTCGACGCCCAGTGCGTAGGTCACCTCCATCAGGTCCGGGGGGCCTTCGCCTCGCAGGCCCTCAATCGCCTCCTCCACCTCGAGCGCGTTGCCACAGGCTCGTCCCAGCGGACGATCCATCGCGGTGAGGAGCGCCACCGTCGGGCACTCGTGCGCAGTGCCCAACCCGATCATTGTGCGGGCCAACTCCAGCGCTTGGGCCGTATCGGGAAGGAAGGCTCCACTGCCGGTTTTCACGTCGAGCACTAGGCCGTTGAGCCCCTCCGCCAGTTTCTTTGACATGATGCTGGCCGAGATCAGCGGGATCGACTCGACGGTCGCGGTAACGTCGCGCAAGGCATAGAGCTTCTTGTCCGCCGGCGCGATCTCCGGCGTCTGGCCCAGCATGACACAGCCGATGCGCTCGACCTGATCCCGGGCTTCCCGCAGGCTGACCCCGGTCCGGAACCCGGGGATGGCCTCCAGCTTGTCGAGCGTTCCACCAGTGTGTCCCAGGCCCCGTCCGGACATCATCGGCACCGCGACACCGCAGCTCGCGACCATGGGAGCGAGCAGGAGCGACACCTTGTCCCCGATGCCGCCGGTGGAGTGTTTGTCCGCCCGCGCCGGCTTGAAACCGTCGAAGTTGAGGCGATCTCCCGAGTGGAGCATCGCGTCGGTGAGGGCCCCCAGCTCTGAGGGTGACAGCCCGCGCCAGACCACCGCCATGAGCAGCGCCGCCATCTGATAATCCGGCACTCGCCCCGCGGTATACTCGCCGATCAGCCGGGTCCACTCCGAGGCGGGAAGCTCGTGGCCGTCGCGCTTGTGTTGGATCAGCGATGGAATCACCATTGGTGATCGTGCAGACATCCTCGACCTCCCCGTTCACCTCTGCTCTGCTCCTCGCCGGGCTCTCGCTCGCGGCGGCTTCTCCTCTCGCGGCTCAGAAGCCCGCGGACCACGTGGCGCTTGGCGTTTCTGCCGACGAGGCCCATGACCCGCGAACTGCGTTGCAGCACTACCAGGCCGCCCTGGAACAGGATTCTTCCAACTACGAGGCCTACTGGCGTGGAGCGGTGACGTTGCTCACCCTGGGCGAGCAGATGCCCGGCTCCAAGAACCCGGAGCGAGACTCCTTGTATGCCCAGGCGGAGCGCTACTCCCGGCGGGCCGTCGCGGCAAACCCCTCGGGAGCTGACGGACACTTCGCGCTCGCGGCGTCGGTGGGGCGGGAATCGCTCAGCATGGGGAAGAAGGACCGAATCCGGAGGGCGGCGCTTATCCGGAACGAGGCGCTTCGGACCCTCGCGCTCAACCCCAAGCACGACGGGGCCTATCACATCCTGGGACGGTGGAACGCGGAGATTATGCGACTCTCCGGCTTCAGTCGCTTCTTCGCCAAGAGCTTCCTCGGCGCCGGCGTGTTCAAGGAGGCGTCGTGGTCCAAGGCGATCTACAACATGGAAAAAGCGGTTGAGCTCGATCCCGGGCGAATCTACCATCACTTGGAGCTCGCGGAGATCTACGCCGACCGCGAACGGTACAAGGACGCGACCGTGCAACTCCACCTGGTGGATTCGTTGCCGGCGCGTGAGATCATGGATTCGGTGTACAAGCGTCAAGGGGCGAGCTTCGAACGGAGGCTGGCCAAGCGCTAGGCTACTCCAGCGCCTTTCTGGCTTCCTGCGCTCGTGCCTTGGCCCGCTCGCGGATTTGCTCCAGCTCTTGCTTGAGGCGCCGCTTCCGGCGCTGGAGCTCCGCCCGGGTGTTTCTGCCCGCGCTGTCGATCCCTTCCATCGCGTCCTCCGAGAGCGAACGCATTCGGCGGCGGAGACGATCCCGGGTCTTGTCCCCCCGCTCCGGCGCGAACAGCAGCGCGATGCCCGCCCCCATCAGTACGCCCAGGAGAAAGCCGGACACAAATCCGGCTCGGCCGCGGGTCGTCTCCACGTCGTGGACGGTGGGAGCGGACTTAACCGGCCCATTTTCGTCTGTCATGGTGGCTCCGTGGTTGTGCACGCTGGAAGGTAGCGGAAACAGCGGATCGGCGGAACGGCGGCACCGTCCCCCACGGGAACATCATGCGCGGGAACGCGAGGCTCTGGATTGCCGCGCGCCTCTCGACTCAATAGATCCCGGTGTGCATCTTTCTCGTCCCTCCCCCTTACCAAACCTCCAGCAGTCTCATGCTCATGCAGATCTCGCTCATTCCATGGGTCTCGCAGTCCTGGTGACTGCCATCATGCCGGCCTGAGGCGAGCGTGGAGCACAGCCATCGCGGCGACACGGTGACCCTGCAGGAGCAGGTCGTACTGCCTGCAGGAGTCGACGGGGAGCCACGAAAACCGACAGAACGGCTGGCGGTGTTCGTGACTCACGGGATGGGACAACAGGTGCCCTTCTCTACGGTCAGTGATCTCGTGATCGAGCTCCAGAAGGAGCCACCCTTCTCCGCGGTCACGCCGGTCACTCAGATGGTTCTGCTGGGTGACCAGCGCCTCCAGAGAATCTCGCTCCAGCTGGAGGCGAGCGGACGCGAGATTCATTTCTACGAGGGATATTGGGCTCCCCTCACTGCCGGTGTCGTGACGCTCAGGGATGTCCTTCGTTTCCTGCTGCACGCCGGGATCAATGGACTCAGAAATGGGGAGGGCATCTTCCGGCGATGGGCATTCGGGGGGATCCAGGTCTACGACATCCCGGTCCGCACCTGGGTATATCTGGCGGTCGCCGTGGCAACCATCGGGGCTCTGGTGAGCATGAACACGGTGATTACTGTGGTCAGCCTCGCCCGCGCCACACTGGGGCAGCGTCCCGAGTGGCTCACCGACCGGTTGTTCGAGGACCTGACCATCACGTTGGATATTTTTCTGCTGGCGGCGGCCGCCTTCGGTGTGACCCTCCTCGCCGCCGGTCTGGCCCGAAGAATCGGGCGAGCGCGCCCGCTCCGCTGGATTACCGGGTTGCTCAGCGTGCTCACGTTCGTGGTGGCAATATTCGCTGCGATCATCGCCGGTGTCATTCTCCCTGCCCTCTTAATCGTGCACGGCCGCGCCGCATCACTGGCGGGATCACCCCCGAGCTTCTGGGGCTATCTCCTGGGAGAGACGTGGCCCGCCACACTAAGTAAACTCAGCACGACCGTTCTCGAGACATTCTTCGTCCTGCTATTCCTCTGGATCATCGGCAGGCCCTGGCCCTTGATCTACCGCACATTTCGGGGACAGCTGGTGGCGCGGTGGAAGGAGACCGAGAGCGATCAGCAGCAGCCGATCGCGTCGGTGTTGGTGCTCTTGTTGTTCGGAATTTTGCTCGCCCTGGTCGTCACGGCAGCCTACAAGGTCTGGCGATTCTCTCAAACTGTCGCTGGAGGAAGGCATTGGTCGATCGAACTGCTGCTCACCTGGGCCGCACTCCTCGGCATCAGTGCGGTAGTTCGCTACTTTCTGGTCCAGTACGTCGGCGATGTGGCGGTATACGTCTCGGCCCACACCATCGACCGGTTTGCCGAGGTGCGCCAGAAGATCAGGGACTGCGTGTATGCTGGTGCCCAGGCAGTCTACGCGGCAGCGGGTGAGATCGCGTATGACGGGGTCATCCTGGTGGGGCACTCACTGGGGTCGGTGGTGAACTATGACGTGCTTAATCGCTTGATAAATGAGGAGCAGCTTCAGTCGTCCGGTCAGTCGGAGGTGGTCCGCCGCACCAGACTGCTGCTGACCTTCGGCTCCCCCCTCGACAAGACCGCCTACATCTTCTCGACCCAGACCGGCCGAATCAATCCCATCCGTGAGGCGCTCGCGGCGAGCACTCAGCCTCTGATCCAGGATTACCGGTTTCGGGGGATGCCGTGGATCAACATCTACTCTCCCTGGGATATCATCAGCGGCGCGCTCAAGTACTACGACAAGCGTGGAACGCCTTCGCCGCCGGCGATCCGAAACCTGCTCGATCCAGACGCGACAACGCTGCTCGCTGCCCACACGGAGTACTGGCACAACCCTCTGCTTCGACGGATCCTGGCAGACGCACTGACGTCATAGCCACCTGCTCTGAGCTTCAAGAGGCCGGAAACAAGTGCGCCGTCTGGGGAGCAGGATCCGAGAAGCTATCAACCCTTCGCTCGATCTCCACATCGGCTCCGGTCAATCGCCCGTGGTGTTGTCGCAGATGCTCCTCCCATGACGGTACCGTGTATTCCTCGACGAATCGCATCGTCTGTTCGCCGTCACGGTAGAGCTCCCAGCGGATCGCGCCGGTGCGCATGCGTGAGAGACGAAGGTCGCGCATCGCCTCCAAAAATCGCTCCTGCAGCTCCGCGGCCACGGTGTAGGTAACGGCGACCAGGATGGGCCCGGTGTCGGATTCCGGCTCTATGCCCAGCATGGGCTCGGGCCAGACGATCGCTGGGTCGCGGTTGAGCCCGCGGACGTCGAACAGCGGCCGCCACATGATGGTCGCCGCGCCGGCGAGGAGTACTCCCGCTGCCACGAGAAAGGTCACGACCAGGCCGGTCCAATTGGCAAGGAGGCCCCAGGCCAGCGCCGCCCCCGCCTGGGAGCCGAACAGTACGATCTGATAGGCGGCGAGTCCTCGGCCCCGCACCCATCTCGGGAGGAACAGTTGGATCGTCGAGTTCAGCTCGGCGATGACCACGACCCATGCGGCCCCCGCGGGAATCAGAACAAGGCAGGCCGCGAGCGTGTGGTGCACTGTGACGAGAACCGCCATTGCGAGGGCATACACGATACTGGCGGCGCCGAGCATCCGATTGGGAGAGAGCCTCGCAGAAATCTGCGGGAGTGCGAACGCCCCTGCGACAGCGCCGCTGCCGAGTGCGCCGAGGAGAAGGCCGTAGCCTTCGGCGCCCAAGCCGAGCAGTTCGCGCGCCACCAGCGGCAGAAGCGCCCAGATTGCGGTCGCGGGAATCACGAACAATCCCAACCGCAGGAGGATCCGCCGCGTCACCGGCGAATACCTCACGTACCGCCCGCCGGCGCGGAGTGCCGGGAGAAACCGCTCTGGCGCCTGCGCTGCAGCTTCGATCGGCCGGCGCCAGATGAGAAGCACCGCGATCAGGAGCAGGAACGTCGCCGTGTTGATCGCGAACACCAACCCGACGCCGACCTGCGCGATGAGGAGCCCAGCGGTGGCGGGACCGATCGCACGAGCCAGGTTAATGCTGATGCTGCCGAGCGCGGAGGCAGCACGGAGCTCGTCACGGGGCACCAGCTCGGGGATCAGCGCCTGGTAGGGCGAGAGCGCCATCGCCCCTCCCGCGCCGAGGAGGAAAGTGAACACCAGGAGAAGAGGGGCGTTCATGTGGCCGGTGAGCGTGAGCGCCGTTAGGCCAGCGCCAATGACCACCTGGAACAGCTGAAGCCCTATCAGGAGCCTGCGTCGGTCGAAGGCATCGGCGAGCGCGCCGGCGGGAAAGGCAAGCAGGACGTCGGGCAGCGTATCGGCGGTCTGTACCAGCGAGACTAGTGTCGCGGCGTTGGGCGATCCTACCAGGAGCCACTGCGCCCCGACCGTCTGCATCCAGGTCCCGATGTTGCTCGCTAGCACGGCGAGCCAGAGCAACCGGAAGATCCGGTGCTGGAGCGGCGCCCATGGTGAGAGACGCGGGCGAGGCGGTGGCCCCTCTTTATCTCCCATCGGCTCTCCTGGATTTCTAATGGAGGCCGCGGTGGTGGGTCCAACCGGGCCGGGAGTTGGCTGAGCTTACGCCCGGCTCTACTCTTTGGACAGTCCTATGTGGCGAACGTCTGCGCGGAGGTCTCATGCCCCGGTGTTCGCAATGCGGCGAGGAGCACGACATCTTCTCCATCGAGCCACGTTATACCAGGCCCGACGCGTTTCTACGCGTCCCGGAAGATGAGCGGGAGCAGCGCACTCGATATGGGGAAGACTGGTGTCGACTGCGCGATCGTGACGGCGGCAACGAGCAATACTTCCTGCGAGCCACAATGGCCTTCGAGGTGCTCGGTGAGCAACGGCAGCTGCACTGGGGAGTGTGGGTCGAAGTGAGTGAGCCGGTTTACCGCAGGGTCATGGACTTGTGGGATGACCCGCAGCAGGCCGGCGAGCCGGCGCTACCAGGTCTCTTGGCCAACCAGCTTCCGGACTACCCGCCGACCACCTACCTCCCGGGATTGATTCACCTGGTCGCGCCGACCTCGGCCCCGCGGTTTCGTCTGGCCGCCGAGGTAGATCACCCCTTGGCGACTGAACAACGGGACGGCGTTTATCCGGAGAGGGCTCTCGAGTGGGTGTCCCGTTTCATTCATTGAGGCCGTGATGGATGAACTTGCCTGTCTTGCGGCGCATTGACGGCCTGCGCTGATAGAGCGACTGTGAAGCCAGGAGACATCCATGGAATTTCCCGCCGGCTGGACCTGTGAGCGAACGACTGGTCAGTTCGAATCCTATCTGCTCAGTACGCTCACGCTCCTCGAATCGCTTGCGGTTGCCGAACACCTCGAGGCGTGTGAGGGGTGCTCTCAGAGTATCGTGATCTTTCGCATGATGCTCATTGAACGTCGCCGTGGCTGAGCGGATCGTCGCCTTTGCCGGAAGTCTCCGGAAGGGCTCCTATAATCGGGCGCTCATCAAGGCAGCCGCGGAGCTGGCACCGGAAGGGATGACCGTCGAGTCGATCGAGATCGGCTCCCTGCCATTCTATAACGCCGACGTGGAGGCCAAGGGCGATCCTCCCCCTGTAACCGCCTTCAAGGCTGCGTTGGTGGCGGCGGATGGCATCCTCATCGCGACCCCGGAATACAACGACGGCGTCCCCGCAGTGCTCACGAACGCCATGGACTGGGGATCTCGCCTGCCCGGGCGCGCGCCATTGATGGGAAAGCCTATCGCCGTCATGGGTGCCTCACCCAGCCAGGTCGGGACCGCGAGGGCCCAGCTCCATCTCCGGCAGATTCTCAATCACGTGCAGGCCCGGGTGCTGCCGCCGCCCGAGCTCCTGGTGACGAAAGCGCACGAGCGATTCGACCAGAAGCTTCGGCTCAACGACGAAGGCACCCGCAAGCTGCTCGGTGACTTGTTAGTGAGGTTCAGCCGGTGGATTGAGCGGGAGCGCCGGGCAGCCCAGATCGAGCGCGAGGTCGCAGTGAAAGCACCGGTCTAGTTCAGTGACTCTTTGCTGGAGAGGAACGGGACAGGCGGAACGCCACCACGTAGTCTCCGGTGCCGAACGCCCCCCCTCCTCCAACCGCGATGGCCACGAATTGATCGCCGGATGGCAGTTGATAGCTCATCGGCGTGGCCTTACCACTCTGCGGTAGCCGGCCGCGCCAGAGCTCCCGTCCGGTCTCGATATCGTAGGCGTGCAACGATCGGTCGAGTGCCGCCCCAATGAAGACCAGCCCGCCCGCAGTGACGATAGGCCCACCCAGATTGGGCGAACCCCAGTCAGCGGGTATCTGCTCCGGACCGGCGCCACCCATCAGCGCAGAGGGAAAGCCCAGCGGCACTTCCCAGAGGCGGCTCCCGGTCTTGAGGCTAATGGCGACCAAACTCCCGAACGGCGGCGGAGTGCAGGGCAGGCCTTTCGGACTCAGCAGCAGACGCCGCCGCATCACGTACGGTGTCCCCGACATCTCGTTGTATTCGTATTCCCTGCCTAGCCGCGTGTCCTCAGCCATCGCACGCCCCTCATCGTAGCGCTCTCGGGGGATGAGCTGTACAACCGCGGCGACCCGGTTCACCGGCACAACCGCGATCTGCCGCATCGGATCGACGGCGACACCTCCCCAGTGAGCTCCGCCGATGTTGGACGGCATTACCAACGTCCCCTGCACGCTGGGCGGGGTGAAGATCCCCTCGTTTCGCAGGCTGTCGATCGCAGCATGACAGGCAGCCCGGTCAGTGTCGTTGATTCCCCAAACCTGATCGGTGGTCATACGGTGGGGACTGAGTGGCGGAGTGAGGCTGGGAAACGGCTGCGTGGGTGAAGCTTCCTCGCCGGGGATATCGCTCGGCGGGACGCGACGCTCTTCTACCGGAAAGACCGGCTTCCCGGTCTCTCGATCCAGGACGAAGAGCATCCCTGACTTGGTTGCCTGGAGCACGACGTCGCGCTGTTTGCCCGCACTCGTGATCGCCGTCAGCAGAGGCGGAGAGGCGTTGTCGTAGTCCCAAAGGTCGTGGTGTACGGTCTGGAAGGCCCATACCAGCTTGCCGGTCGAAGCTTGCAGGGCCACGATCGAGTTCGCGTAGCGGTCGTCGCCCAGCCGGAGAGCGCCGTAGTAATCCGGTGCCGCGCTACCGGTCGGTATGAACACCAGACCGCGCTTCGGATCGCCCGCCAGCACCGACCAGGCGTTGGCGCCTCCGGTCTTTCTGCCCATCGCTCCGCCCCAGTCGTGATCGGCTGAGTCAGCCGACTGCTGGGGCACCGGGTCCCAGCTCCAGCGCAGCGCTCCGGTTCGCGCGTCATAGGCCCGCACCTCGCCGCTTGCTGGCGCCGGGCGACTGTTATCGGCGATGGAAGATCCGCTGACGACCAGGCCGTCGATCACCAGAGGGGGTGAGGTGATGGAGTACGCTTGCGGCTCGAAGGGCGGAATTCGGAGCCCGCGCTTGAGATCAACCGCGCCGCCGGACCCGAATTCGGTACAAGGCCGGCCGGTGCCTGCGTCGAGCGCGTACAGTTGGGATTGTGCAGTGGCGACGAAGATGCGGCTCTGGCATCTCGTCCCCGCGGCTGCTTGCGGATCGAGCCAGGCCGACACGCCTCGGCTGGCGAAGTCGCCGTACGTCACGTCGCGCTTGATGTGCGGATCGAAGTTCCAGCGTTGCCGGCCGGTCGCGGCATCCAGCGCAATCACCCGTCCCAGGGGAGTGCCGACGTACATGATGCCGTCGATGACCAGCGGCGTGGCTTCGAACGAGGTCGGCTGCTTGGTGCTGAATTCTGGCTCAGTCTCGCCGGTCCGGTAGGTCCAAGCCACCGCGAGATGGGTCACGTTCTGGCGAGTGATCTGGTCAGCGGGCAGGTAGCGGGAGCCTTGGGCGTCTCCGCCGTACGCCAGCCAGTCGACTTCCTGAGCTCCCAGGGTGGCGGCGAAGATCACGCCCACGATCGCATGGACGCCACAACCGCGCAGCAGCATTCGGCTCCCGGGATTTAGGCGAGGGGCTTCACTTCATTGCTATCCGCTTTGTGCTCCGCCCGGAAGCTACCCTGGAGTGGGGGAATCTCTCCACCGAGCGCTCGAGGGTGTCAGCGCACACACTGGATCAATATCGGTCGTGGTACCGAACCCACTCCTGAGTGAACTCAAAGTCCTGTTCATCGCGGCCCTTCGGCACCAGGTCGAGGAACTGGTAGGTCGCGTTCATCATGTCGATGCCGCGGGCGTAGGTCGAGTAGGTATGGAACACCTGCCCGCTCTCGTCCCGGTAGAACACGCTGATCCCCTCGCGGTCGGCTATCTGCATGTTCAGCGGCTCATAGTTGTAGACTGCGGTACCCTGCTTCAGCTCTTCCGGTCGGAACGACACCTGGAAGTCATAATTGAAGTCGGTGTTCCTGCACGATACCCACTTGAAGCGCCAGCCCATCCGCTGCTTGAATCTCTCGATCTTGCTGAATGGCGCCCGGGAGATGACCACGAAGCTCACGTCGCGGTGATTCAGGTGGACCTGCGTGGCGTCGTAATGATCGGCCCAAAAGGAGCAGCTGGGGCAGCCTTCATCGGCCTCGGGCGGGAACATGAAGTGGTAAACGATGAGCTGGCTCCTTTCGGCGAAGAGATCCGAGAGGGTCTCCTTCCCGTCCGGTCCGTCGAATACGTAGCCCTTCTCCACTCGTTCCCAGGGCAGCGCTCGCCGCTGGCGGGCCAGATCCTCCCGTCGATGGGTGAACGCTTTCTCCTCGGCGAGGAGCGCCTTCCGAGCGGCGATCCATTCCTCATGCGACACCACTTCGTGATCTTGGAGCGCCGTGCTGCTGTGCTGTGTCATACGCTCACCTCTCCGGTCGGCCTCTTGATGGCCCATTTTAGGTCACTGCAAAGACAGCTCTTGTGCCGCTACCTCGTCTGGACGATATTCTACCATGTGGTTGAATAAATGTCTATAAGCCGCCCCCACGGGCGACGACTGAACCGGGTTTACGGCGCCATTGCGGATCCGACCCGTAGAGCCATCCTCGGCATCCTGGCCGGCGGTGACGTCAATGTGGGCACGCTGGCCGGCCGGTTCCCCATCTCGTTCAATGGCGTCTCCAAGCACATCAAGGTGCTGGAGCAGGCCGGCCTGGTACGGCGCAGCGTTCGCGGGCGGGAGCACTGGCTTCGCCTGCGCCCAGCCCCACTCCGGGACGCGAGCCGCTGGCTCGAGCACTACCGGGAGTTCTGGGACACTCGGCTCGATGCGCTGGAGGACTTTCTGGTGCAGCAGAAGCACGGGCCACCTCACAAAGACAATGTTCGCGGCAGGAGGAGTGCAACGTGACTGCGGCTGGAGATCCAGACGAGCAACTCGTCGTGCGGCGGTTCATTCCGGTACCGAGGGAGCGGGTGTTCGCCGCCTGGCTCGACCCCGCTAGTCTGGCTCAGTGGATGCGTCCGGGTGGGATGACGGATGCCACGGCCGAGGTCGATCCTCGAGTCGGGGGCAAGTTCCGGATCGTAATGGCGCAGGGAGCGAAGAAGTTCGAGCACAGCGGCGAGTACCTGGTGGTAGAGTCGCCGGCTAGGCTCTCATTCACCTGGATCTCCGCCGCCACCGATGGGCGGCCTACGGTGGTCACGATCGAGTTTCTCGAGAAGTTTGGCGGAACCGAGCTGGTTCTGACCCACCGCCGGCTCCCAGTCTCACAAATCGGTTCGCATCGCAGCGGCTGGACGGATGTCGCCACGGCGCTCGAGGACCACCTGAGATCGCGCGCCTCTTAGCTCTGGAGTAGCGCGCGCAACGCCCGACCCGCGTATCGACTGGACACGAGCCGAGCGCCGTCCGTGAGATGCACGACATAGCTTCCTTTCCCGTACGGCTCCAGCGCGGTGATCGCATGTGTGTTGACCAGCGCCGTCCTGTGAATCCGTACAAAGCGGTCGCCCAGACGCTGAGCCAGGCCGGCCAACGTCCGGCGCAGCAGGTGCTCCTTCCCACCCTGATGTAAGCGTACGTAGTTCCCAGCGGCCTCGATCCACTCCACCGCCTCCACCGGCACGAACAAGAGCCGCCCGCCCCCGCGAACGACGAAGCGCTCCAGCGGCGGAGGCGCCCCGCCGCCGACCAGAGCCGCAACCCGCTTGGCAGGCTCGTCGGTCTCGCGCTCGACCCGCTCTGCCGCGCGGTGCCATGCCTCGCGGAACCGGTCCGGATCAATCGGCTTCAGCAGATAGTCCACAGCGTGGGCCTCGAAAGCGCGTACGGCGTAGCGATCATAGGCGGTCACGAACACCACCGCGGGCACCGCATCGGCACCCACCCGCTCCAGCACGTCGAGGCCGCTCATTCCACCAAGCTGGACATCCAGGAATAGCACGTCGGGTGCGTGCCTCAGGATCGCCTCGACCGCCGAGGCGCCGTCGCCGCACTCCGCGACGATCTCGACGTCGGGCAACCGGGATAGCTGCTGCCGTAATGCGAGCCGGCTGGGCGGCTCGTCGTCTACGGTAACGACCCGCATCTCAGATCGCCGTCCGGAACGGGAGCTCGATCGTCACCACGGTGCCGTTTGCAGCGCCCTTCAGCTCGAGGCGACTGGCGGTTCCGTAGAGTCCGGCCAGGCGAGCCCGGGTGTTGGCGAGTCCGATCCCATCGCCGTTTTTAGTCGGCCCTGGACCGTTATCGGCGATCTCGAGCCGGAGCCGGTCTCCAGCCCGCTCGGCGCTGAGCCGCACCCGCCCGCCATTGCTGGTTCGACTCACGCCGTGCTCGACCGCGTTCTCCACCAACGGCTGGAGCATGAGGGCGGGGATCAGCGCGCCCGCGGTCCCCTCAGTAACGTCCACCTCGATCGAGAGCCGGTCGCCGAAGCGGATGCGCTGGATCTCCAGGTAAGGTCCGAGGAGGTCGAGTTCCCGGCCCAGCGGCAGCTCCGCCGCGGTGCCGCTGTCGAGCGTGCGGCGCAGGAGATCTCCCAATCGGGAGATCATGCGCCTGGCCCGCTCCGGGTCCGCCTCGACAAAGGCGGAGATGGCATTGAGGGTGTTAAACAGGAAGTGTGGGTGAACCTGCAGCCGGAGCGCCTCGAGCCGCGCCTCCGTCAGTCGTCCTTCCAGCTCGGCCGACGTGACGCGTTGCTGCTGGTACATCCGCTGATAGACGAACGCCGCTTGGACACCGAGAATGAGCCAGTAGTAGAGGAACCCGGTGAGCGTGCCCCATACGATGCCGCCCTGGAGACCGACCAGCCACGCCACCAGGGTGACCGGCGGCCGCTGGCCGAGGAGGGCGAGGCCAAGATAGTGCACCGTGTAGGTGGTAAGGATCTGGGCTGGTGCCAGTAGCGCCATGCGCCAGAGGTGTGGCACCATCGTCCGCCACAGCGGACCGGCGCCGAGCGGGTGGCGGCGTCCCGCGGCGAGCACGAACGGGGTGAACGCCGCCCAGGTGAGCGAATAGACGAACTCGTGGTAGACGTCCCACTGCCAGTCGAACGGACGATGGCGCGCGGCGCCGACCAGCACGTTCTCGGCACTGAAGAACACGGCGACGCCGAGCCAGATCGCGATCAACCGGAGTGTGGGTGAGCGGAAGACTCGCATGACACATCTTCGCGCTCGAAAAGAGATCCTGCAACAGGCACCAAAGGGGATGAGGAGATCTCTCGCGGCGCCCGGGATAAGGTGGTCCCATTCATCACGCCATTGTCCGCCCTCGTCACGGATCAAGGGCGCCCCGGCCCGCCGTCGTTGGCCGCCCGAGCGCCCGGTTGCAGTTTGGTTGCTCCTATGTCCTGAGGAACTCATGAAGAGCATGCTGCTGGGCGCGCTTCTAACGGTCGGGCTGACGCCAACTACCCGGGCGCAAAGCGCGGCTGATTCGGCCGCAATCCGCGCCACCGCGCTCGACTACATCGACGGCTGGTACACCAATAACCCAGCGCGGATGGAGCGCGCGCTGCATCCGCATCTGGCTAAGCGGCTGGTCTGGGCCGATTCGACCGGCAAGAGTCACCTGGTGGACCTGACCGCGCTCGAGCTGATCCAGGGAACCAAGGCGCATCCCCCGGTCCCAGCGTCGGAGCGGCGGGATGACGTGACGATTCTCAGTACCTTCGGCAACGCCGCCATGGTGCGAATCGAGGCGACGGAGTGGGTGGACTTTCTGCAGGTGATCAAGTGGAACGGGAGCTGGAAGATCATTAACGTCGTCTGGGAAAACCGGCCGGAGATGCAGGCGGTAAGGCGGTAAGGCGGTAAGGCGGTAAGGCGGTAAGGCGGTAAGGCGGTAAGGCGGTAAGGCGGTAAGGCGGTAAGGCGGTAAGGCGGTAAGGCGGTAAGGCGGTAAGGCGGTAAGGCGGTCCAATGT
>JBKPAO010000057.1:0-15839 GCA_046726475.1 Gemmatimonadota bacterium | reverse complement strand
GCCGAGGTACGCGAGCTAAAGCCCGACGGTCTCTTCCTTTCGAACGGCCCCGGTGATCCGGCTGCTGTCGGGTATGCCCTATCCACCATTCGAGAGTTGTCCGGTGCCGGCCTTCCCACATTCGGTATCTGTCTCGGGCATCAGCTGGTGGGTCTGGCCTACGGTGGTTCAACGGCCAAGCTGCCCTATGGTCATCGAGGCGGCAACCATCCGGTACGGGATCTTCGGAGCGATCAAGTTCTCATTACCACTCAAAACCATGGTTTCGCGGTGGTTGGGAACTCTGATGGGGTGCCCGGAGCGTCGGCGCTGGAGGTCACTCATCTGAATCTGAACGATGGTACCATCGAAGGAATTCGCCACCGTGAGCTGCCGCTGTTCGCGGTGCAGTATCACCCGGAGGCTGCGCCCGGCCCGCACGACGCCCTGCCACACTTCGCCGAATTCATGGAGTCGCTCGGGGTGGCCCGACCTTCAAATCGGCAACCCCTTGACAGACAATGGGTAAGCTCGTAGTATCGGCCATCGGGTTGCCCCTCCCTCGCCTCGCTGACATAACCCTTCTGGGGGATGCATGACCAAGGCCGATCTCGTCGAACAGGTGACCGCCTCCATCGCCCGCACAGCGGGGCCCATGATCTCGAAAAAGGACTGCGCCCGCGTCGTGGACGCCTTTCTCGAGGCGGTGAAGGAAGCTCTCAAACAGCAGCACAATATCGAGGTCCGCGGTTTCGGCACGTTTAAGATCCGTCGGCGCAAGACCCGGATGGCTCGCAACCCCCGGACCGGTGATCCGGTCGAGGTGGCCGCGCGGCCGGTCCCCGTATTCAAGCCTAGCAAGGAGTTACGTGCCCTAGTCGCGGATGAGACGTCCGAGGCGGAGCCGGCCCAAGGCATGTAGGCATCATCGTCTGTCGCGCGAGCATCTCTCGAGGTCGCCTGGTTTTCACCAGGCGGCCTTTTTGTTTCTCGCCGGCCCGTTTCCGAACTGTGCCGCGCAGCGGTAGCTTTCAGAGCATGCCCAGTGCTCTCCAGACCGTCTCCGTGCGGGTCCTGCTCTTCGGCAGCTATGCGGAGAAGCTCGGCGTCGACGCCTTGGAGCTGTCGCTCGATTATCCCGCGACCGTGGGCGATGCAGTGCGCCGGATCCAGGCGTTGTTGCCCGGCGGTGAGAAGCTCCCGCCCAAGCCCCTCTGCGCGCTCAATCTCTCGCAGGTGACTGCTACCACACCGCTGACCAGCGGTGATGAGCTCGCGCTCCTTCCACCGCTGTCGGGAGGCTAGCGCCGGTGCACCTGACCTCCACGCCCATAGATCTCGGCGCCCTCATCGCCGTGGTGCAGTCTCCTGACCGGGGCGGCATTGCATGTTTTCTCGGTACCGTCCGCGACCACCACGGCGGCCGTCCCGTCGTGCGTCTGGACTACTCCGCGTACGAGGCAATGGCTGAGGCTGAGTGTTCCCGCATCGTGGCCGAGGCCGAAGCACGATGGAGCTGCGCCGTGGCGCTGCAGCATCGAACCGGCACACTGCAGGTTGGCGAGACCGCGGTGGCGATCGCCGTCGCATCGGCTCACCGCGAGGAGGCATTCGCATCCTGCCGCTACGTCATCGAAGAGGTGAAGCGTCGGGTGCCGATCTGGAAGCGGGAGTACTTCGCGGATGGAACGGTGGAGTGGGTTGGCAGCGGGGCGGTTGATGAAGCCGTGAGCGGTGTGGCAGGAACGAGTGGAAGGCCGCGCTCATGAGTCCCGCCCCGCCGCCCCGCCGCCCCGCTGCCCTGCTCGACCAGTTCGGCCGTCCTCTCCGATCGCTGCGGATTTCAGTCACCGACCGCTGCAACATGCGCTGTGGTTACTGTATGCCGGAGCAGGAATACGTTTGGCTCCCCCGAGCCTCGATCCTCACCTTCGAGGAAATTCATCGGTTAGTGGGGATCTTCGCCGGCCACGGAGTCGACCGAATTCGGCTCACCGGGGGTGAGCCGCTGCTGCGCCACGATCTTCCCAAGTTGGTTGCGCTGCTCCGGGATCATTCACTGATCCGGGACATCGCCCTGACCACCAACGGCATTCTGCTGGCGCGCTACGCCGACCAGCTCGCTTCCGCCGGTCTCAACCGAGTGACCATCAGCCTCGATACCTTGAGGCCGGAGCGAATGCTGGAGTTCACGAGGAGCCCGCGGCATAGCGACGTTCTCACTGGGATTTCTGCCGCTCGAGCCGCCGGGCTCGCACCCGTCAAGCTCAATTCGGTCGTCATTCGGGGCTACAACGACGACGAGCTGATCGCTCTACTGGAGTTTGCCCAGGCACAAGAAGCCGAGGTGAGATTCATCGAATATATGGACGTGGGGGGCGCCACAGGCTGGTCGTTGCAGCAGGTGGTGAGCCAGCGGGAGATCCTCGACCGACTGGAGCAGAGATACGGCAAGATCGAGCCTGTCGGCGAGGATGGAGCGGCTCCAGCGGAGCGGTTTGCCCTCCCCGACGGTACCACGTTCGGCATTATCGCCTCGACCACGGCCCCATTCTGCCGGAGCTGCGATCGAAGCCGGTTGACCGCGGATGGCAGGTGGCTGTTGTGCCTCTATGGAGAAAGCGGCCTGGATCTTCGGGAGATACTCCGCGAAGGGTGCACCGACCAGGAGATTGCCGGCCAGCTGGCAAAGACATGGACTGCGAGAACCGATCGCGGCGCCGAGCAGCGGGCGGAGTCTCCTGATCGCGGCGCGCTCTATCAGCTGGATTCGCTCCGGGCCGATCCGCACCGCGAAATGCATACCCGGGGCGGCTGATGCCGCTCCACATCGCACTCATTCAACCGCAGATCCCTCCGAACACCGGCAATATCGCACGTCTCTGCGCGGCGACTGACAGCTCGCTGCATCTCATCGAGCCGCTCGGCTTTTCGATCGGCGACAGCGAGGTTCGTCGCGCCGGCCTGGACTACTGGGATGCGGTCGATCTCTGGGTCCATCCCAACTGGTTCGCGTTTCGTGATGCGATGGATCGAGTCCGCTGTCTCTACTTCTCGGCGAAGGCAGAGCACAGCTACTGGGAGGCTCCCTACAAATCGAATAGTTGCCTCGTGTTTGGCAGCGAGACCGAGGGCATGCCGCAGCGGATCCTGGAGAAACACCCGGAGCGGTGCTTCACGATTCCGATGAGCGGGCCGGTGCGGAGTCTGAACCTTTCGACTGCTGTCGGAATTGTGTTGTACGAGGCTATTAGGCAAGTGAGTGGTGGCACTCGCGACTCGCGGCTCGCGATTCGTGACTCTCGACTCGCGACTCTCGACTGAGAGCAACTATATTGGGCGTTTTGGGCTTAGGTACCTACTTCACAGCTGAAGAGTGAGAGCTACTCGATGCTGAATAAGGTCGCAGTGGTCGGAGCGGGGAACGTGGGTGCGACGGCGGCGCAACGCCTGGCGGAAAAAAATCTTGCCCGCACCGTCGTCATGATCGACGTCGTCGATGGCGTTCCTCAAGGGAAGGGCCTGGACCAGTGGCAGTCCGGACCGGTCGAGGGATTTGATACCAGGATCATTGGGAGCGGCAGTTACGACGAAGCAGCGGGCGCAGAAGTGTTTGTCGTGACCGCCGGGATCGCTCGAAAGCCAGGGATGAGCCGCGATGACCTGGTCAAGACCAATGCCGGCATCGTTCGGTCGGTGACGGAGCAGATCGCCCGGGTCGCCTCCAAGTCCATCATCGTCGTGGTGTCGAACCCGCTCGACGTGATGTGTTATGTCGCAATGAAGGCCAGCCGGTTTCCTCGCGAGCGCATTCTGGGGATGGCCGGAGTATTGGATACGGCTCGCTACCGAGCGTTTCTCGCCGAAGCCCTAGACATCTCCGTCGAAGACATCCAGGCCATGGTGCTTGGCGGCCATGGTGACACCATGGTCCCTCTGGTGTCCTACACCACCGTCTCCGGAATACCGGTCACCCAGCTCATCGACCGCCAGAAGCTCGATTCGATCGTCACCCGCACCCGCAACGGGGGCGCCGAGATCGTGGGCTTTCTTAAGACGGGATCGGCGTACTACGCGCCGAGTGCAGCCGCGGTCCAGATGGTCGAGGCGATCGCGCTCGACCGCAAGCGGATTCTACCCTGCTCGGCCTGGCTCCAGGGCGAGTACGGACTGCGCGATGTGTTCTGTGGCGTCCCCTGCAAGCTCGGGCGAGCCGGACTGGAGCGCATTATCGAGGTTACGCTGACCGACGCCGAACGGGAGGAGCTCGGCAAATCAGCCGAGGCGGTGCGCTCCACCCAGGTGGTCGTGGATCAATGAGCGTTCCGCTCTGATGGATCGCCTACAACTCCTCTGGCACTCCTCGGTGGGCAAGAAGGTGATCATGGCGGTGACCGGGCTCATTATGGTCGCCTACCTGATCACCCATGTTCTGGCCAATCTCCTGGTGTTTCAGGGCCCAGCCAAGATCAATGCATATAGTGCTTTCCTCCATGGAACCGGAGGTGCACTCTGGGCTGTCCGAGCCGTGCTGCTGGCCGCCCTGGTGCTCCACGTTGTGGCGGCCGTGCAGCTGGCCGCGCGACGGCAGGAGGCGCGCCCGATGGACTATGTCGGAGGACGGAAGCCGCAGGTTTCGACCTTCGCCTCGCAGACAATCCGCTGGGGTGGCGCCCTGATTCTGGCCTTTCTGGTTTATCACATCCTTCATTTTACCGTCGGGACGGCGCACCCCAATTTCATTGAGGGCGATCCGTACCATAACGTGGCCAACGGGTTTCATAATCCACTCGTGGTTGGAGTGTACCTGATCGCAATGGCGGCGGTCGGCCTGCACCTGTACCACGGCATCTGGAGCAGCGGCCGGAGCCTCGGCATGAGCCCGCCGTCACCCAATCCGCTCCGCCGGACCGTTGCGCTCGTGCTCGGCCTGCTCATCTGGCTGGGGTTTACCGTCATACCGATCGCAGTCTACGCTGGAGTGGTTCGGTGATCGAGTTGCGCTCCAAGGTGCCGGATGGACCCATCGAGCGGAAGTGGGACAAGCACCGCTTCGAGATGAAGCTGGTGAACCCTGCCAACAAGCGGAAATACACCATTTTGATGGTGGGCACTGGATTGGGCGGCGCTTCGGCTGCCGCGTCGATGAGCGAGCTGGGCTATAACGTCAAATGCTTTTGTTTCCAGGACTCGCCGAGGCGGGCTCACAGCATCGCGGCACAGGGCGGGATCAACGCTGCGAAGAACTACCGCAACGATGGGGACAGCATCTTCCGGCTCTTCTACGACACCGTGAAGGGCGGAGACTTCCGATCTCGGGAGGCCAATGTCTATCGCCTGGCGCAGATCAGCGTACAGATCATCGATCAGTGTGTCGCGCAAGGGGTACCGTTTGCCCGGGAATACGGTGGCTTGCTGGCGAACCGGTCCTTCGGTGGGGCCCAGGTCTCCCGGACGTTTTATGCCCGGGGGCAGACCGGCCAGCAACTGCTGCTGGGCGCATATCAGCAGATGCAGAAGGAGGTCGATCGTGGTGGAGTGACCATGTTCCCCCGCACCGAAATGCTCGACCTGATCGTCGTCGACGGGAGGGCAAGGGGCATCGTGGTGCGGAACATGGTCACCGGCGAGATCTCATCCCATGTGGGTGATGCGGTCGTGCTGGGAACCGGCGGCTACGGCAACGTCTTTTATCTCTCCACTAATGCCAAGGGCTCGAACGCCACCGCCATTTGGCGAGCGCACAAGCGCGGGGCCGCGTTTGCCAACCCGTGCTTTACCCAGATCCATCCGACCTGCATACCGGTCAGCGGCGAGCACCAGTCGAAGCTCACTCTCATGAGCGAATCGCTCCGGAACGATGGGAGGGTCTGGGTGCCCAAGCAGCCGGGCGACAAGCGACGGCCCGGCGAGATCGCGGAGAGCGAGCGCGATTACTACCTGGAGCGGAAGTACCCCAGTTTCGGTAACCTGGCACCTCGCGACCTCGCGTCCCGCGCCGCTAAGGAAGTGTGTGATGAACTCCGCGGGGTGGGGGAAAGCGGGCTCGGTGTCTACCTCGATTTCGCGGACGCGATCCACCGCCTGGGTGAACCTGCGATCCGGGACCGCTATGGCAACCTGTTCGAGATGTACCAGCGGATTACCGACGAGAACCCTTACAAGGTTCCGATGCGGATCTACCCGGCGGTCCATTACACGATGGGCGGCCTCTGGGTGGACTACAACCTCATGAGCACCATCCCCGGGCTGCATGTCATCGGAGAGGCGAATTTCTCCGACCACGGAGCCAATCGCCTCGGTGCCAGCGCCCTGATGCAGGGACTGGCGGACGGCTATTTCATTCTCCCCGCTACGATCGGTGACTACCTGGCATCAGCCAAGCTGGAGAAAGTCGACAGCGGCCACCCCGAATGCCGCCGGGTCGAGGCGGAGGTCACGGCCTACACTCGCCGGCTGCTCGAAGTGCGGGGAAAGCGAACTGTCGATTCGTTCCATCGGGAGCTGGGGAAGCTGATGTGGGACTGCTGCGGAATGTCCCGCAAGGCAGCTGGTCTGAAGCACGCCCTCGGCCGCATCCCGGAGATCCGGGCGGAGTTCTGGCGAAACGTCAACGTGCCCGGAAGCGACGCCGAGCTGAATCAGGCGCTGGAGAAGGCCGGGAGGGTCGCCGATTTCCTGGAGCTCAGTGAGCTCATGTGTACCGATGCGCTCCACCGAGAAGAATCCTGCGGCGGACATTTCCGGGAGGAGTTTCAGACCGAGGATGGCGAGGCGCTGCGTGACGATGAGCACTTCGCCTACGTCGCCGCTTGGGAGTATTGTGGACCGGACCGCACGCCTCTGCTGCATCATGAGCCACTGGAATTCGAGTACGTGCATCTGGCGCAGAGGAGTTATAAGTGAACCTCACTCTGAGAGTCTGGCGCCAACCCGCACCGAACGCTCCCGGGCGCATGGTAGAATACGAGGCCAGAGACATCAGTCCCGACGTATCATTCCTCGAAATGCTGGACGTGGTGAATGAGCGTCTCGTAGAACGGGGCGAGGTTCCAATCGCTTTCGATCACGATTGCCGGGAGGGGATCTGCGGCTCCTGCAGCCTGATGATCAACGGCGTCGCGCACGGCCCAATGCCAGGTACCGCCGCGTGTCAGCTCCACATGCGGACCTTCAGGGATGGGGCCGTGATTACGGTCGAGCCCTGGCGGGTCAGAGCCTTCCCGATCATTCGCGATCTCGTGGTGGACCGGAGCGCCTTCGACCGAATCATCCAGGCGGGTGGTTACATCGGCGCCCCGACCGGCGGCGCGCCTGATGGTAACGTGATTCTCATCCCCAAAGAGACTGTCGACACTGCTATGGACGCCGCCCAGTGTATTGGGTGCGGGGCCTGCGTGGCAGCCTGTCCGAACGGCTCGGCATCGTTGTTTACCGCGGCCAAGCTGGCGCATCTGGGCCTCCTTCCCCAGGGGCAGCCGGAGCGCTACCGTCGGACGCTCCGGATGGTCGAGCAGATGGACATCGAGCACTTCGGAGGCTGCACGCTCTATGGCGAGTGCCAGGATGCTTGTCCGAAGCTCATCAGCATCGACACGATCACCCGAATGAACCGCGACTTTCTTCGGGCCAGTCTCACCGCTGGCCGGGGTGCCGTGGCCGAGCCGGACTGATTTCTACCACCCAATTCGTACTCTTCGGAGCCCTACTTCTCCCGTCGAAGTGCCTGGCCCAAACCTCCCCGTGGGTCCAGGCAGGCGGCGCCGCGGTGCCGGCTTACTTCTGGAGTGATCCGGTTCCTCACGGAGGGTCTCTCAGCGAGATCCGGGTGGTGCAGCCCACACTTATGATCCACGCCGGCGCCCTCGCCAACCATCTCCGGTTTCTCGGGACGCTGAACCTGGAGGGTCTCACCATCCCCGAGGGCGAGCTTGCCCTTGGCGATTGGGGTGAGGGATTCATCGACCGGCGCCATCCCCATACGTACCTCCACGAGGCGGTCCTCACGTACGACCAGGAGCTCGTCTCCGACGCCCGCCCGGTACGGGTGTCGATATCCGCGGGGAAGGGCTTCGCCCCATTTGGAACCGACGATCCCATGAGCCGGCCGGTCCTTCGATACCCAGTCAACCATCACCTGGCGCAGATTCTGGAGCGAGCTGTAGCGATTCTCGGTGTGCGCGCCGGACCTATGCTGCTCGAGGGCGGACTCTTCAACGGCGATGAGCCGGAACGTCCAGGACAGTGGCCCGAGCTCAGCCGGTTCGGCGACTCCTGGTCCGCCCGCGCTACCCTGTTGGCCTCCCGATCTCTCGAATTTCAGGGCTCGTACGCCGAAGTACACTCTCCCGAGCACCGCCCCGGCTTCGGCAGCGATCAGCAGAAGTGGAGTGCCTCCGGTCGCTGGGACGGGATGATCCAACGCTTTCCGGTCTATGGACTGGTCGAATGGGCGCGCACCTCGGAGGCGGAAGGCTTCTTTCTCTTCCATAGCTTCCTGGCCGAAGGTGCAGGGACCTTGGGTCACAATCGTCTGTATTATCGGTTCGAGCGCACGGAGCGCCCCGAAGAGGAGCGAGGTGTGCGCCGGTTCCGTTCGCACCGGCCGATCTTCGAGAACTCCATTCTGGGTATCACCAGGTGGACGATTCACACCGCCGGTTATGGCGTGCAGTTCCAGCCGTGGCAGGCGTTCACCACGTTTCCATTTTTGGAGGTATCCTATGGAAGGATTGCGAAAGTTGGTGAAGGCTTGTTCGATCCCCAGTCGTTGTATGGCAAGACGTCATTCTGGTCGATCAGTCTCGGCGCGCGGTTGAATGTAGGCATGGCGATGCACCGCATGGGGCGATACGGTGTGGCGCAGGACACGGCGCCCGGGATGGATATGACACACCATGGGCATGATGATTAAGAAAAAGACGCAGTGGGCCCTGCTCGCCCTATTCTCCGCGGCGTGCAGCGGGGATAATGGCGGAGTGGAGCCGCCGGCGCCGTCCAATGTCCAAGCTGTCGCTGGCACGGATCAGAGCGGGCTAGTCGGGACCGCACTCTCCGACTCGCTCAAGGTGCAAGTGACGGACCCAGGCGGAAACGGGGTGGCTGGGATTCGGGTGGACTGGTCCATTCTGTCCGGTGATGGGCAGATCTCCCCTGCATCCGTGAACACCAATGCTGATGGTCTGGCGGCCGCACAGTTTACCCTGGGACCGGATGAAGGAGACCAGCAGGCTCAGGCGGAGGTGAGAGGAGTACCGGGCTCGCCGATAGTGTTCACCGCCCACAGCCACGTCGAGCCGCTGGTCGCTACCACCGTTACGGAAACTGCTGGAAATGCGCAGAGCGGCATCGCCGGATCGGCACTAGCTGAATCCTTGACCGTTCGAGTGACGGATGCTTCAGGCCACTCGGTGCCGGGTGTGACAGTGAACTGGTCGATCGTTATTGGAGGAGGCAGCGTTTCTCCTGCTTCGTCCGTCACGAACGGATCCGGTCTCGCCGCTACCCAATTCACGCTCGGCGACTTCGTCGGAGAGCAGCAGGCGCAGGCGGACGCCACCGGGCTCGCCGGTTCCCCAGTTGTGTTTACTGCTACGGCGGCCAGTCGGAATGTGGTCCTGAGTGTCGCCGCTGGGGGCAACAACGTGCCCGACCGGTACAGCTCGGATCTGTGGGTCCATGGGAACTATGCGTACACTGGCACTTGGGGAGGCTTCCCTCGTAACCAAAAGTCCGGCGATGTACTCAATGTCTGGTCCCTCGATGCGAGTGGTGCCCCTTCCTTGGCGAAGTCTGTCACAGTAGCAGGGATCGCCACTGTCAGTGATGTTCAGGTGAGTGATGATGGTCAGCTGCTGGTTTTGAGTGGGGAGCGTGGAGGAGAGCTCGGGGAAGACGGGGGGGTTTATATCTACGGGCTGACCGACCCGGCGAATCCCACCCTGATAGGAACTGCTCTGGTCCCCTTCGGGGGCGTCCACACCGTCACGTTGTCACTGATCAATGGGCAGCTCTATGGTTTTGCCGCAAAGAACCCGGGTTTCAGCGGCAGCAACAACCAAAATCAGCCGGCACTCCTTATCTACGATCTCAGCAACCCAGCCGCTCCATCCCTGGTCCACCGAGAACCGATTCTGCCGCACTATGGCATTCACGATACTTTCGTCCGTGACGGGTTAGCCTTCGTGTTCGCCTGGGACGAGGGCGTCATAATCTATGACGTAGGAAACGGAATACGAGGAGGCTCGCCCGTTACGCCGGTGAAGGTCAGTCAACTGGTGACGTCAACCACATCTCCGAATAGTCCCTCGGTGCACAATGGCTGGTGGTTCCATAATCCGGTCACGGGTGAGAAGCGGTACCTCTTCATCGGTCAAGAGGGTTTTGGTTTGATCGGGTCCGAATCGAGCGGAGACATACACGTGGTAGACGTCTCCGATCTGACTCATCCAATAGAGGTAGCTTTCTTCCACCTGGATGGAGCCGGCACCCATAACTTCTGGATGGACGAGGGGCGCCAGGTTCTGTATGCGGCGTACTATAATGGCGGCGTTGTGGCCCTGGATGTTTCGGGCACACTTTCCGGCGACCTTTCCAGCCGGCTGATGAGCGAAATCCGTCCAGGTGGAACCGGGAACACATACACTTGGGGTGTGCAGCTCGCGAACGGCTCTCTGTACGCTATCGACATGTTGAGCGGACTCTGGCAGTTGAAGACGGAGTAGTAGGGAGGAAAGACTGAGCGCCGGAACATGGAACGTTCTGTGCGCCTTCTGCCGTTCAGTGCGTTCCAGCGCTCCGACCCTCCATCCAGCTGTTGTTCTCCCGACGCACATCCGGGTAGACGTTGCGAGCGTCGATGGTGGCACCCACCACTCGCTTGGGACCCGATACCGCCACCGCATATCGGTCACCACCAAACCAGATCTCCACTGGCAAGCTGAGGTGCCGACTGGTGCCGTCCTCCATTCTGAGATCCAACTCGACCGGCATCGGCATCCCCCCGGCGTTACGAATATGGACTCGGGACACCACGCCACCTGAATCAGCCACCGACACCGAGTCTACTGCCTGATCGAGCCGTTCAGTCGTATAAAACCAAGAGCGCCAGAACCAGCTCAGGTCTTCACCAACCCCGTCTTCGATGGTCCGGAAAAAGTCCGCTGGGGTGGGATGCTTGAATGCCCAGCGGCGGATGTACTCCCGGAAGGCCGGGTCGAATCGTTCCCGGCCGATGATCCGGTCTCGCAAGAGAATGAGGCCCAACCCGGGCTTGGTGTACGCCGTGACGCTGAGGTCACCCCGAATGCGGTCGGCCGGCGTCATGATCGGCTCCTCCCGCCCGGACAGCGCCAGCGGGATGTACAGCCGGGGGTTGCCTCGGCGATTGTAGGTACCGGGAAATTTCTTCTCCCAATCGTAATAATTCATGAAGGTGTTGAAGCCCTCGTCCATCCAAGCGTAGAGTCGCTCGTTGTTTCCGACCATCATGGGAAACCAGGTATGCCCAATCTCGTGGTCGGTCACGCTGAAGAGTGCGGACACGTCCGTGCGATTGTGGCAAAAGACAATCATGGGATACTCCATGCCGCCTTCGATTCCGTTTACATTGATCGCCACCGGATAGGGATAGATGCGCCACGACGAGTAGTTCTCGACCGCGAATCGGACGAACTGGGTCGATTGATTCCATACCGGCTCGGCTGATGGCGGATAGAAGCTCATAGCCAGCGTTCGTCCGCCGTTCGCCCGCGCCGCATCCCACACGAAGTGCGACGCCACGGCCCAGGCGAAATCGCGCACGCTGTCGGCGGTAAACCTCCAGGTGAGAGTCCCATTCGGGGCACGGGGACGGCTCGCCGCATCGGTGATCTCGTCCTTGCCCCGGATCACGATCGTCGAATCGCTGAGTCGCGCCCGTGCCAGTCGAGCGCGCTGTGTCGCCGTGAGCACCTCGCCCGGGTTCCGCAGCGTACCAGTAGCCGCCACGAGCAGGTTGGCCGGCACCGTGAGACTCACGTCAAAGCGGCCGTATTCCAGGTAGAACTCTCCCTGGCCGAGATACTGCTCGGTGTTCCAGCCTCGCACGTCGTCGTACACCGCCAGGCGGGGATACCACTGGGCCACCTCATAGACGGTGCTCCCGTCGATCTGCTCGATCCCCATCCGGTTGCTGTTCGGTCCGAACGGAAACGACCAGCCAATCTCGATTACCTGTAGCCCACCGGGCTGGAGCGGCCGGGAGAGGTCGACCTTCATCATCGTCCCGTTCACGAGGTAATGGAGCTGCTTCGCCGGCTGAGCGGGGCGCCCAGCGGCGGCACGGGCTGCCGGCTCTGCAACCTGGGTCAGGGTGATGCCGCCTTCGGCTCCCTGAGTGCCGAACCGAGAGCCCTGATCGAACAGCAGGGAGCCCCGGCTGCCGGCGGTGAAGAGATTCTGGTCAAGTTGGAGCCAGAGGTAGCGGAGGGTGTCCGGTGAGCGATTCAGATAGCTGATGCGCTCCTGGCCGCTCACCTTGCGGGCCACGGTGTCCAGAGTCGCCCGGATCACGTAGTCCACTCGCTGCTGCCAGTACTCGGGTCCTGGGGCGCCGCTGCCGTTGCGGATTCGGTTCGGAGCCGGCAACTCCAAGCGTCGGAAGGGAGAGCGATCTGAAGAAGAAACCGCCGTATCCACCCGGCTGCTTGGACTCGTGACCTCCTGCGCAGCAAGGCCCGGAACGATCATCACGACGAGCGTAGGTACCAAGAATCGCATGGAGGGTTCCGTCGGCAGGTTCTTGCTACGGTGTTGAGGTCGCCGGAGCACGCTTCCACAGGTCATTGGTCAGGATGGCGTCGGGGAGCGTCCCGTCGGGATTCACCCGAGCACTGGCGATTGCCTTCGCGGGCTGGACGTGATAGACGTAGCGGTTCCCTCCAAACCAGATCTCCACCGGCAGCTTCACCTGTTCCTTGGTGCCATCTTCAAACCCCAACTCCAACTCCACCGGCATGACTGCGTCGCCCAGGTTCACCAAGGTCACCTCGGCAGAACCGTCGGCTTCCTGCTTGACACCTTCTACCGACTGGTCCAGCGAAGCGGTGGTATAGAAGAAGCCGCGCCAGAACCAGGCGAGATCGCGACCGGAGACGTCCTCGATTGTGCGGAAGAAGTCGGCAGGCTGGGGATGCTTGAAGGCCCACCGGCGGGTGTATTCCCGGAACGCGCTATCGAAGACCTGCTCCCCCAGAACCTTGCTCCGGAGCGCGAGAAGCATGATCGACGGCTTGAGATACGCTAGGCTCAGCAGATTGTTGCTGCCCTTGTAGCGATTGGCGGGAGTAAGAATCGGCTGGGCGGTCGGCAATTGATCGATGGCAATCACCAGCTGTCGCTCCCGCTGGCGGGTAGCTGCATCGTTCCGCTTCCAGTAATCCTCTTCCGAGAAAGCATTGATGAAGGTGTTGAAGCCTTCGTCCATCCAGGCGTAGCGCCGCTCGTCGGAGCCGACGGTCATGGGGTACCACATGTGCCCGATCTCGTGGGTCAGGACGCTGTACAGGTCGGGCCCGCTCTCACCTCTCGCCTCCATGGCGAGCATAGGGTATTCCATACCGGAGACCGGCCCCTCGACCGCCGAAATCTGGGGATAGGAGTAGCTAAACCAGCGAGTGCTGTACTCCTGAATCGAAAAGCGGCTCATCTTTGCAGCATCTTTCCAGATGTCCACTGCGGATGGGCGGTAATAGGCTTGCGCCAGGACACCCTGCCATCCGGAGGCGTCCCACAGGTAGTCTGGAGCTGCAGCCCAGGCCACGTCACGGACATTCTCTGCCCTGAATCGCCACGTCAGAGATCCGTCCTTGGCAGGGCGGGCTGCACCAGAGGAAAGATCCGCCTGAGTGATAATGGCTACCGTAGTGTCGGATTGTCGTGCCAGCGCCAGCCGCTGGCGTTGGGCCGCTGTCAGGACGTCCCCCGGGTTCTGCAGCACTCCGGTGCCACCCACGATGTAGCCGGCTGGGACGGTGACTTCGTAGTCGATATTTCCGTATTCGAGGTAGAACTCGCCCTGACCGAGATACTGGTCGGTATTCCAGCCATGGACGTCATCGTAGACAGCGAGGCGTGGGTACCACTGGGCAATTTCGTAGAGGCTGCCATCCCGGCCCATCCGATCGGCGCCATGCTCCGGAATGTTGAAGCTGTAGGCCAATTCGAATCTCATGCTCCCCTTCGGCGGGATTGGGTTCCTCAGTTCTACGTACATCATGGTGTCGTCAACCCGGGTCTTCAGCGGTGCAGTCCCGCAGAGGGGCTGCGCCGGCTTAGTTGCTGAGCGAGAGCGACTCGACCGCCTGGACTTGCGTGAGCTGTTTGCAGCGGCCACCTGCTTTGCCTCCGGCTCGCCGCACTGGACAACACTGTCGATCTGAAATCCCCCCTGAAATCCGCCGCCGCCGAAGCGACTCTCGGACTCAAAAAGCAAGGATCCGGTGCTGCCGGGCCGGAAAAGATTCTGGTCCAGTTGCATCCAGATGAACCGCAGGCTGTCAGGCGAGTTGTTGGCGTAGCGGATTGATTCGGAGCCGCTGATCCGCTTGGCCGCGGTATCCAGGGTGGCGCGAATCTGGTAGTCCACCCTCTGCTGCCAATACCCGGGCCCGGGGGAGCCGTCAGCGGTCCGACGCTCGTTGCCTTCGGGCAACGCAAGCGGACTGAAGGTGCCGGTATCCGCAACTGGCGGGCGCAGGGTAGGTAAGGTCAGTGGGCGCGCGTTTTGAACCGGGGCCGGGGCGGGGGCCGGCTTCGGGGCCGTGGGCTCCTGGGCGGATACGATGGCCGATCGAGAGGAGAGCTGCCAAAGGCACAATAGGAATGCGGGGGTGGCGGCGTAGCGCATAGGACCTTCTCGGGAGGGCTTCTCTACAGCTTCGGCAGCGTGACGCCGGTCTGCTTCTGGTACTTACCCTTCTTGTCCGCGTAGCTGGTCTCGCACACATCATGCTCGTCAGCTTCGAAGAAGAGCACCTGGCAGATCCCTTCGTTGGCGTAGATCTTGGCGGGTAACGGCGTCGTGTTGCTGATCTCGAGAGTCACGAAGCCTTCCCATTCGGGCTCGAAGGGCGTGACGTTGGTGATGATCCCGCAGCGGGCGTAGGTCGACTTCCCCAGACAGATGGTGAGCACATTCCGAGGAATGCGGAAGTACTCTACCGAGCGAGCCAGTGCGAAGCTGTTGGGCGGCACAATGCACACCTCACCGTCAAACTTGACGAAGCTCCGATCATCGAACTGCTTAGGATCGACAATCGCGGAGAGGACGTTGGTGAAAATGCGGAACTCGGGCGCCACCCGCATGTCGTATCCATAGGAAGAGACGCCGTAGGAGATCGCCCCTTCACGGACCTGCCCGTCCACGAACGGTTCGATCATCCGGTGCTCCCGCGCCATGCGGCGGATCCAACGGTCAGACTTGATGGACATGTTCCCCAGCAGGTAAACGGGTGAGCGGTACCCAGAAAGAAACCGCCCCTAGGTAGGGGCGGAATATAGTAGAGTACGATCGACCTGCAGGCTGATTATTCTTGGTCTTGGGCCGCCGCGAAATCCCGAAACGCCCGCCCGGCCTTTGCGTGGCGGGTCGAGCGGAAAAATTCGACCGTCCGGACTAAACCCTTCTCCAGGGAAATCTGGGGATTCCAGCCGAGCCATTCGCGAGCGCGGCTAATATCCGGCTTGCGTTGCGTTGGATCATCCTGGGGCAGTGGACGGTAGGTGACCTGGACCTTGCCGCCAACGATTCGGCACACCTCCTCCGCCAGCTGCCGGATTGTGAACTCGACGGGGTTGCCCAAGTTCACCGGCTGGTGCCT
>JBKPAO010000056.1:0-20440 GCA_046726475.1 Gemmatimonadota bacterium | reverse complement strand
ATGACTGCGGTCAGACGCCCTCTGGTCTTGATAGTCCCGCTGGATGGCCGATAAATCCCCGCGATAAGTCGAAGCGCCGTGCTCTTGCCGGATCCGTTGGACCCGATCAGCGCGACTGACTCGCCTCGCTCTACCCGAAGATTCAGGCTGCGCAGGGTAAACTCCGCTCGCCGTACGCTGAGCGGCCGCTGGAGAACCCGGCGGATGAACCACTCGCGCAGGCTGTTGGTACGGTGGTCGTAATAGTAGAACCGCTTCGAGACTCCCCGAAGCTCGACGGCCGCCTCGACGGCGCGCTCAGACGATCTCGGGGAAGACGCTGGCGTAGCGAGAGAAGATGGCATAGCCGGTGAGGTAAACCAGGAAGGCGACAGCGAGCATCCCCACCAGAAGGGTGACGGATGGCATGTGGCCGGCATACAGCGTTTCGTGGTACAGCGTGAGTAGGCCGGCGATGGGGTTGAGGAAATAGACGACACGCGCGGCCTCGGGTACCATCTGAGCCGGATAGAATACCGGCGATAGATAGAACAGCGTGGTCAAAGCGATCGGTAGAGCGTGCTGAACGTCGTAGTAGAAGACCGATAGCGTCGCGATGGGAAGCGCGAGCCCGATCACCAGCATGACTTGAATGACTAGGAGGACGGGAAGTAAGGCAAAGCTGGTAGGCACGTGGTGGTGCCGGAATGCGACCAACAGAACCAGGATGAGCACGATCTCGGCCACGAACTCCAGCAGGCGAGAACCCGCGGCTCCGAAGACCAGGATCTCGCTGGGGAACGCGACACTGCGGGTGAGGCGCGAATGCTCGGCGAAGATGTAGGTGCCGGTGTTGAGCGTCTGGAGGATGCAGTTCCACACGAAATACCCGCTAAGCACAAACGCCCAATAGTCCGACAGGGGAATTCGCACAACGTGACTAAACACCAGGACCAGTATGCCCACGGTCAGAAGGGGGTTTAGCAGCGTCCAGACGAAGCCCAATAGCGAGCGTTGATACTTCACCTTGAGATTGCGCACGATCAGGCTGCGGAGCAGTTCGCGGAAACGCCACACTCGGCCCAGCTGGAATGGCGCCTCGACAGAGCTAGCGGTCCTGAGCTGCGACACCGCGGTCATGCTGCGTAACGCTCCCGCCGGGTCTTGGCGATTCGCCGCGCCAGCGGATAGGCACTCAGACCCAGAATGCAATTCCCCCACATCCGCAGTAGCACCGTCGGCGGGAGTGGATCGCGCCCCAAGCCGCGCCGTAGCAGACGGACGCCGGGTTTGAGCAATCGCCAGCCCAGGTAGATCAGCAGCGGAATACCGGCCCGGAAAGAGGCTCTCGACGCGTGCTTGCTCAGGAACGCGAGCATCGCCCGTTGGTGCCCGATGATTTGATCATAAGCGGCGTCAATTTCCCGACGGTGCTCGTGCCAGGCGACCGCCTCGGGCTCGTAGTCGACTCTCCAACCGGATTCCAGGGCACGCCAGAGGAGATCGTGGTCTCCACCGCCCGCCAGCGGGGCACCCAGATCGAGGGCCTCGTCGAAACCACCGAGTTGGAGGGCGACCGTGCGGCGAACCGCATAGCTGCAGCCACAGCCCACGCTGATCGCCCAGGCAATGAGCGGAGCGGGCCAACCGTGGAGCGGTTCGCCGGCGTCATCCGGCAATCGGATCCTGCGTTCGCCCCTCGAAAATCCACCATTCAGCTCGAACAGAAGTTGCCCTGGGGTCGCAAGCATCAGTGGCTCGACTCTACCGGTACAGACGGCCACATCGGGTGCTGACTCGAACACCTGCTTCAACGTCCGACTCCAGTGGCGGTCCACCACCGCATCATCGTCGAGAAACGCCACCAGATCCGCAGTTGATGCGTGGAGTGCGCGATTGCGCGCAAAGTCGAGTCCCGGCACTGGCTCCCGCAGATAGCGCACGCCAGGGAAGCGTTCGGCCAACAGTCTCGCGGTCGAATCGTCGCTGGGTGCGTTATCGACCACGATGATCTCGGCGGGCGCTGTCGACTGGGCGAGCAGCGAATCGAGCGCACGGGCCAACAGTGCCGGGCGGTTGCGGGTGCAGATCGCGGCACTGATCGTGAGCGGCCGAGTCATTCCCAGCGCGCCCTGATTGCGGGAGCGAGCGTGCCATAGCGGATCCAACGCAGTCCGCCTGCGGCCAGACCCGCCGAGTAGGCTAGACGTGCCGCGAGCACAGCCGGCAACATGAAGAGTGGCTCCGCCACACCGGCACGGAGCCAGCAGCCGACGATGTAGCAGGTGCTGGCAACCGCCAGAGGGAGGCTAGCCGCCACCAGGAGGGCGGGATGTCGATACGCCCAGCCCAGGCGGGCAGCGCCCGTGGTCGCTTTACTCTCGATGGCGCTATAGCCCCAGCGATAGTTCCGCTTGAGGAGGTTTTTGAGACCAGGGCGGTTGTAATGACGGACCACGGCGGAGGGCTCGAAGAGGATCGTTCCGCCTGCACGCTGCACTTCTCCCTGCCACGCCAATTCCTCGTGCGCATAGGCCACCGGCTGCTGTTCGGTAAAGCCGCTGCTCCACGCAAACACTGGTCGGCGGACGCTCAGATTGCCCGGCGGATGGTTCGGGACGACTCCTGCCGGTCGCCTGGAGTGGACGTGATACCAGCCGCAGTAATAGTCGCAGCGGGCGGTCAGCGATAAGCAAACTGGTAGGTCGAGTGCACCACCAACCACTACTGCTCCGGCCTCGTGGGCCGCCAGCAAACCGGCGAGCCATCCCGGCTCCGGGATACAGTCGGCGTCGAGAAAGACGATGGGATCACCTAGGGCCGCTGCGGCACCGAGGTTTCGGGCCCGCGCGGGATTCCCTCCATCGGTGCCAGGTTGAAGCACAACCACTCGAGCGCCGGCATCCCGACCCGCCGCTGCTGTCTCATCGTTCGACCCGTCGTCCACCACGATGATCTCGAGATCCCATCCAGCAGGACCTTGTGCTTGAACGGTCTGGATGAGCGACCCAATCCTGCCGGCCTCATTGCGGGCGGGGATGATCACCGACACCAGACGCGGACGTTCGCTCAGCTCAGACTGCTCTGGCAAACGCATGCCGGTGCACGTCCTCGTAAAGAGTTCCCAGAGACTCAACAAATTTGGTCCAGCCCAGATGTTCTTCCGCGTACCGGCGGCCCGCGCGAGCCAACCGGTCTGCCCGTTCAGGATCACGAAGGAGGCTCACAATGCCATGGGCGATTTCGTTGGTCTGCGGCTGAACGAGCACCGCCCGATCCTCATTGAGAACTGTGCGATGGGTCGGGATGTCGGTGGCGACGATCGGGCGGCCCGCTGCGAGGTAGTCGAATACTTTGAGCGGGAGGTTGCCACCGTAGGAACGGGGCGAAACCAATACGTCGGCAAGACCGAGATAGCCCGGAATCTCATGCCGGGGTTGGCGATCGATAACGTGCAGCGCACCTGACTGGAGCAGCGCCGCACCCTGAGCCCGAACCGCGGCTCCGCTCCCGTTCTCGGCCCCCACCAGAACAAACGTGGCCTCTGGGATCTGAGTCCGGACCAGTGGAATGGCCTGAATCAGTTGAGTCAGTCCCTGGTAACTCTCAAAAGTCCCACCATACAGCACGACTGGCCGACCGGGTGGGATCGCAAGGCGACGTCTGAGCCTCTCCGAGTCACCTTTGGCGGCGGGAACCATAACGCTGGGGTAGTGCCACTCACGTACGCTGGTTCGGGGAGCAATTTCCCTGACCCTGCTCGCCAGCCCGGCACTGCTGACTACCATATCGACTCGTCTCAGAAGCCAAGCTTCCAACCAATGCAACAGGTCCCGAATTGGTGTTGCGCGTAAGCCTGGACATGTGGCAAGCTGCTCAGGAAGACTGGACTGCATGTCGTATATCACCGGCACTCTGTGGTGGCGCCCCAACAGAACGGCAGGAAAGGCGGCCTCCTCGACAGCATGTATGCAGGTGTATGCACCACTACGAAGGCGAGAACCGAGCGCAAACGTGAGCGGGATATCCAGCAGGATTTTCTTAAGCGAGAGCCCCACCGGTACGTGCTTTATGCGGAGTGGGTTTGCGGTCCGGATCAACCGCACACCGGGTACCTGGACGTCGCTGCCGACAGGATATGTGAGGAGATCGACCGAGTATCCCAGTTGGCTGAGACCCTCCACCACCTGGCGAACGGCTATTGGCGTACCCCGATCCTCGTAGAAGGGCTGGGGTGCAACTAGTAGCACACGGCGATAGGCAGGGGCGGAGCGGTACCCATCGATGCTGGGCACTGCTGCAGCGCCGCGAAGCTCGCTCTCAGCCAACAGCGCGCTGCTAACAGCATGTCTGCCATTCACCTTCACGGCAGGCCTTGGAAGAGTTGACCGATCAGATAGCACACATACTCCGTGAGGAGCCGGTGAAAGACAGGTATCTAGACGGTCAGGCGTTTGTCTTAGGGGTGCAGCAAATTAGCGCAGCGGAAGGTTTGCAAGAAGCCTGCCCGCACTAGAGTCGATTCAAGGTGCCGGCTGAGGGGCAGATCTGGGCCAGCAGACAGTCTCCGCACCGAGGTCGCCGCGCAATGCAGACCTGCCGGCCATGAAAGATGAGAAGGTGGGAGAGGAGGCCCCAATCTTCTCGAGGGAACTGACCCATCAGCTCCGCCTCGATCTTCTCCGCATCCGTTTCCTTGCTGAGCCCGAGCAGTCCGCTCAGGCGAGCGACATGGGTATCTACCGTGATGCCTTCGTTGATGTTGTACGCGTTGCCCAGAATGACGTTGGCAGTCTTTCGGCCGACGCCGGGAAGTTGGCGCAACTCCTCCATCGTGCGAGGCACCTCACCGCCGTGTTCCGCCACCAGAGCCTGAGCCATACCGATCAAACTCTTGGTCTTATTGCGAAAGAAGCCGGTAGACTTGATGATCTCCTCGACGTCTTCCGGCCGGGCCCGGGCCAGCTCGAACGGCGTCGGATAGCGGGCAAATAGAATGGGGGTGACCATGTTCACTCGGGCATCGGTGCACTGGGCAGACAGGATGGTCGCGCAAAGCAGCTCGTAGGCGTTGCGGTAGTCGAGCGCGCAACGGGCGTCGGGGTACTGCGTCTTGAGTGCGGCCAGAATCTCGGCGGACGGCGGGGAAGCGGGGCGGGAGCCCCCTGGGCGGGTGGGAAGCGGTTTCTTGCGACCAGCCTTCGAAAGCTGGTCGCGCTTGGCGACGTTCCCGCGAATGCGCAGGCCGGACTCTGACCGTCCATCGCCCGTTTTAGGAGTCCGCCGAAGTCCCTTCCCCGCCTCCCCGCTTCCCTGCTTCCCTGCCTTCTTCACCTCCGCCTCCTCGCATGTGCCACGAACTCACTGACGGGGCGAGCATTCAGTATGTCCTCCGCTCTGAGCCATCCCTTCCGAGCCATGCCGATACCGTAGTCGACGTAACTCAGGCCGGCGATGCTGTGGGCGTCGGCGCCGATCGATATCGCGACCCCGCCGTCGCGTGCCTGGCGCAGGACTCGCCAGTCGAGATCCAACCGGTGCGGATCACCGTTGATCTCCAGCGCCACCCCGGTGGCCGCCGCCTTTTCCAGTATCGCCTCCAGATCGATCGGATAGGGGTCGCGAGTCAGCAGGAGCCGCCCCGTCGGGTGCCCGATAATCGTCAGGTATGGGTTATCCATTGCCGCCAGCATACGGGCGGTCATCTCCTTCTCGCCCATGTTAAACCGACTGTGAATCGATGCGATGACGAAATCGAGGCGCTCGAGCACCCGCTGGTCGTAGTCGATGCTGCCGTCCTGGAGGATGTCGGCCTCGATGCCTTTCAGCACCCGGAACCCCTCGAGGCGGGCGTTAACCTCGTCTATCTCTTCCGCCTGTCTGGCGAGATCCTCCGGAGTCAGTCCGCCGGCGTAGGCAGCCGCCTCGCTGTGATCGGTGACGCCGAGATACTGATAGCCCGCCGCCTGGGCTGCCAGAGCTAACTGCTCGACCGAGTTGGAACCGTCGGAATAGTTGGTATGGCAGTGCAGAAATCCCTTCACATCGCGGCGCTCCACCAACCGCGGCAGCCCGCCTCGCGAGGCTGCATCCACCTCTCCGCGCCCTTCCCGAAGCTCGGGCGGAATGAAGCTCAGTCCCAGCGCCTGATAGAACGTCTCTTCGTCGGGAGTCGGCACAAACTGGCTGCCTCGCCACAGGGCGGCCCCGTTGAAGACGAAGCCCTTGCCGGTTGCCCACTCGGCCAACTCCTTGAGGTGCCCCTCGCTGCCGGTGGCCTGCACCAGAACCGCTCCGACATTCACCGGGGTTGTGGCTACGACCTGGGCACTGGCTCCGCCGGCAAAACGGAGGGTCAGGCGGCGCTCGTCCTGACCGGCAAACTCATGGACCCCGGAAAGCTGGCTCAGTCGCCGGAACAGCTCAGACGGAGGGGCTTCAGCCACCAACACCACGATGATGTCGCGCACGACCTCGGAGCGGCGTCGCACGTCGCCAGCGGTGATCGCGCTGATGACGCCGGGCAGACGTTCCAGCGCTGCTCTGAGCCCCTCAGCTTCGTCTGCGGCATGGTGGGAAAGCCGGTAGGCGCTGGCCTGGCGGAGAAACGCGATGGCTTTGAGGATGTTCTCTGAGGTGCGGGCGCCGAAGCGCGGCAGCTTCGCGAGCCTGCCATCGTGAGCAGCCGCCTCCAACTCGGGTAGCGTATCGATGCCCAGCACATCGTGAATCTGCCGAATTTTGGCGACACCGAGTCCGGAGATCTCCAGCATCTCGACCAACCCTGGCGGGATCTGCTCGCGGAGTTCCTCGAGCATGCTGGCCTGCCCGGTGGAGACCAGCTCTTTCACAATTTGGAGAGTCGCCGGCCCGACCCCCTTCGCCGATGCCAGCGAGCCGTCTTCCAGGGATTGTCTCAGGTCACCGGGAAAGGCAGTGACCGCTCGCGCAGCGGTTCGAAAAGCCCGGACCCTGAATGGATTCTCGCTCTTCAGCTCTAGAAAGGCGGCGATCTGCTCCAGCACCTGGGCCACCGCCTTCTTGTCCATGTAGTCCTTAACGCTCTCCATGAGGAAATCTCTAATAGCTGGGAGCTAGGAGCTGGGAGCTGGGAGTAGGTCGTCAGAAATACTTCTCGCTCCCAGCTCCCGACTCCCAGCTCCCAGCTGAAGACGCCAGCCCAGCTCCAGCAGCTCCTCCTCGCCCACCAGCGAGAAAAGGCCCGCCATGGCCCCTCCGGGCAAAGAAGGAGAGAAGAGTGACGCCCCGTCCTGGCGACCCAATTGGGCGGGACGGGGGCCGCTGACCTCGACGACGCTGAACCCCGCACGTTCAGGGCGGATCCCGAACACTCCTAAAACCCTGAGCGTGGAAGCATCGGTGCTGTGCAGGAAGCACCCATCTAACGGCTCGGGTGGCTGTCCGCCGACCACCTGCGCCCATATCCGCCGGACTGGTAGCCGAGCATAGAACGGCTGGGTTTCCTGCTCGGAGACGAGGGAAAACTCTGAGGCCAGCAGGGCCGGTAGGTCCTCGGGCGAAACCGCGATGGTGGGTCGGCCAGCAT
Organism: Gemmatimonadota bacterium; assembly: GCA_046726475.1. Classification (GTDB taxonomy): domain Bacteria; phylum Gemmatimonadota; class Gemmatimonadetes; order Gemmatimonadales; family GWC2-71-9; genus CAVVWJ01. The sequence goes on along the minus strand of JBKPAO010000056.1, from coordinate 12,894 downwards.
CCCAAAAGAGGTAGCTGTGATGGATCAGAGCCGCGAGCTGGTCGATCCCCTCTCCCAGTCCCTCGTCCGGGCGCAGATCTCGAATGAGGGTGAGCACCTCGCGTATCATGAGAAACGCGTCCCGGTTCCGGGGATCGTGTCCGCCGCCGGCCAGGGTATCGCGAACTGCCGGAAAGATGGTCTCGCCGGCCTCCTGAAAGACCAGATCGAAGGGTGTGGGACGGGCGGATGGCATGGCGGGAATCTAGTCGGGAGCTGGGAGCTAGGAGCTCGGTGCTAGGGCGCGTTTTAGCCCAAGTTCCTGCTCCAGTTCCTAGTCTGCTTGCCCCAGCTCCTCGCTCCCAGCTGCTCGCGGCAGGAACCCATCCATCAAGCGAACAAAATCTTCAAACGCCTCCACATACGGAACGTGCCCGCAACGCGGCAGCAGCTTTAGCTGAGCGCCCGTCAGCTGAGCGACTGCGCGGGAGGTCTCCACCGGAATGACGTCGTCCTCGCCTTGAATCACCTGAATCGGCAGCTTGAGCCGGCCGAGTTGCGGCCGCAGGTCGTAGTCGCCCAGACTGTTCCAGACTTCCTGCTGGGTGCGGCCGGTGACTCGAAATGGTGTCAACTCACGCGCTTTGGTGGGATCGAAAAAGTAAGGGGCGACCGACAGCTCGAAGAGGCGCTGCGCGTATTGGGCGGGGTCCTGCTCGCGAAGACCGCTTTCTCGCAGCGTGGCCCGCTGTCGTTGGAGTTCGGGTGCGAGATTTCGCTGCTGAAACCGACGTTCGAACTCCAATCGTGCCTCGCGCCAGGCTGGCGCCGGAGAGACCAACGCCAGACGGGCCACCCTCTCCGGGAATTCCACCGCATATAACAGCGCGAGTAGGCCTCCCCAGGAATAGCCGGCAAGAACGAGGTGAGCGATTCCCCACTGTCGTCTCAACTCCTCGAGGTCGGCGACGTGCTCCTTCCATCCAACCGGCGTGTCTCGGCTCACGGGTGAGCGGCCCCCGCCACGTTGATCGTAGTAGATCAACTCGCGGTGCTTGGCGAGTGCGTCGAAACCGGGAAGCAGGTAATCGTAGTGCGCGCCGGGACCCCCGTGCAGGACAACTACCGGCGGTCCATTTCCGATCCGGCGTTCGAAGATGCTCACTCCCCGAATGTCGCAGACCCGAGTCGTCGCCTCTTCAGCCATCACCCCACGTGGTAAGGGGAGCTCACAACAGTATGGCCAGCGCGTCGGCCACCTGCTTTACCGCTGCTTCCTCCTCTGGCGTGAATGGATCGGGGACGTCGCTGTCGATGTCGATCTGGCCCAGGATGAGATTGCCCCGGCGGATCAGCACGACCAGCTCCGAGCGGGTCCAGGTGTTGCAGGCGAGGTAATTCCCTACCGCTCTGACGTCGGGCACGTTCTGGTCCTCGCGGGTGGCGACGGCGGTGCCGCAGACTCCCACTCCAACTGGAATTCGGGTGTGGTCGGTCTGACGACCGGAAAACCCCTCCAGGACGAGCTCGTCGCCGTGCAGCATGTAGAGGTAGACCGAGGTATAAGGCGCTCCAGCGGCGCGAATTTTTTCCGCTGCTATACGAAGCAACTCCGGACGGCCTTCATCACGGGCGAACGCGCCCCGCAATGCGGCGACCACCCGCTCGCTGTTGAGGATGGGCATACTCAGCCGCCCCGGGTACCGAGCCGGGCCCGGAGAACGGTCAGGGCTGCACCGCGTCGAACCACGATTTCGACGGTATCGCCCGGCTGATGGCTTCGCAGGGCCTCGGTCATGGCCTGGAGATCGGGGGTTTCCATGCTGCCGATCCGGGTGATGATATCGTCACCCCGAAGCCCCGCTTTCTCCGCGGGGCTGCCGGCGCGCACGCCAACGAGTCGCACACCACCTGGAGCGCCGCTCATATCGGGAACGGTACCCAGATAAGCACCGTAGCCGGGGCCTCCGTTGGTGGAACTGGACCCATGGGAAGGAAACGGAGTCGCTACATCCATGAACGCGAGCGGTGTGCGGCGGTTGGCCAACGCCGTGACCAATCCCAGGGTGAAATCAGCGACGCGCTTGAGGCCATCGAGGTTGACCTTCTGCCAGTCGTCGGTGGTGCGATGATAGTCCTCGTGAAGATCGGTGAAGAGGTGCAGCACCGGCCGCTTGGCGGCGTAGAACGACGATTGGTCGCTGGGCCCGTAGCCATCGCCCTGTGCCTTGAGATCAAATCCCGCATACCAGTTGAGGGAGTCGAGGAGAGCGGGGAACTGCTTGGCGGTTTGCGCCCCGTAGACAATCAGTCGTCCGTTCCGAAGCCGTCCCACCATGTCCAGATTCACCATCGCGAGTGTGCCGGCCAGCGGGTAGATGGGCTGTTTCACGTAATAGGCCGAGCCCAGGAGTCCCAGCTCCTCACCGCTGAACGCAATAAACACCACCGTCCGCGCCGGCGGCGAAGCGGCGAGCCGCGCTGCTACCTGGATGAGCCCGGCAATCCCCGACGCATTGTCATCGGCCCCATTGTGCACCAGCCCCGTGCTGTCCGGATCGAGGCTGCCGAAGCCACCGAGTCCCAGATGATCGTAATGAGCGCCGAGTATTACGGTCTGGTTGCGGAGAACGGGATCCCGACCCGGCAGAATGCCGATGACGTTTTTACCGGTCAGGTTGCCTGCGCTGCCCGGCCCGCCGGCAGGACTCTCCCTCCCCACCGTGAACGACTGAAACCACCCACCAGCGGCGGGTTGCAGTCCGACCTCCGAGAATCGCCGGGCCAGATAGGCGGCTGCGGAGTCGGCACCAGCGGAGCCGGTCGCTCGACCCTGCAGGCGATCATCGGTCAGAAACTTTATGTCGTCGAGCAGCCGTGGCGGCTGGGCGATCCGCTGCCCGGCGAGATCGCTCGCAATCGAGCCGCTGATCAGGACTGCTGCCGCAACGATCCGCAACATAGGAAGGAGAATAGTAGGAAATGCCCCGGCTACTGAGGGATAAAGCTGGTGTCGGGCCCGAGCTTCCGAGCAAACGCCGCCAACAATCGAGCGGTGCACTCGAGATCGTCGAGGGCGACCATTTCGTTCGGGCTATGCATGTACCGGTTGGGCACCGACACTAGGCCGGTCGCCACGCCACGGTGCGCGTTAAAAATGGCTTCCGCATCGGTGTGGGTGTCGCGCGAAGCCGCCTCAATGCGGTAGGGAATTTTTTCCGACTCCGCAGTCTCGATCAGTAACTCAAAGACGATCTCACTCACCGATGCACCGCGGGAGATGGCTGGACCGCCACCCAGCCGGTAATCTCCGTGCTTTCGCTTGTCGACTCCGGGGTAGTCAGTCGCATGGGTCACATCGACCACGACCGCCACATCGGGCTCCAGGCGGCTGGCCGAGGAGCGCGCTCCGCCACCCGTGGCCGCAATCTCCTCCCGGGTGGTAGCGACGGCGCTGACCGTTGCACGGGGACGGTCCTTTGCCAGAAGCCGGAGCGCCTCGAGCACCACGAAGGCGCCGATCCGGTTATCGATCGAGCGGCTGACCAGCCGACCGTTGGGAAACTCGATTACGCCAGCAGCCAGCACGCCGGGATCACCGATTCGGATCCGCGACTCAGCCTCTGATCGGTCAATGGCGCCGATGTCGATCCAGAGGTCTTCCACCTTGGAGACTTTATCCCGCTCGTCTTTGTCCATCAGATGGATTGCCTTCTTTCCGACCACGCCGGTGACGCGGCCCGAGCGGCCCAAGAGGACCACCCGCTGACCCACGAATACCTGCTGGTCCCACCCGCCGATACCGTCGAAGCTCAGGTATCCCTCGTCATCGATGTGGGTGACCATGATCCCGATCTCGTCGATGTGGCCGGCGAACATCAGCCGAGGGCTGGCTTTGCTGTCGAGCGTAGCGAAGGAGTTTCCCGCCACGTCGGCGCTTACCGAGTCCGCGAAGCGCTGGGCCTCAGCCCGCCAGGCGCGGGCAGGTGCGGCCTCGAACGACGAGGGACCGGGTGTGTCCAGCAATGTCTTAAGGAAGGCGAAGGATTCAGGGGTCACTGAGCACCGGTGCCGAGGGGCAGCTCGAGAAATACTGCACCATCAACCGGGTTCTTCCCATATGCTGGTATGTCCCGGAACCCGAGCCGCCGGTAGAGCGCAATGGCTGGGATCATTGAGGGAAGACTGTCCAGCCGCATTTGTCTATATCCAGTTCGTCTAGCTTCCTCGATGATTCGATCGACGAGCACCCGGCCAAGTCCGGAGCCTCGGAACGCTGCTCGTACATATAACCGTTTCATCTCGCAGATCCCGGGCTCCAGCGGGCGAAGCGCGACACAGCCCGCCACCTCCCCATCCTGCCGGGCGAGGAGCAACCGGCCGGCAGGTGGGGCATAGCTGCCGGGGAGAGTGTCCAGCTCACGCTGAAACCCTTGGAAACAGAGGTCGACATCGAGCGAGGCGGCATACTCCTCAAAGAGTCGGCGCACCTGCTGCAACGGCTCACCCGACAGCGCGTCCTCGATCACCAACATATTGCGGCTGCTTCCCACGGTTCTACTCCGGCCAGCGGCTTATCCAGCAGGATCGATTGGATCCGTGCAGCGCCATCAACCACGCGCGGGCCGGGACGAGAGGTGTAAGCGTTTCCGTCGATGATCCAGGTCGGAACTCGATGCAGCAGCTCGAGCGCACGAGGGTCCTCCAGTCGCCCCAGCTCGGCTCGAGCGCGCTCGACACCAAATCCGCAGAGCATGATCACCAGATAATCGGGATGGAGCTCCACCAGCTCCTGCCAGCTATGGCGAATGGAGTGGCTACCCGCCTTTGTTCCAACATCCTCGCCACCGGCAGCGGCAACCAGCTCCGGAACCCAGTGTCCGGCGAGGTACACGGGATCAAGCCACTCGATGCAGAGCACGCGAGGTCTTGCTGCCGATCGGGCTGAGTTTCGAATCGTTTCCAACCGGCTCTGAAGTCCGAGTGCCAGCTCCTCGGCCTCATCCTCCATCTCGAGAGCCTGCCCGACCACACGGATATCGGTCCATATGCCAGCTACTGTCTGTGCGGTCAGCGAAACGAGTTGAGGGGCTCGGTCCAGAGTCGCTGCGAGTCGGTGTACCTCGCCGTCACTCACAGCGCACACCTGGCACAGCGCCTGGGTGACGATGACATCTGGGTTGAGCCGGCGAATCTCCTCGGCGTCGACGGCAATCACGGCGTGGCCCGACTCGCGCAGCGAGCGAACCTCGGCATCAATTGCGCCACTGGCTGCGCCGACATCGATCGAGGTGGTGGTTACCCGCGGGAGATGCTGGACGTGGTTCGGATAGTCACACTCATGCGAGATCCCCACCAGTACGCTGGCATCTCCGAGCGCGGCGACGATCTCAGTGGCGGCGGGGAGGAGAGTGACGACCCGAGTCATGCCTCGGTCAAGCGACCTGGCCGGTAGTTCACGAAGAGGAGCAGGCCGGTGAAGGTGGCGATCAGGGTGCGAAAGTCATGGGTGAGCAGATACGCCGCGGTGCCAAGCAGGGTCGGCGCCTCGACCAGGGTCCAAATGCCGATGGCGCGGCCGAGGTTGGTGCGCCACCAATCGTCTTGCATGGTGCCAGGTGCGGGCGGTGTGAGGCGGCTGGCGGTGTAACCAGCCGCCCCGAACAGAACCGCGCTGAACAGGAAGAGTCCCACGTACAGCACTCGGCGATCCGGTACTGCCGAGACCGGCATCGAGGTTCTGGTTCCGACGTACCACGCTACTCCGTAGAACAGAATAACACCCAGCATGAGCGCAGCGTGGATGATTTTCGCGCTGATGGCAGGTGAAACCGGCGAGGCAGGCGGCATTTATCGCTTGGCGACGGTATAGAGCACCGCTCCCAGTGCCGCGAACATCAGTAGTGCGGCGAGATCGCTGGCGGCGAACCCTCCTACCGCGCCCTGCAGGCCCGCCACATGGGCCAGATAATCCGCGGCGGGAACCTGGGCCGCCTCGGCCCGGCTCACCAACGCCGCCGCCACGCCGGCAATGGCCACTCCGGCAAGCGCGCCCCCGGCGATGAGTCCGCTGGAGAAGAGAACTCCCGGCCCGGACTCCACTTCCGCGAGCGTGCGTTGGGCACCCCTGCTTCGCCGCTCGACCAGCCAGCGTACTGCGCCGCCGGCGAACATGGCCGATGAGGTAGAGATGGGGAGATATACCCCGACGGCGATCGGAAGCGACTGTAGGCCCATGAGCTCGATCGCGATGGTCAGGAATACCCCGATGAGCACCAGCCCCCAGGGGAGCTTCTGGGTCAGAATACCGTCGGTGACCAATGCCATGATGGTCGCCTTGGGCGAATCCAGTTTGGTGATCGGCTTCCCATCGATCTCCCTGATTCTGCCGCCGATCCCTGGATCCACGAGATAGGCGACTTCATGAGTGTTAGGGTCCAGCAGATACTTGCCTGGCTGCACACCCTGGGTCGGTATGTTGACCCGGACAACGTCCCACTGCTTCCCGGCGTGAGCCATCCGCTCGCCGAGGCTGGTGACGGATCGGTCGGCGGCGCCGGGCGTCGCCGCTTGCAGGGTGACTCCCGCGTGGCGCTCGGGAACCACATTGGTATACGTGGTATTGAGCAGGGTAAGGGTCCAGCCGATGGCGAGCGCCGAAGTGACTGCTCCGACCATGATGGCGATCTGCTGACGCTTGGGCGTGGCTCCTACCAGAAATCCCGTCTTCAGGTCCTGGCTGGTGGCGCCGGCGTTGCCCGCCGCAACCGCGATCACGCCGGCGATCGAGATGGCGCCGACCCGATGGTCGATGCCGGTCCACCCGATCAGGAGGAATATCGTGGTCGTTCCGATCAGTGCGGCGATCGTCATCCCGGAGATCGGGTTGGCGCTCACGCCGATCTCGCCGGTGATGCGGGACGAGACGACAACGAAGAAGAAGCCGAAGATGATGATGAGAATGGCGCCCAGCAGATTGACGGCGAGCTGAGGAACCACTGTCAGAGCGAGCGCCAGCACCACGGCACCCGCTAGCGTGACCCAAATGGGCAAATCGATGTCGGTTCTGAGCCGGCTGGCGGCCATGCCCATACTGCCCCTGAGGTCCTCGAAGCCGGACCGGAACGCGCTCACAATCGTGGGGAGAGCTCGGATCAGCGCGATGATGCCGGCTGAGGCGACGGCGCCGGCCCCAATGTAGAACACGAACGCGGCCCGCACCTCGGCGGGGCTCATGTCCCGAATGAGCTGGGTTTCGGCGAAAATTGGCTGATTCAACCCTGCGCCAAAGAGCTTGATGGCGGGGATGAGGACGAGGTAGGCGAGGGAACCGCCGGCAAAGAGATAGCCTGCGATTCGTGGTCCAATGATGTACCCCACCCCAAGCAGCTCGGGGGAGACCTCGGTGGAGATCGAGGCGCCCTTGTAGAAGGTGGACACCCGGCCGGGGTACTCCTTCCAGACCTTGAGTCCCGCCATCAGAAACTTGTAGGCGAACGCGAGGCCGAATGCCTGGAACAGCAGGCGGGCCTGGAGACCTCCCTTGTCGCCGGCGACCAGAACCTCGGCGCAGGCGGTGCCTTCCGGGTAGGGCAGATTCCCATGCTCCTTCACAATCAGCGCGCGACGGAGTGGGATCATCATGAGGACGCCGAGCAAGCCGCCGATCACTGCAATCACCGCCACCTTGCTTACGCTCAGGTCATAGCCCATCAACAGAATGGCCGGGAGCGTGAAGACAATCCCGGCCGCAATCGACTCACCGGCCGAGCCGGTGGTCTGGACGATGTTGTTCTCGAGGATGGTCGATTTCCCGAGGGTCCGGAAAAACGCTACCGCGAGCACTGCGATGGGGATGGACGCTGAAACCGTGAGTCCGATCTTCAATGCCAGATAGACGCTAGAGGCGGCGAAGACGACGCCGAGGATGGCCCCCAGGATCACCGCCCGAACCGTCAGCTCGGCTGGAGATGCGGTTGGCGGGACATAGGGCCGGAACGTTGGTGGCTCGGACGGAGGAGCAACAGGGCGGGTCTGGGTCGCCATGTAATGCCTTGGTGTCGATGGAGAACGGCCGTAAAACCGAGGGACGCTGCGGAGAACCGTTCAAAGTAGGGGGCACGTGCAGCAACGTCCAGCCAAGCGGTTTTGCAGATAGAAACGGAGCCGGGGTCTTGCGCGATAGGGTACCCGGGGGTAGTATGGCTGGTGCCAAATTCCGGCCGTAAGTTCTTCGCCGGGATTCCGAGGTACATCGCTGGATAATCACCCAACAGGTTTAAACGGAGCTGCGGCTCCGGGGTTTCTTGATTTGCGTCTGAAGTCCGTAGTGTCTCTTGTGGTCGCGTTTGGTCGCGGCAATCGGTGGTGTCCGCTCATCTGTCCTAGCGGCCGCCGCCTTGCTCGCGGATACACCCCCTACCGCACACCCCCCCTTCTCATCGTCAATTCTCTCTCACCCAATCAGGGAAGCTCATTCATGAACCGTCACCTTCTACTTGGCCTTGCTGCGGCCCTCGCAGTGGGGGCCTGTAACGATCAGCAGCAGCCCAATACGGGAATCCAGATCCCGGTACCGATTTCGCATCCACGTCCGCTACTACCCAAATCAATGTGATCCTGAAGAGCGCCGCGACCGCCGCGAATCGGACCGAGCTCTCGAAGTATGGCACGATTTACGATGAAATCCCGCAGCTTCGGGCCGTGCTCATGCGCGCCAAGACCGACCAGATTCGGTCTATTAGCGCACTTCCTTTTGTAGCGAGCGTTGGCGCGGATGCTGAGCGCAACATCGGCCCGATCGACCTTATCGATCCGCAGACGGTGAGCTTTGCGGGCCAGAACAATGTCTGGAACCTCGATGCGGTAAACGTCACCGATAAAGCGTCGGCCGGCCGCAAAGTGGCACAGGATGGGAGCAACGTGTACGTGGCTGTGCTTGACACCGGCCTGCTGCCCTCGTGGCGGGCATTCTTCCCCGAGGCCCGAATCGCGACGCAATACGCGAAATCGTTCGGCGGCGGCGCTGGCCCAACTGACGACAATGTTTCCGAGCAGCCGAACAAATGGGAGCAGGATACCTATTCCCATGGAACGCATGTCACCAGCATCATCCTGGGTTTTCAGTACCTGGCATCCTCAACCAACGGCTTTTTCCAAGTGGATGGGGTGGCTCCGAATGCGACCATCATTCCGGTCAAAGTCCTGAACCAGAACGGCAATGGGTGGTCTTCCGCCATTGCTAAAGGGGTCGTGTACATAGCGGATTTGGCTCCCGCTGGAGTTCTCGACGGCAAGCGTGTGGTGATCAACATGAGCCTGGGTGGTTCGGTGCTGGATCCGGTCGAGAAGGCCGCACTGGATTATGCCGCCGCGCACAATGTCGTCGTGGTAGCTTCTGCCGGGAACAGCGGCCCCGACGGTGCCATGGGCTTCCCAGGTGCTTACCCGTCGGTGATCTCGGTGGCAGCCGCGGGCTGGACGGGAGAATGGAACGATCCTGCGGCAAACTGTAGCACCCTCGGTAGCTTCGACGCGCTGTTGGCAACTCGCTTTTGGCGTCAATGCGACGTACCGGACCCATATAGCGAGAACAATTTCTACATCACGGACTTCTCCGCTAAAGCCGGACCAACTCAGGATCTCGATGTCGCGGCGCCGGGTTCCTGGGTAGTAGGACCTTGGCAGGAGCAGCAAGGGACCATTAGCTACTTCTTCGTGGGCGGAACTTCACAGGCTTCGCCGCACGTTGCCGGCATCGCCGCGCTGATGCTGCAGAAGGATCCGGCCCTCCCGGCGGGGGACGTGGAAGACATCCTCGAGAGTGCTGCTAAGCCCCTTGCGTACCTGAACCAGCAGGTTCGGCCCGGATCGGGTCCCACTCCCTTCACTCCCGCGTCTGTGCCGAGCTGGGGTACTGACCGCAGCGGCCATGGCTTCATCACAGCGGACGCTGCCCTGAAATACACTCACTGATCTAGCCGCGTTGAGTTGCTTTGTGTTGGTGGCTCGGTCGCTAGTGATGGTGTCACTGTGATCAGTGTCACTGTGAAATGATGACCTGCAGCCCTAAATACCCAGGGGTAGTATAGCCAAGTGGACCCTGCCTGACCCCTGCGCTTTTGCCGGACTGGCCGTGGAGGTCGCCCTAGATTTTTTCGAACATCGACCGGGTCGCCATTTCCCGAATGCAGCGCTGCCGGACACATTTGCAACGCTATCCACCTCAACCCCTGGGGGAAGCTCTGCCATGAATCGTCGTCTTCTTCTTAGTCTCGCTGCCGTCCTCGCTCTGGGGGCCTGTAACGATCAACAAGAGCCAAACACCGGCACCGAGCAGACCGTAGACCCTTCACTCGCTGCTTCGAGCAACGGCGTTGTGGGCATCAATGTCGTGCTCAAGGCGTCACCTACGAAGAATCAGCTCGATCAGTTGAACACGCTGGGTAGCGTTAAGACTGTTTTCGCCCAGATCAACGCCCTGACCATGGCTGCCAAGCGCAGCCAGTTGGCCGCGATTCGCGCGCTTCCATTCGTCAAGGCAGCCGCGGTGGATGCATTCATCGACATTCCGCCGAACACAGACCTCGTACCTGTCGCCAACTTTACTGGCGGCTTCAGCACCTGGGACCAGGACGCCATCAACGCCACGGTTACCCCTGGCAGCTCGGCCCGCGGAGTGTCCCAGACGGGTGCAGGGGTCTACGTCGGCATCCTCGATACTGGCCTGCTCTTCACCTGGCGGCAGTATTTCCCAGAACAACGCATAGCGACCCAGTACGCCACGTCCTTCGTCGGCGGCGGTGCGGCGGACCTGGGAAGCGTGCAGTCTCCCGGCGGTGACCAATGGCAGCACGACGTGTGCGCCCACGGCACCCACGTCACCAGCACGATACTTGGGTTTCGGCTTAGCGGAGCGCTCGCGTTCCAGGGCACCGCCCCGGAGGCAACGGTGATTCCGGTGATGCTTCACGCTCAGGGCAGCGCGAACACCCCCAACAGCTGCGGGTTCTTTAGCTCGGTCGCCGCCGCCGGGCTGCTCTACTTTGCGCAGCTTAAGGAGGGACCGCTGGCGGGTAGTCCGCTGGTGGTGAATAACAGCTGGGGTGGGAGCAGCGATCCCCTCATAACGGCCGCCGTAAACTTTGCCTTGTCGAAGGGAGTGCTGCTGGTCTTCTCCGCCGGTAACGCCGGCGAGGCCGGAATGGGTTTTCCTGGCGCCCTGCCCCAAGTCATTTCCGCGGCGGCGAGCGGCTGGATTCGTGAGTGGACGCCGTGCGCAGGCCCCACCACAGGGTTTAACTGGTGGCTTCTGTGTAACGTTCCCGACCCGACCGATCCGTCCGAGTTTTACATCGCGGACTTCTCCAGCCGTGAGCTGACAGGGCAGGATCTCGATGTGGCGGCACCGGGTTCGTGGGTGGTCGGGCCGTTCCAACTCGACCGCGGCAAGGCCAGTTTCTTCTTTCTGGGTGGAACCTCGATGGCCGCACCACACGTGACCGGTACGGTTGCCTTGATGTTGCAAAAGAACCCAGGGCTTACCGAGTCGCAGGCCGAGTCGATTATTGAAGGCTCGGCGGTGCCGCTGGCAACAGGGTGCCGCTCGGTCATTCCCGTGCCTGGGGCACCGCCGGCGCAGATCTGCTGGGAGGCGGATGCTACGGGCGCAGGCTTGTTGGATGCGCCAGCGGCGGTGGCAGCGACCCCGTAGGGCTGTGAAGTTCAGGAGGATAAAGGCGGGCCGCCTAGATGGCGGTCCGCTTTCTCATTCAACACCGCTCGGCGGATCAGGAATGGAGCGGGGTCGAGACTAGCAGCGTGGAGAATTCTGCGGCACTATAAAGCGACTATCAGGTCAGCGAAACCGGGCGCACTCGCGCCCCCAGCTGATGAGACTCCTATGCTCTGGACCGTTTTTTCCGTTCTCCTCGTTCTCTGGCTCCTTGGCATCGTGTCGTCCAATACCTTTGGTGGATTCATCCATGTGCTGCTCGCGCTGGCTGTTGCCACAGTATTGATGCGAGTGATTGGGGGGGAACGCTCGAACAACTAGACCCACCCACGAAAAAAGCCCAGCTGCGCTGGGCTTTCTCGTTACTGCCGAGCTGAGGAAAGCGTCCTGTCAGTTCTCCGACGAGTCCGCCGCACTGCTATCGGACTCAGTGGCCGCAGTAGGCCACCAGGAGGGCGTAGAGGTCTGCTCGCCGCCAAGCTGAACCGGCTCGCCGGCGGCAGTATCCGCGGGGATCACCACGCCGTCGGCGCCGAGCAGCCGGAAGAGATTCCATTGTGCCTGCCGTGCCGCGGCGGGCCGGCTCCCGTTGTAAAGCAGCGAGATCAGCAAGGTCCCCTCGGGCCGGCCGAGATATCCTACTACGCTTGATACGCTTCCCAGAGTGCCCGTTTTCGCCCGGACCACCCCAGCGGCGGGAAACCCGCTGTTCAGCCGACGCAGTGTGCCGGTTCCGTTCGACGGAAGCAGCTGCGGGAAGTTCCGCCCTGCGGTAGTCGCTGGGAACTTCGCCAGGTACGAAACGAATGCGGACGCGGTAGCTCGATCGTCGTAGGACAGGCCACTGCCGTCGACCAGGTACACGCCTTCCCTTTGTCCGGTTATTGTGTGGATGTGATCCATCAGATGGGCCGGACCCAGCTCTCTGCCGCCGGCCCACTGCAGCAGTAGCTCGGCGCCGGCATTGAGGCTGCGCCGGTTGATCTCGCTCGCCAGGGAATCCAGAGGCGGCGATGCCACCTCGGCGAGCACTTTCGGAGTGCCGTCGAGCGGCAGCTTCATCTTCGCCCTTTGATTCCAGACGATGCCGGCGCGATGCAGTGCCGTCGCCCAGACTGCGCCGAGCACCGCTTTGGGATCCCGAGCGGTAGCGGTAAGCCGTCGAGGAATCGCCCGCACAC
>JBKPAO010000055.1:0-34277 GCA_046726475.1 Gemmatimonadota bacterium | reverse complement strand
GCAATGATGATGCAGGTCGCCGGTAGCGCCAGCTTCAGGGCTTGCTCCACAATCAGCTTATTCGCGTCGTTGCCCGAGCGCTTGAGGGCGTCGATGTACCGGCCCAGCTCTGCATATCGCATCTCGTCCGGAGCCTTGGATTCGGCCAGCAGGTCGGCTGGCGATTGCCGCAAAGCCTTGAGCTGCATCGTGCGAAAATTGAAGGTCGCCTGGCGAGCCGGGCCCGCAATGATCCGGCTCGCCCCCCGGCGAAGCCGCCAGACCTTCCGCGCCTCATCGTAGCTGGCGCTGTCCGCGGTGAGCACCAGTCCGGGATAGCCGAGACCGGTGCCCTGTCGCTCGAGCATCAGCTGCTTCAGCTGTCGGGTAGCCACGTCCAGTGAGCGAACGGTATAGACCCAGCCGGCATCCCCTCGATACACGAAATTGAATCGGGTTCGGGTGGGCCGAGTTTGCTTTGACTTCTGAATCTCGAGTTGCCGGGCCGTTGCTCCGGGTGCCAGCTCTCCGACCAAGAAGGCGAGCACTGCGGCAAGTCCCGAGGCAATGAAGATCGGCCGCATGAGACGGTGGAAGCTTTGGCCGCCGGCCTTCGCGGCAGTGAGCTCCGAGTTGCGGCTCATCGAGCCGACCGTAAATACCGTAGCGAACAGCACTGCGGCCGGCATCACCAGGAACGCGTTTTCTGGGATGGAATAGACATAGCTGATCGCGATCTCCTTCATCGTGAGACCGCGATCCAGCAATCGATTCAAGCTGTCGGTGAGATTGATGAGAATCGATACGATGGGGAAGCCGAGCGCGGTCAGTCCGAAGATCCGAACCCAGCTCCAGAGCACATAGCGATCGAGGTACCGGAGGTTCTTTGGGCGGAACCGTTCGAGGCGATCGACCAGCCAGCGCCGATTCATCGAACTATCGCACCGCGGACTCGACGGAACAGATGCCGCACACCATCGATGATTTCCTGGAAGTCCCCGCCCCGGGTGGATCCCGACTCACGGCTTACGTGGACCAGACCGATGACTCCCAAAATGGTGAGCACGATGTTCGGTAGCCACATAGCGAGCCAGGGGGAGATCATCCCCCGGTCGGCCAGACTCTCTCCGGCGGTGAGCCCGACATAGTGAATGGAGAAGACCGCCAACCCGCCACCGATGACCAGCCCGATTCCCGCCCGGGGAAATCGTAACGCCATTACGATCCCGATGATCACGAACGAGACGCAGGCCAGGCTGATCGCCCACTTCTTGTGAACCTCCACCTCATACCGGTCGGCCCGCCGATCTGCTTCGCGGACTCGATCGGCGGCTGAGGCAACCTCAGACCAGCTGGACAACCGGACCCGAGGCTGCGCCGCCGGGGCGGGGAGCTTGGGGTTTGCGGCGGGAGACTGTGCGGGGGTCCGTGCCTTGGCCGTCCGCAACTGTGCAGGTGTCCGTGCCTTGGCCGTCGGCAACTGTGCAGGCGTCTGTGCCTTAGCCGTCTTGGGAAGGACGGCGCGTTCCAGCGACTCTACCCAGCCGCAGTAGCCCCGTGGCGTCGTATCCGCGGGGGCAGGTCGAGGAGTAGGCGGTGCCGGAAGGGCGAGGAGCAATTGGAGATCTCGCTCGGCCAATTTGGCGCGCTCCCGGCGTGCGTCCTCCTGCTCCCGCCGGGCATCGTGGATGACCTGGAGCATCTCGCAGGTGCTCATCTCACGATCTCCCCGGATCGATTCGCTGGTGTTCCGTTGCAGTTGGTCGTATACGTTCTTGACTCTGATGTCGTTCACCGCGAAGTACGTCAGCTGAAATCGAGTGGGCTCAGCCGGCCGGTACTGGTGGATCGATCCGTCGTACAACCGCAGGCTCAGATCGGTTTGGCCCTCGGCATAGGCCATCGATCCACTGTCGGCGTAGATGACGCGTCGGCTTGCTTCGCCTCCCACGTCGTAGATGGTAATCCCGCGCATTTTTCCGGTGGCAGCATCGATCCGGCTGGCGCGGAGAAAATACTGGGAGGGAGGCACCTCGTTAATGACCTGCTCGCGGAGCTCGAAGGTCGGCTTCTTTCTCCCAATGTCGATCAGCAGCGATCGCAGCCGGGCGTTGCTCCGGGGGAGCACTTGGTCGACGAACATGAAGTTGAAGGCTGCCATACCCGCGCCCCAGAGCAGCACTGGCACAAGGATCTGGTATACGCTGAAGCCGCTGGCGCGCATGGCCGTGATCTCGTTGTCCGCGGCCAGATGGCTAAAGGTGTAGAGGACTGCGAGCAGGACCGCCATGGGAAGAGTCATGGCTATGATGAACGGCAGGCTCAATAGGAACACCTCGCCGATCACCGTCCAGGGCAGTCCCTTGCCCACCAGAGCGCCGAACTTCTTGGCAATCTGGCTCAGCAGCATCAAGCTGGTCTGCGCCGCCAGGGCGAATACGAACGGTGCAGTCAGCTGGCGCAGGAGATAACGATTCAGCAGTCGCACAGCAGCTAACTTGTCTTGTTGTAAGGGTTTCGTACCGCCATTATATTACCCGCTCCACTTCTTCTAAGCCCTATTGTTGTGTTCCGTTAGAGCGCGTCTTCTCGTCGCCCTTATCTGCCTCGTCACGCTCCCCGGGGTCCTGGCTGGTCAGGCCGATTCGGCTCGCGCCCACGCTGCTGGTTTGGGCTTCCGGCCCAGCTTCGGGATTCCCCCGTTCACCCTGAACGAGCCTAGGGCCCTGCGCGCTCCCTGGCTGGCCGCTCACCGGCCTCCCCCAGCACTTCAGGCCGTGGCATGGGATAGCACCATCAACGTGGCGCTCGATTCCGTGCGGAAACAACGCCGCACGGCGCTCCGGTTCCTCGTGCTCTACGGGGAGGTCGAGCGGAGGCCGGAGAACCAGGAAGCACCCGTCCCACAACGCAACGTGCTCGGAATCTCCAAGAAGTATGCCGACTTGGCCCTCGACGGCCAAGTGAGGTTGGAGCTTCGTACCGATCGACTCCGCAACGAGCGGTGCAGCCCGGCCCAGCTGCTCGCTCCAAATTCCGGGTGTAGCGGAGGGTTCAAGCCACCCCGGCTGGATAATCAGGTGGATGTGCGGTCCAGCGGAATCATCGGCCAACGGGCACATCTGGCGATCGACTACGATACCGAGCGGGACTTTTCCGCCAATAACAATATCCAGGTGTACTACCAGGGGCTCGAGGACGAGATCGTCCGACGGATCGAGGTCGGTACGGTCTCATTTCAGCCGCCCCAGTCGCGCTTCCTCACAGCGGCCATCCCGGCGAACAACTTCGGGGTGAACGCACGATTCGAAGTGGGCCCCTTTCAGATTCAGACGCTGGCCGCTACCCAGAAGGGGAGCCAGGTGGCGGAACGCACCTATACCATTGGGCAAACCACCAGCCAGGCGCAGGACCGCCAGCTCCGCGACCTCGACTTCGAGACCGGCCGGTTTTTTTGGGTGGTGGATCCCACCACCGCAATCACAGGATATCCTCAGATCGACATCCTGAACCTGGCCCCCGGTGCCGTTGCCGCGGCTGACCAGCCGGCGCAGGTCCGGGTCTACCGCTACCGCCCGCCACAGAGCCAGACCGTCGCCGATCCCAATCTGGGCGGCATCACGGCACTGGCCCGTACAACCGACCCGAATCAGAGCTTCGGGCCGGTGCGCTGGCAACTGTTGATCCAGGGCACCGACTACTACGTCGACCCTTCCGGGCTCTGGATCGCCTTGGCCACCAAGCTGGACCAGAATGACTATTTGGCGGTGAGTTACCTGACTGCCGCCGGCACCACCGTTGGCAGCTTTCCGGCCGAAGACCAGGGCCAAGGATCGAGCGACAGCCTGCGTCTCATCGTCGAGCCCAAGACGGGCCCCGAGGCAGTCACCTTCCGCCACGAGATGCGCCAGATCTACCGGGTCGCTGGTTCCGACTTGGACCCGGCCTCCTTACAGGTGACTCTGTCGGTGAATCGGTCGGAGCGGCCGCAGGGTCAGTCCACCACTACCTACCTCGCCTTGCTGGGTCTGGCATCGGCAAACGATCAGAACGTCTTCGACCGGGATAATCGTCTATTCCCCCGGTCTCGCGACCCTGACGCCGCGGATGTCCTGCAAGAGTCGTACGTAATATTTCCGACGTTGACCCCCTTTGCCGATCCTCGGTTGACTCCGGCTGAACGCTCCGACTCGCTCTATCGAACGCCCCAATACCTGTTGCTCGCTCAGGGACCGCCGGCGCGCTTCCAGATCCGGCTCCGCTACAACTCCAGCGGCGCTGGTGACCGCTCCACCCTGAGCCTCGGTGCTCTACAGATCAAGGACGGAAGCGAGCAGCTGTCGCTCGGGGGACGGCGGCTGGAGCGGGGCGTGGACTACACCATCTCCTACGACTTGGGTCAGGTCACCTTCCTGAATCCCGAGGCGCTGTTCGGCCCCGGGACGTCCCAGATCAGTGCTCGTTTCGAGGAGCAGGGCCTCTTCGCGGTTGCCCCGACCACAATCCTGGGATTGGCCACAACGTACAGCCTGGGCGAGACCGGAAATATCAATCTCATCGGTATGTATCAGCGGGAGCAGAGTGCCTTCAATCGGCCCCCGTTGGGATTCGAGGCGTCCGCCAATCTCATTGGCGGCGTCACTACCGCGCTGCACTTCAAGCCGACTGGGGTGAGTCGCTTCCTCAGCAAACTCACCTCCAAGCCGGCAGTCGCGCCGTCCCTGCTCGACGTGAACGCGGAAGTGGCCTTGACCAAGCCCGATCCCAATCGGTCGGGTCAGGCCTACCTCGAGGAATTCGAAGCCGACGCCGGCGTTCCGGTCTCGCTTCGAGAAACCGCGTGGGGGTTCGGGAGTCAGCCGCAGCAGGCCGATGGCCTCGAGGACATCGGCTTTGTTGGAGGGTTTCTGCCCGAGGACGCGGTAGCTCTGACATGGCAAAATCTGATTCCGATCGCGCCGGGGAGTAGCCAGCCGGTCGAGCTGCGGCCGGAGAACATCGACACCCTTATCCGGGTATCCGGCACCGAGCAGCAGGAGACCGCCATGTACCTCACCCTCCACGCCGATACGGCTGGTGGGGTAGTTCAGCAGGACAACACTTCCCGGTGGTCGCTCCCGGAGCGTCTGTCCCGGCCCCGCTGGCGCTCGATGGTTACCGCACTCAGTCCTACCGGGCTCGATATCACTCAGGACGAGTACCTGGAGTTCTGGGTCTTCCAGCCCGGAAGCCGGACTGCTGATTCGGCGGGAGTCCGCCTGGTCTTCGATCTCGGAGCGGTCAACGAGGACGCGTTGGCCTTGGCGCCCGATACCATCAGTGTCAGCGGGACGGATACGACCTACACCGGCCGGCAGTATGTGGGCCAGGGGCGGCTGGATACCGAGCGAAACAACATCGACATCTTCGACGCCCAGGTGGATGACATAGGCATCCTCAACGATCGCCCTGATGTCCTGACCGATGCTACCACCGGCGCGCCGATCGACACTCTGGCTCTCTGCCAGCGAATCCTCAGCAACGCCGTTCCCGTGTTCCCCTGGGGAGACTTGAGCGGCCGCTGTACCCGAGGCAACGGCACCCTGGACACGGAGGATCTCAACGGGGACAACGTCCTCAACTCCTCCGGTTCGAACGAGAGCGTAAACCGTTACATCGTGACTTTGAATCCCAGTGACAAGGATTTCGTGCGGAACGGGCAGCCCGGGTGGGAGCTGTACCGGATTCCTCTTCGCACTCCGGACAAAACCATTGGTACCCCCAATCCCCGGCTCATCCAGCATCTGCGCGTCACCGTGGCCGCGCCCCCCGATGCTGGAGTGCCGGACGTGGTCGCGCAGTTTGCGCTGGCCCGCTTGAGACTGGTGGGCTCTCCCTGGGTTCGCCGTGCCGAGCAACCCATTGTAGGGATTTCCGGGTCTTTGGCTGAGCCGACCGGCGAGGTAGTCGCCTCTGTGGTGTCCACGGAAAACAAAACCGATCTGGGCTATGAATCGCCGCCCGGAGTAATCGAGTCGGTTTCCCGCCGCGCGGGAGATCGTAGTGCACTGGGCACTCAGATCAACGAGAAGTCGCTCCGGCTCATTGCCCGGGGATTGGAGGTAGGCGAGAGGGCTGAAGCCTACCTCCGTTTCCCCGCGGGACCCCAGAACGTGCTGGCGTACCGCACCCTTCAAGTGTGGATGCGAGGGCGAGGCGCCGGGTGGGAGGAAGGCGATTTCCAGGCGTTCATCAAGCTCGGCAGCGACGATCGAAACTTCTACATGTACCGCGCTCCGGCCCACAGCACGACATGGGATCCTGAATTCGTCGTTGATCTGGAGACCTGGCGCCGGCTCCGGGCAGATCTCGAGAGCCGCTGGCTCAGCGGTGCCCCGCCGTCAGGCGCCGCAGAGTGCGGTGGTGACCCCGCTGCCTACGTCGCATGCGAAGGGCCCTACTTGGTACACCTCGCCGATCCTAGCATCAACCCACCAAACCTGGCCGCGGTGCAGGAGATGTCGGCGGGCATTTATCGCCTTGCCGGAACAGTGACGGTCCCAGAGACAGAGTTGTGGGTCGATGACATACGTCTGGGAAGTCCCGTGTCCCAGGTCGGAACAGCGGTCGCGCTCGATACCCGGTTCATCGCTTCCGACGTCGGGAGCATTACAGCGTCGTACGCTCGAAGGGACGGCCAATTTCACCAGATCAACGACGATCCGAGCTATCGCACCAACGGCACGTTTCTGCTCGGCAGCAACTGGCGGCTGGATCGATTTCTCCCTGCGTCCCTGGGTCTCGCGGTCCCCTTCACGGTGGCGTATACCAGAGCGAAGGTGGATCCCGAGCTCCTGACCGGTACCGATATCCGGGGAGACGCGTTGACCGGATTGCGCCGGCCCGAATCGTGGAGCACGAACTACACTCTGGCCATTCGGCGAAGCCAGCGGGGCCGCAACTGGCTGGTCCAAGGTCTGGCGGATCCACTTTCACTCAGCGGCGTGATCACGCAAGGTCACACCCGAACCGAGCTGTCGGACGCGAGCAGCAACGCCTATTCGGCGATCCTGGGCTACAATCTGCAATTACGACGCCGGGGGCCGCGTCTGCCCTTCGGCGGGATTGTCCGTGGTCTGCCCAAGTGGATCCGCGAGAGCGAAGGGGGCAAGGCGCTGGCAAAGGCCACATTCAGCTGGGCACCAACGAACATCCGCTGGAACAGCGGGCTCTCCAAGGACCAAGCCGAGTACTCCCTCTTCTCGGTGCCGGTGGTACGAATCGACGACGATTTGATTCGCCCGACCCTGTCGTTGAATCAACTGTGGCGCAATTCCGGGGGACTGACGTGGCAGCCGTTGGGGATGATCTCTCTGAACAGCGACCTCACCAGCACGCGAGACCTGCGGGTCTACCCCGACTCGACCACACTCGGGCGCCTGGCATATGCCGAGCGCAAGTTCTTTTTGGGTATTCCCGTCGGAGTCGAACGAGATCGCACATTGACGACGGCGCTTTCGGTGACTCCCAAACTGAACTCCTGGCTGCGGCCTCGGTATACGACATCCAGCAGCTTTCTGCTCTCACGAACTCTGTCGACCCGCCCCCCAATCCAGGAATTCGGCGATAGTGGCGCCTTCATTCTACCCCAGACCCTCAACAATTCTCGCGCCCGCGATATTGGCGTGTCACTGGACCTCTCCAAGGCGTTGCGCAAGCTCTGGGGTGACAGCAGCAGCGTTGGCAAAGCGGTGGCGCGAATCCGTCCGGTCGACCTCGGCACCCGGCTGACCCGCACGTCGACCTACGATCTCAATGTCTTCGATCCCGACGTGGGCTTCATGCTTGGTCTCGGTGGACTCGAGGATTTCCTGACCCACGAGGGAGAGAGTGCGCGTGGGGCGAGCGAGACCAGAAGCACCACCCTGGCATCCGGCGCCGACCTGCCGCTGGGCCTCACGGCTACGGTCTCCTACTCACTCACCAAAATCGAGCGGTTCCAGCAGGTCGCCGGTGGCTTCTCCCAGACCTCCAGCCGCCAGCGGGAATGGCCGGTTGGCAATCTACGATGGACCCAGACCTTTTCCGGGGGACCATTCTCCCTGATTGCGGCGGGTGCCGGGATTCGGAAGCGCGAAGGAACTTCGAGTCAGCCGGGCCGCGAAGGAGGCGGCGCGAGTACCGCCACGTCATCCTCCGCTTTCACGCCCGACCTGCAGCTCACCTTCCGCAAAGGGATTGCTCTCAGCGCCGGATACTCGAATCGTTCCCAGCGCACCGAGAACAATGGAAATGCCACCCTGCTCGATCAGGACGACGTAACCGGTTCACTCTCCTACGCCTTTACCTTGCCGGCTTCCATCAGCCGGTCCCGCAAACGAGCTCGATCCTCGTTGACGGCCATATCCTCGAAGACACTCACCTGCTTGGAGCAGGGCAGCACGCCCGGATGCACCGTCATTTCGGACGTGCGGCGCCAGGAAGTCAGGGGTGGTCTGGATACCGATCTGCTGAAGTCGGTGACCGGTGGACTCCAGTTCGGCTACTCGATTAACGATGCCCGGCATCTCAGCCGGCGCACCTCTCAGCTGTTCGTTCTCCTGACCTTGCAGCTCTCGCTGTACGCGGGGGACTATCGGTAGGATCCATGGACGGAGCAACGGAGAGGGCGGAAAGTGGGGAAACTCTCAACCGACGCATCCCCTCACCCCGTTACCTTAATGCATGCCGCGACCCAAATACTGCTTCGTCCTCTCCGTCCTCTCAGTGGTGTCTGTCCTGTCGTGTCGGGAGCGGGCCCGGCCACCTCGTGAGTTCAACGGACAGACCGCATTCCAGTACATCGAGCAGCAGGTGGCGTTTGGACCCCGGGTGCCGGGCACACGCGCTCACGATCAGATGGCAACGTGGCTCGACAGTGCGGTGCACCAGCGCGCTGACTCGGTAGTGGTGCAAAGCTGGAAGCACGTCACTGTCGGGCATGATACCCTCGCGCTTCGGAACTTCATCGCCCGCTTCAACCCCGCTGCCACCCAGCGACTCTTGTTTCTCGCCCATTGGGACAGTCGCCCGGTGTCGGACAGCCCAATCTCGAAAGACTCGAGTCACGCCGTCATGGGTGCCAACGATGGAGGCTCTGGAGTTGCACTCCTCCTCGGTGTGGCGGATGTCCTGAAGCGGGCTCCGCCGGCTATCGGAGTCGACCTTCTGTTCGTCGACGGCGAGGACTATGGGGACTTCACCAAAGCCCCGGCAGACGTGCTGATTGGGTCCCGCTATTACGGAGCCCATCAGTTGCCTGGGCCGCCCCCACTCTACGCCGTTCTCTTCGATTTAGTGGCCGATAAGGATCTTCAGATTTATCAGGAGGGGAACTCCCTCGTGGGTGCTCCTGAGGTCGTCCAGCTGGTCTGGGACACGGCAAAGGATCTGAAGTACAACGGCTACTTCGTCGCGTCACCTCGGCACACGCTCATCGACGACCATCTGGAGCTACAAAAGGCCGGTATTCGCGCGATCGACGTGGTCGATTTCGATTATCCTGCCTGGCACACTCAGTACGACACCATCGACAAGGTCAGCAGTGCGAGCCTTCAAGTCGTCGGGGATGTAGCGATGGCCTTGATTCGACGGGAAGGAACGTAGGTTTTCGACACCACCGGCACAGTTTGGAATACCGCTATACCGCCGTACCGCCTTACCGTCCGTTATGCCCCCCGCGGAACGACGGGCGCTCTTGCTTCTCCTCGGCTTGGCTGTCGCTGGGCACGCCGTGCGACACCTGGCCACCCGTCCGGGTGAGCCCCCGGGAGAGGTCCAGCTCCTGGCAACCTTGGCACCGGGTTCGCCCGAGGCGCAGCGGGACAGCTCCATGCGGCAGGCCCGTCCGCTCGGCCCCGGCGAGAAGGTAGATATCGAGACGGCCACTGTCTCGGAGCTTGCCCGGTTGCCCAAGGTCGGAGTTCGGCTGGCCAAGGCCATCATTGCCGATCGAGAGGCCCAGGGCCCCTTCGGCGGTTTGGCCGGCCTCGATCGTGTTCCCGGAGTCGGCCCCGGACTCCTCAAGGTCATCTCACCGCATACCGCGTTTAGCGGCAGGTCGACTGGACTAGGGAAGGGGGCCGACTGTTCTCCTCCAGACACCCTCCTTCCTGCCTGCGCCGGAGCTTCGCAGCCTGCGTCGCCGGTTAGTCTCAACTCCGCCACTCTAGAGGAGTTGGACGCCCTCCCCGGGATCGGTCGAGCCAAGGCGGCAGCAATCGTGCAGTATCGCTCCGAGCACGGACCCTTTACCAAAGCCGACGAGCTGACTCGGGTCCCTGGATTTGGCCCCGGGGCGCTGCGGCGACTGCAGCAGCACATCACCGTACAATGAGTCGCGGCTAAGGTTCGCGAGCCCAGCGGCCGATATTACCCGTGACGACCCATATCCCTCACAACTACGAGATCATGGCGACCGCAGCGGCGGGTGGCGATCGGCTCGGCGAAATTCTCCTTCGTGAAGGCCTGGTCACGCGCGAACAACTCGCGCAGGCTCTGGCGGAGCAGAAGAACACCAAGCACCGGTTGGGGTACGTGCTCGTGAAGCTCGGGTTGGTTCAGGAGCTCGAAATCACCAAGGTCCTCGCCCGGCAGTATCGCATGCCGGCGGTGGATCTCTCTCGCTTCGATGTCGACCCGAAGATCATCAAGTTGGTTCCCGCCGATCTCGCGACCAAAAGCGTCGTGCTTCCACTCAAGCGCGAGGGTCGCACGTTGACCGTGGCCATGGCCGACCCCACCGATCTCGGTCTGCTCGAAGATCTCAAGTTCATAACCCGCTTCGATCTCTTTCCGGTCATCGCGGGCGAGTACACCCTCCGCAACCTGATCGAGAAGCACTACGAGCAGTCGGACCAGGAGCTCCAGAGCATCCTCAAGGACATGGAGGAGACTGCAGAGGACGTCGAGGTCGTCGAGCAGGAGGAAGACGAGGCCGCCACCCAGGCCCAGATCGACGACGCGCCGGTGGTCAAGCTGATCAACGGTCTGCTGACCGACGCGGTGCGGCGCGGCGCCAGCGACATTCACATCGAGCCGTTCGAGCATGAGATCCGGGTGCGCTACCGGATCGATGGTGCCCTTCTCGAGATCATGCGCCCGCCGCTCAAAATGAAGGCGGCGCTCACTTCACGCGTGAAAATCCTCTCGCAGCTCAATATCGCGGAGCGGCGCGTTCCTCAGGATGGCCGGCTCAAGCTCAAGATGGGAAGTCGCGTCATCGACTTCCGCGTGTCCACGCTGCCGGTGCTCTTTGGCGAGAAGATCGTGCTCCGAATTCTGGACAAGGGCAACCTGACGCTGGACCTGACCAAGTTCGGCTTCGAGCCCAAGGCGGAGAAGGATCTGATGAAGGCGATCCTGAATCCGTACGGCATGGTGCTGGTGACCGGACCGACCGGATCCGGAAAGACGACGACACTGTATTCCGCGCTCTCCCGGATCAATACGCCGGAAGTGAACATCATGACCGCGGAAGATCCGGTGGAGTACAACCTGATGGGCATCAACCAGGTGCTCGTTCGGACCGAGATCGGACTCACCTTCGCCGCTGCGCTGAAGGCGTTCCTGCGGCAGGACCCGAACATCATCATGATCGGTGAGATCCGGGATCTGGAGACCGGCGGCATCGCTATCAAGGCGGCGCTGACTGGTCACTTGGTGCTCTCCACTTTGCACACCAATGACGCGCCCAGCACCATCACCCGTATGATCGACATGGGCATCGAGGCGTTCAACGTGGCCAGCGCAGTAAACCTCGTCGTTGCACAACGTTTGGTGCGGCGAATTTGTAAGGAGTGCAAGGCCGAGCATCAATACACCGACCCGGAGCTGGCCGCCCTGGGCACAGATCTTGAACGTCTGAAGCAACTCACGTTCATGAAAGGGACCGGCTGCGACAGGTGCAGCGGGACCGGCTATAAGGGACGCGCGGGACTGTACGAAGTCATGGCGCTGTCTCCTGAATTGCGCCGGATGATCCTTCGAGGCGCCTCGGTCGTCGAGATCAGAGACCAGGCAGTCACCGAAGGGATGCTCACCCTGCGCATGGACGGCATGAAGAAGATCGAGCGGGGTGTCACCACTCTCGAGGAAGTGGTCAAGGAGACTGCTGAATGACGTTAAATCTGCGGGCGCTCCTGGAGGAGATGATCCAGAAGGATGCCTCTGACCTCCACATCACCGCCGCGGAGCGTCCGAAGCTGCGCGTCGACGGAGACATCGTCGACAGCTCGGTTCCCGATGTGCTCACTCCGAAGGACACCCTCCAGCTGGCCTATTCGGTCCTGACGGAAAACCAGAAAAAGCGGTTCGAAACCGATGATGAGCTCGACTTCTCATTCGGAATTCAGAACCTTGCCCGCTTCCGCGGTAATGTGTTCAAGCAGCGTGGCTGCGTGGCCATGGTAATCCGCATGATTCCCTTCAATGTGCGAACGTTTCAGGAGTTAGGCCTTCCGCCTGTCATTGCCAAGCTGGCCGAGCGGCCCCGGGGATTGATTCTGGTGACGGGTCCCACTGGCTCCGGAAAATCCACCACGTTGGCGGCGATCATCGACAAGATCAATAAGGAGCGGAAAGGCCACATCATCACCGTCGAAGACCCAATCGAGTTCATTCACCGCCATCAGGCCTGTATCGTCAATCAGCGCGAGATCGGGACCGATACCAAAACCTTTGCCGCGGCGCTGAAGTATGCCTTGCGTGAAGACCCCGACGTAATTCTGGTGGGCGAAATGAGAGACCTCGAGACCGTGGCTGCGGCGCTGACCATCGCCGAAACCGGCCACCTGGTGCTCGCGACCCTGCACACCAACTCCGCTGCCGAGTCGATCAACCGAATCATCGATGTCTTCCCGTCCAATCAGCAGTCCCAGGTCAGGGCGCAGCTCGCCTTCGTGCTCGAGGGTGTGATTACTCAGACGTTGTTACCGAAGGCCAAGGGCCGGGGTCGGTGCATGGCGGCGGAGATCATGGTCGCGACTCCTGCAATCCGTGCTCTGATCCGCGATGACAAGATCCACCAGATCTACTCGGCCATGCAGGCTGGCAAAAAGTTCGGCATGCAGACGATGAACGACGCGCTGTACCAGCTGTATACCAGCCGGGAAGTCGCCCAGGAGGAGTGCGAGAGAGTGTCCAGCGATCCCAAGGAGTTCCTGCGGATGATCGGCGTTACTCCGCTGGAAGATCAGGACATCGGGAATGCGGATCGCCCCCAGCAGCAGCCACAGAAATCCGCTGGTCTTCGCCGGTAACCGGTAACATGGAAGGGCGCACCCGCTGCGCCCACGATGGGAGAGGGAACCAATGCCACTGTTCGAATACACCGCACGGAATGCCGCTAACGGCCAGATCCAAAAGGGTCAGGTCGACGTCAAGTCCAAGGAGGAAGTGAGCGCATACCTGCGGAAGAACCGGATGATTCTGGTGAGTGTTCGGGAGGCGCCCACCAAGATCAGCCTCGGCGGTGGACTCGGCAAAGGTAAGGTCAAGACCCGCGATATCGTCATCTTCACCCGGCAGTTCGCTACCATGATCAACGCCGGGTTGCCGCTGGTGCAATCACTCAGCATCCTGGCGGCCCAGACCGAGAACAAGACGCTGCAGGAAGTCACCAAGGCGGTGGTACACGATGTGGAGGCCGGCAACACGCTGGCCGATGCGTTCTCCAAGCATCCCCGGGCATTCAGCGCTCTGTACGTCAACATGGTGGCCGCGGGTGAAGCAGGTGGTATTCTCGACACCATTTTGATCCGCTTGGCCACCTTCCTGGAAAAGAGCGACGCCTTGATCCGCAAGGTCAAGGGCGCGATGGTCTACCCCGCGGTCATCTTCAGCGTGGCGATCATCGCCATCTCGGTCCTTCTCATCTTCGTGATTCCGACGTTCGAGAGCATGTTCGCGTCGGTCAACCTAGAGCTGCCGCTTCCTACTCGGGTCGTCATCGGGCTCTCGCAGGGGCTGATCGGCTACTGGTGGGCGATCCTCGCCATGATCGGCGGCGCGATCTTCCTCCTCAAGCGCTACTACGCTACTTCTGCCGGCCGCCTGCAGATTGATGGAATGATGTTGCGCGCACCGGTGCTAGGAGACATCCTGCGGAAGTCCGCGGTGTCCCGTTTCACCCGGACGCTCGGCACTCTGATATCCTCCGGCGTATCCATCCTCGACGGCCTCGAGATTACCGCCAAGACGGCGGGCAACCAAGTGATCCACAATGCAGTGATGGAATCCCGTCAGTCGATTGCTGGCGGTGAAACCATCGCGGCGCCGCTGGAGAAATCCAAGGTCTTCCCGCCCATGGTCATCTCCATGATCGCTGTAGGCGAGCAGACCGGCGGTTTGGACGAGATGCTGACCAAGATTGCGGACTTTTATGATGAGGAAGTCGACGTGGCGGTGTCAGCTCTGCTCTCGCTCATGGAACCGGTCATGATCGTGGTGCTCGGTGTCATCGTCGGCGGAATGGTCGTCGCGATGTACCTGCCGATCTTCGACATGATGAACGCGGTGCAGTAGAAGCGGGGAACCCTCGGGTTGACGGGAAAGACGGTCTGGTTGACTTGAGCGCCTTGCCACCTGATTGAATCTTACATTGCAGCGGGTCTCCTCGTCGCGGGATCCGCTGCTTGGTCTTCTGGAAGCCTGGTCGGCGCTGCAGGCTGCTCAGAATCTCCCACAAGCGCCCTAGTGTCACTCAAACGCGGGCCCGCAGACGGTTCAGCAGGGACCGCTTGCGCTCAGCGATGTCGACAATCTCCTCGACGCCTCCAATTGTATCCTGGTGGGCGCAGCGGTATACGCCGGTCTCGGTGCCGAAGGTGTGGCTCCGTATGGCGATGTCACCCTCCTGCTCGTACAGCCACACATCGAAGCCCTTGTGTACCGGCCCCTGGTTCCGCAGGAAGGCGGAGAGATCCACCACCGCTAGCGGGGGCTGTGCGCCGAGCTCGCGTCCCGCAGTGCAGCCGGCATCAACTGCGTCTTTCGCTTTGTACACGCCGACGAGCGGGCCGCGCGTATACCCTGTGTCGGTCGGGATCAGGGTGCGCACTGCATACAGCCTTGTCCGCGAGTGCGGACCATCGACGAGTCGTGCCATAATCACCTCCGTTGCTCATATCTACGCCCAGCCCCGGCCGAAATCACGGGCCCCGTTCCTGGCGTGATCGGATGAAGCTTTTGGAGGGCAGCCGGTTCATCCTCGCCGTGTCCCGGCAATAGGCGCTATGCAAAGTATTCCTGGTGCACGCAAGTTGTAAATCAACGGAGTCCACCGATACCGGCAGTTTGTGGCTCAACTCCCCGGTAATGTCCCTCAATTCTAGGCGGGGAAGTGGGAACGCGGGGAAGCGGGGCAGGTCATCGGACCTGTCCCGCTCCTCTTTTAGCCCCGCCTTCCCTCGCTGGAACTGTCGGTTTGCCGCTTACGCCCTGCTTCCCCGCTTCCCCGCCCATATGGCCTCGGAATTGCCCCCTCCCACCCTGTCTGCATCCCGATTTTCAATCCAGTCCAATAGTTTCGGAGGCGTATCATGGCAGGTAAACGACTGGTAATTCTCGCGCTAGCCCTTCTGGCGGGGTGCGGCCGCGACCACGGTGGCGCTGGAGCTACCGACAACCCGAACCGCGATCTGCAACGCCCTGACGTAGATGCCAGCGCACCGCTCAGCGACCAGGCCGCTAAGGCAACTCCGGCGATGTCCCCGAGCAAGCCGGCTGCGAAACCAGTGGCAAAGGCGAGCTCGAAGACGAGTAGCCGCACCCTGTCGTCGGGCACGGCGATCGCCGCCAAGTTCGATGCCGGCATCAGCTCCCGGACCCATAAGGCCGGGCAGAAGCTCACTGGCACCGTTGCCTCGGACGTGAAGGACAAGAGCGGGCGGGTCGTCATCCCGGCGGGCTCCAAGGTCCACCTCATGATCACGGCGATTCACGAGTCCGAGAGAAAGAGCGACAAGACCGGGAAGCTGGTTCTCACGCCGACCAAGGTCGTGATCGCCGGCAAGAGCTACCCGTTGTCCGGCTCGGCGATCGCACTGGATCGCACGCTCAAGGACCGGAAGACCAACGCCGGTGACCTGGCCAAGGTCGGCATGGGCGCGGGGGCAGGCGCTCTCCTGGGCACCGCCGTCACCGGCGGCAGCACCAAGGGCGCTGTGATCGGCGGAGTCGCCGGTGCCGCCGTAGGCACCCAGCGCGCTATCGAGACCCAGGACCGGGATGTCGTGGTGCCGGCAGGCTCTCGGCTGAAGGTGACCCTGGCCGCTCCGTTTCGTCGCGGGGTCTGAGTAATCAGTAGGATACTGCCCCGGGTGGCGGCTGCCACCCGGGGCAGTGCTTTTTTGTGAGCGCGGGGGCCGCCGGGGGAGTATACTCCGGTATGTCCAGAGCGTTCGTCAACGAAGATGCTGGCGCCGGAGAATCTCCCCGCTTTCCGCTCCCGCCTCGTGAAGATCCTTCCTTCGATCGCGCGGCCGCACGTGCTCTCCTCCATGGAGCCGACCTGGGGGACACCGCGAGTGCAGAAATCGCGACCGGCTACTACTGGGGAGAGCCGAAGCTACGTGCCCTGGTGGAGCGGATCCTGGACGAAGCGCGAGAGGATGGCGATGAACGATTGGAACAGCTCAGCGAGCGCTTCCTGAGGGCATCGGCGAAGTTTCAGGTCAGGCAGGACTCCGGAGGTCGAGCACTACCCCAGAAAATACCGCCGCCACCAATCGCGGCGAACAAACCTGAGGCAGCTATGACTATGGACCGTGACAACCCGAGCTCGACCGACGTCAACGATCTTCTCAATCCGCACCGGGGCGAGGAGCAATCACGGGCCCGAGAGCACGCCTCCGAAATTCTGGCTCACCGGGGCGTGTTGTTGACCGGCGACGAGACCGACGACGAGTTGGCTGACCTTTGGTCCGCGGTCGAGCGCTTCGAAGCGGTTGTGGAAGCTCGCGGCGGTGACACGCTGACCAACGCGCCGGACTCCACCGAGCCCGATAATCCGGCCTTCGTGCTCCCCGAGAGAAAGGCCCGTGAGTCTGCGCGCGATTACGCCCGGCGCATTTTGGCGGCGGCGAAGGAGTTGACCCGGTTGGAACGTGGCGGAGCGGAGTGATGCTGGTCCTTTACTTCCTCGCCTCCCCGCTGCCTCGCTTTCCTGCTTGATTCCGCTGCAGCCGCGCCTCGCGTCGATAGGGAAAGACGTCTACCACCTCGCCGTTCGCCACCCGATGCTGGACGCCCCGCCAGAAGTCTATGCCAAGGAGATCACCATGGGCGTCTAAGAACGCGTCCCGTACCTCGCCGGACGGGACCAGAAACGCGTTGAATTCCTCCGGAAAGACGTCCTGCTCCCCGACGAAGAACCACGGCTCGGCGGCGAACTCCTCTTCTTCAGATGTGGGTTGCGGCAGCCGACGAAAGTGGCACTCGGTAAGGAGGCAGAGCTCATCGTAGTCGTAGCAGATCACTCGTCCGTGGCGCGTCACGCCGAAGTTCTTGGCGAGCATGTCTCCGGTAAAGATGTCCGCGGCGGCCAGATCTTTGATGGCATTTCCATAATCGATCACCACCTCCCGTGCCGCCGCTTGATCTACCGCTTTGAGGAACAGGTTGAGGGGAGTGACCCGGCGCTCGGTGTACAGGTGCCGGACTATGACTCGATCATCCTCAACCCGGACAGTCGAACCCGCTACCCTCAACAGGTACTCGAGCAGGTCGTCAGGGAAGCACCGCCGGGGGAACTCCAGGTGCTCGAATTCCTGGGCATCGGCGAGACGGCCCACGCGATCGCGCACAAAGACGAATTGATATTTGTCCATGACTGCGCGACGCGTGGTATTCTTTGGCGCCCCGAAGCTGTCCTTGATGATCTTGAAGACGACGTTGAACGATGGAAGGGTGAACACGGCCATCACCATCCCTTCGTCTCCTTCGATAAACGCAAAGCGCGCGTCGGACCCGTTCAGGTGAGCCATCAGTCCCCGATACAACTCGGTCTTCCCGTGCTTGTTGTAACCAATGGACGTATACAGCTCATGGACCTGCTTGAGCGGCATGATCGACTGGAGGAACTCGACGAGTGCCCGCGGACGAGGGGCGTCGACCCTGAAATAGGTCCAGCTGAAGCCGAACACCACGCTGGCTTCGTCCGAGCTCATCAGTACCGCGTCTACCACGATCCCCCGCTCGGCATGAAGGAGCGGCAGAACCAGAGGGATAGTTTCTTCTCCTGCCCGGATCCGCCCTACCAGGTAGGCGCCCTTGTTGCGGTAAAAGACGGAGCGTAAGAGGTCGAGCTCTATCGCCCCTTCCGGGCCGGCCGAGCGGCGCGCCCGGGCTTCGATCAGCTCGGCGACCAGGGACGTGTCGCGCTCGAGCTGGGCGTACGGTACCGACCAGGCGAAGGCCAGAAGGATGCGGCGCACGAGCGCGGCATCGATGTGACGCCCCGAGTAGGTGTGATAGATCGACGGGTCGTCGAGCGGCTGCTGAATTGTGCCGGGTCCAGCGACATACTCGATGGCGGCATCGACTCCCACGGTACTGAAGACCCGGCGAGTCACCGAGTTGAAAAAGGTTTCCGCCAGCTCCGCGTCCGCCCGCGGCGCGGTGCGCGACCGATGCTCGGTCTTCATCGCCGCCCAGACCGTGCGTTCCATGATGGCGTCTTGCAGGATGTCCTGGACGTCGGTGACGGCGGCGTTGAGGTGCGTCCGGTAGAGCTCCAGCCGCGCCGTGGCATCGGCCTGCGTGCCGAACCAGTCCCGCAGCTCGAACCGGTCTCGCGCCCGCCGGGTGATCTCCTCGAACCCACGCTCGTATTCCGCGTAGGCGGCGTGGATCGCAGCCACAGCGGGACCTATCGGCCGAAGAGTCGTATTGCCGTTCATCAGTCATCCAATCAGATTCAGCGGCAATATCCACCATCACCTGGCGCACGCCAAGGACACCTAAGATGTCAGTCACTTCCACGCCCACTCCTTCGCTCCGAGCTCCCACCGGTGGCGAAGCGATCAGGATGAATGAGGGGAAACTCGAGGTACCTGCGACTCCGATCATTCCTTTTATAGAAGGAGACGGAACCGGTCCCGATATCTGGCGCGCGTCGCAGTATGTGTTCGATGGTGCGGTCGAGCGAGCCTACGGCCGCAAACGCCGGATCGCCTGGCTCGAGGTGCTGGCCGGGGAGAAGGCCAAGAACGAGACCGGGAGCTGGCTGCCGGATGAGACGCTGGCGGCTATCGACCGGTATCTCGTGGCGATCAAAGGGCCACTGACGACACCGGTCGGGGGCGGCTTTCGCTCGCTCAATGTGGCGCTCCGGCAGAAGCTCGATCTCTATGCCTGTGTTCGGCCGGTCCGGTACTTCCCGGGCGTGCCTTCTCCCGTCAAGGCTCCCCAGGACGTCAACATGGTGATTTTCCGCGAGAACACGGAAGACATCTACGCCGGTATCGAGTACAAGGCCCGCAGCGACGAGGCCCGACGGGTAATCGACTTCTTGCGCGACGAGATGGGGGTCCAGACGATCCGCTTCCCGGCGAGTAGCGCGATCGGGGTCAAGCCGATCTCGGAGGAGGGATCCAAACGGCTGATCCGTTCGGCCATCGAATATGCCGTGGTGCACCGGAACGCCAGCGTCACGTTGGTCCACAAGGGCAACATCATGAAGTTTACCGAGGGGGGATTTCGCGACTGGGGGTATGCAGTAGCGAAGGAGGAGTTCGGCGCGACTGAAATCGATGGGGGACCGTGGTGCCGGATACCGGACGGCCCGGTGATCAAGGATGTGATCGCCGACGCGTTCCTTCAGCAAATCCTCACCCGCCCCAAAGAGTACGGGGTGATCGCGACGATGAACCTGAACGGAGACTACATCTCCGACGCGCTCGCGGCCCAAGTGGGAGGCATCGGAATCGCGCCGGGCGCCAACATCAACTACTCCACGGGACATGCGGTGTTCGAGGCCACCCACGGGACTGCCCCGAAGTATGCCGGTCAGGACAAGGTGAATCCCGGATCAGTCATCTTGTCCGGCGAGATGATGTTCCGCTATCTGGGGTGGCCTGAGGCGGCGGACCTGATCGTCGCGTCGCTGGAGAAGACCATCGGTCAAAAGCGGGTTACCTACGACTTCGAACGCCTGATGTCGGGGGCCACGCTGCTGTCGACCAGCGAATTTGGTCGGGCGATGGTCGAAAACATGAAGTAACAGTGAACAGTGAACAGGGTGGTCGGGATGGCCCGTTTACTGTTCACTGTTTACGGTTCACTCTTCATCCTTCTCGTCCCTTCAGTCGGTTGATCTCCCTTCGATCCCGCTTCGTCGGCCGTCCCCGCTCCGGCACGAATACCGAGTGGAGACTCTTCAGCTGAAGAGCGAGCGCTTCCCGAGCGGCACGGCTCTCTGGTTTCTCTTCGAACAGCGCCGCCGCCTGACTGGCGGGGCCGCGCCGGTCAGAGAGCGCTCGCACTATTAGTTGATACTCGTATGGTCCCTGCCGAATCCGGATCTCGTCGTTCACCTGCAGCGGCTTGGCTCGCTTCACCCGCTCACCGTTGACCTGGACCTTGCCCCCCGCGACGGCTTCCGCAGCTAGTGAGCGCGTCTTATAGAAGCGCGCGGCCCACAGCCACTTGTCCACGCGGGTCCGGTCCCCAGTCTCGGCCATGGTGCAAAGTAGCGGCTTAGACGCAGAATCCGTTGCCCCAAGCCTTCCTTCCTGCCCCAGAAGCTAAGTCTACGACGGCGCGGCATTTGCATGCTTCTCCCAGGTTCAAATCCTCGAAACTGGTGGCTTCGCCGTGACCCATCTGATTCATCTGTGGCTCTGGCTGGCAACAGTCAGCGCACCGCATCTGCCGCTGAGGGTGGCAGCAGACACCGGTGACGTTCGGACTGTCCTGGATTCGACCCTGGCCCAGGCCGGCGAAGCCCTGGCGCGCGGCCGTCCCTGGCAGGCGACCCGTCTGCTGTCGGACGCGCTACGAGACTCATCGAGGCGCACACCGGCTGCGATCTTCCTTGCGGCAACCGCCGCCAGCGAATGGGGCGGATGGAGTGAGGTGCACCAGCTGCTCGATGGAGAGCGCTGGGTCGATACTCTCTACGAGAGCCGCGCCCGGGTGCTACTGGCGCGCGCCGCGCTGGAGCAGCACGCCGATTCGGTCGCACTGGAGCACTCCTACATCGCTCTGGGGGCCGACCCCCAGTCGGGCGAGCGGCTCATGCTCCTGGCCACCGTGCTGGAGCGTGTAGGAGCCCGCGACAGCGCGGCATTGGTCTATCAGAAGGCGGCTGACCGGCTCCCGCAGGTGGCTGACTGGCTTCGGCTGCGGGCAGCGGCGGTGACCACCGACAGCAGTGCGCGTGCCGTTCTCTACGCTCAAATTCGTGACTCACTTCCGCGTACCCGTATACCGTGGGCCGAAGCGACGGCGTACGAGCGAATCGGGGACCTGACCGAGGCTGCGCGGCGCTACACAGCCCTGGGCGAGCGACTGACGAGTCTGCGGTTGCGCCTGGCGCAGAGTTCCGATAGCGCTTCCCGGCTCGGGATTCGGCGGGAGTTGTTGGCCATGTTGGGAAGCCGGATGTCCAGCAGCGCCGCTCGTCAGGCTATCGGTCTGGTGGACAGCGCGTTTGCACCTCTGACTGCGGGCGAGGAGCTAATTATTGCACGGGCTGCATCCGAATCAGGGATGCCGTTCCGGGCGGCAAGTGGCTTTGCCCGGGCGGGGTCGCAGCGGCTCGGCTCCAGCGAGGACCGGTTTGCGTACGCCGGCGTGCTCACCCGACTCAAGCGCAATGCCGAAGCGGCGCAGCAGTTCAAGCGGGTGCGCTCGCCCAAGAAGTTGGCCGGGCTGGCAGCCTATCAGGGCGCACGCGCCTTAGTGCGAGATGGCCAGATCGTCGCCGGACGTGCGGCACTGGCTCGGGTGGCTCGGCTCTACTCACGCGACACCACCGCCGCAGCCTCGGCCTTTTTCCTGCTGGCCGATCTCGCCTCCGACGACCGAGCCGATGTGGAGGCGCGCCGCCTGTATCGCGTCGTCGCCAAGCGCTATCCCAGCAGCCGGTTTGCCCCTACGGCGCGTTTCCGCGCCGCTATGATTGCCCTGCTCAGCGGAAGCTCGCAACCGGCGGCGGAGGAGTTCGACGCGCTCGCCGAGCGGTACGGTGCGAGCGATGAGGCGTTGGGGGCGACCTACTGGGCGGGCCGATCCTGGGCTCAGGCGGGTGACAGCGTCAAGGCCAGGGATCGCTGGCAGCGGGTCACCTCTCGCGATCCGCTCTCCTACTATGCAGCACTCGGTGCAAGCCGTCTCGGGACCCGTTCATGGACGCCACCGGCGGCCCCCGATTCGTTTCCCTCCGATCCTGACGTCGCTGGCGTCGTATCCCGGGCCGCGCTCTTGTCACGCCTAGGCATGAGCCAGGAATCACGCTGGGAACTGGACCGTCTGACGAAGTCGCCGGACAACTCGCCCGAGCGCCTGCTCGTGCTCGCGAATGTCTTTCGCAGTCAGGGGATGGCAGGGCAGGCGATCCAGCTCGCACGGCGAGCGCTCGCCGAGGGCGCCCCCGCCGACGCCCGGACCTATCGTCTGATCTATCCTCTCATCCACGGCGACGCCCTGCTCGCCGAGGCCACTGAGCAGGGGATCGACCCCAGCTTTGTGGCCGCGGTAATTCGCCAGGAATCCAGCTTCAACCCCGGGGCGACTTCACCCGCGGGTGCCCGTGGACTGGCTCAGGTCATGCCCGAGGTGGGCGAGCGTCTGGCCAGAGCGCTGAACTATCCCGTCTGGGACCCGGTACTCCTGTACCAACCCGACGTAAGTATTCAGCTCGGCGCGTTCCACTTGCGGGAGCTGGTGGGTCGCTACGATCAGCGCGCTCGCATTCTGGCGGCCTACAACGCCGGCTCTCCACGGGTCGAGCGCTGGTCCAAGCGCATCGGGGTAGACGATCCCGAGGTGTTCGCCGAACAGATCTCGTTCGTCGAGACTCGCGACTACGTGCGGGTCATTCAGCGCAACGAGGATATCTATCGCGCGCTGTACGGCAGAGAGGTCAGCGATCGCAGCGAGCCGCCGATTCCCGCCGCTCCGACGGAGGCCGTCAGCGGGACCCCGGACCAGCAGATGTAGCTTGGCAGGGGAGGCCCCATACTCTTAGTTTGGAGCAGCCTCCTACAACGCAAGGTTCATTCGGTTGTCCTACGCGACTCAACCGCTGGATCTGCTCGAGCGCATTGGCGAAGGTATTTTCGCCCTCGATCCTGAGTGGCGCTTCGCCTATCTCAACCGCCAAGCCGAACGGGTCCTCTCCCGCCTCTCCGGCACTCCTTCCACCGATCTCATCGGAACTGTCATCTGGGACCGCCCTGCCCTGGCGGATTCTTCCCTTGGGCGCGCGCTGCACCGCGCCTATGCCGACCAAACCACCGTGGTTCACGAGGTCCCGGACATCGGTACTCGGGGATCGGTTGAGGTTCGGGTCTATCCGTCTGACGACGGTATCACCGTTCTGCTGCGGGAGAACCCGCAGGCGGGACATACCGCTCAGATTCTCGACCACATGAGCGAGGCGTTCCTGGCATGTGATCACGAGTGGCGGATTACCCACGTCAATGCGCGAGCAGACGCCATGCTGGCCCCCCATGGGCTGAGCCGGATCAAGCTACTGGGACAAAACATCTGGCACGCTGTCCCGGGACTGGCTGGTAGCCGGCTCCAGGCCGAGGCGTTCAGAGCCCATGCCCAGGGTTCTGACGTTCAGTTGAAGGAGTTCTTCGCGGCCGCCAACCACTGGGTTTCTCTCCGCATCGCCGCCACCACGAATGGGCTCGCGTGCTATGCTCACGAGCTGCCCGAGGGGAGCGGCACCGACGAAGCGCTCCTGGTCAGTGAAGAGCATTTTCGTCATCTGGTGGAGTCGATCGACGACGTCGTGTTTCGGCTCGACCGGGACCAGCGCTGTGTCGACGCATTCGGCCGTTGGCTGGAGCGGGAAGGGATCGACCCGGTCACTCTGATCGGCCGAACTACGCGGGAAATCGTGGGTCCCGAGCAGGCTGCGGTGCACGAACAGGCCAACCTGAGCGCTCTCGCCGGTGAGACGGTTACCTACGAATGGACCCTGCGCTCCCGTAACGGGATCCGCCATATGCAAACCACCCTGTCCCCGCTCCACGGGCCCTACGGGGAAATTACCGGCATTGTCGGAGTCGGGCGGGATATTAGCCAGCGAGTCGAGGTGGGGCAGGAGCTGCAGCGCTGGGCGCGGATCTTCGAGCACGCCGGTTGGGGTGTTGCAATCGTGAGTGCCGACGGCGGGACCATCGAAAGCGTAAATCCCGCCTTTGCCGAGATGCATGGCTGGACCGTGGACGAGCTGCGAGGCAAACCGATGAGCGAGCTCTCGACCGGCCTGCAGGATTTCCCCAGAATGAACCCGCTGTACGATTCCCGCGGCCATCAAATCTGGGAGACGGAGCGCCTTCATCGCGACGGAACGGTTTTTCCTGCGCTCATCGACGCGACTGCGGTGAAGGACCAAGACGGGCAGGTGACCTACTACGCCGTCAATGTGCAGGATCTGACTGAACGGCGCCGGGCGGAAGAGCAAGTACGTCAGGCACAAAAAATGGAAGCAGTGGGACGGCTGGCGGGCGGCGTGGCCCACGATTTCAACAACATGATGATGATCATCATGGGCTTCAGCGATTTCCTGTTGACCACTCTGGAACACGGCGACCCGCGCTGGGCGGACGCCGACGAAATAAGGAAAGCCGCTGAGCGAGCCATGCACCTCACCCGACAGCTGCTCGGGTTCGGACGACAGCAGCTGGTCACCCGCCATGTGCTCAGCCTCAACGAAGTGGTATCCGGCATGGAGCGGATGCTACGGCCGCTGCTCGGCGAGGATATCCGGTTGGAGACTCAGCTGTCCGCGGGTCTCGGAGGCGTCGAGGCAGATTACGGTCAGATGGAGCAGGTCGTAATGAATCTGGCCCTGAATGCACGGGACGCCATGCGGGGAGGAGGCCGGCTCACCATCGAAACGCTGGATGTGGAGCTTCCCGAAGGGTACGCCTATCGCAACGTCGGTATCGACATTCCCGCGGGCTCCTATGTCATGCTCGTGGTGAACGACACCGGTGAAGGAATGACCCCCGAGGTCAAGGCCCGGTTATTCGAGCCCTTCTTCACCACGAAACCGGCGACCAAGAACACCGGCCTCGGCTTGGCGACGGTGTATGGGATTGTGGCACAGAGCGGCGGCTATATCTGGGTGGAGAGTGAAACAGGGAATGGCACCACGTTCAAGATCTGCTTTCCCCGGGTCGAGCTGGAGGAGGATTCGATCGATCAGCCGGCTCCGCCCTCCGGGTCGACCCAAGGCTCGGAAACCATCCTGCTGGTCGAGGACGAAGCCGCAGTGCGAAGCGTCGCGGCGAGGGTTCTGGGCAATCAAGGCTACACGGTGGTCCAGGCAGCTAACGGAGCGGAGGCGCTGGGGCGATTGGACGAGCTCGAGGGAAAGGTCGACCTTATCCTCACCGACGTCGTCATGCCGGACATGGGCGGGCTCGAGCTCACCGGGCGGGTGCGTGAACAGCGGCCTGATCTCAAGGTGCTCTACATGTCCGGGTATGCGGAGGGCGACAAGCTTCAACCGAAGATGAACTCCGAGCATTCTTTCCTACAGAAGCCCTTCTCGGCCGAGAGCCTGACGCTAAAGGTCCGTGAGGTGCTGGATCGGTGAAACTAGAAGAAATTTCTGAGGGTCACCCGTCACATCACAGCGCCATAATCGCCGTTCATTTTAGAGAAGTCGTGATTCCCTGGTTCTTCCGCGGGGAGTCGGCGGCGTTAAGCGGCAACTCAGGTAGCCCCTGGGTAGTTGCGAACTGCTGCACGTTGTGCTCAACTGGAGGTCCTGATGCGGTACGCTGTCCTTGCGTTGCTGGCGCTGCTCGTTTCCTGCTCCCCTGACCGGAGGAGCAGCGATACCGGAATGGTTGAAGGTGGTGCCGGCGGCCTGAGCACCCGCGACACCATGCCGTCCACTCCTGACACCTTGTCGTTTACTCGCGCTGACTCCGGTAAGACGGGAGCATCGTCCGCTCCAGCAGCAATCCTCTCTGAAATGGACGTCGCCAACACCAGCGAGATTCAACTCTCGACTGTTGCGGCCAGGAAGGCGAGGTCACCCAAGGTTAAGCAGATCGCTCGCAGGCTCGCAGCCGACCACGCCAAGAACCGGGAAGAGCTGCGTGCCCTGGCTCAGAAGCTGAACGTGACGCTGACACCGGGGCGGGGGAGCAGCGTCTCAGCCGCGGACAGTGCGGCTTCCCCTGTCGACCTCCGGGCTATGTCAGGCCGCAATTTCGACCATGC
This sequence comes from Gemmatimonadota bacterium, assembly GCA_046726475.1. GTDB lineage: Bacteria > Gemmatimonadota > Gemmatimonadetes > Gemmatimonadales > GWC2-71-9 > CAVVWJ01. Next base: position 7,862 of record JBKPAO010000055.1, on the reverse strand, counting down.
CTTCCTCGACCATGAAATAGAGGATCACCAGGCGGATATTGAAAAGCTTCAGACCCAGGCCATTCCTTCGGTACAGAACGCCGACATCAAAGCCTATTTACAGAAGACGGTCACCGAGATGCAAAATCATCTGAGCAGCCTGAAGCAGGTCCAAAAACAACTGGGGGGTTGAAAACCATCCTGCACGTGATCCCGAGGGTGGCGTAGCCTACTCGGCCCGGTCGAGCTCGACCGGGCCACTTCTTCTAGCCAGTACCTCCTTTTCCCGTCGGCTCAAGCGGCGGATGGCGTACTCGCGCCGCAAGGCGCCCGACCGGTTCGTCGCGCTCTCGAAGTACGCCAGCTTCACCGGCAGCCGCGAGCGAGTGTAGGCGGCCCCACAGCCCGCGTTATGCTCGGCTAGCCGGCGCGCCAGGTCGGTGGTGATGCCGGTGTAGAAACTGCCGTCTGCGCAGCGAGCGAGGTACACAGTCCAGGCCATCGCTAAATGATACAGGGCACTACCGCATCTGCGGTCGCCCTCCCTATCTTCGGCAGTCCCCTTGAGAGCTAGGAGCTACGAGCTAGGAGCCTGGAACGGCTTCGGGCCCTAGTCTGGGCTATCTCCCAGCTCCTGGCTCCCAGCTCCCAGCACACACTGAGGTACGATGGAATCTTCCGCTCCCTCTGGGCGGGCAGCGGTCCCCACGGTGCCGGACCGGCGGCGGCCGGGCAAAAATACCCTTCCGGATCAGCGCACCTTACTGACCTGGTTGTTTGCTGGTCGCCTGGTCCTCGCGACGGGGGTTTTACTCGGAGCTGGGCTGGTCTGGACCGAACGACCTCAAGAAGCGTTCATCGTCAGTATTGCGGTCGTCTTTGCCCTGGTCTTCACGCTGTATGGGGCCGGCACCGTATTCCTGCTGCGCCGAACAGCGTCGAATGCTTTCTTCTTTGTTCAGGCTCTGGTCGACCTGGGGCTGGTTACCACCGTCGTTCACTTTGCCGGCCAGCCCCAATCGGCCTTTCCGGCTTTGTACGTACTGGTGGTCGTCGCCTATGCGCTGCTCCTGCCGCCGAGCTGGGTGGCGCTTACCGCTGCGCTTACCTCAGTGTTGTATCTCGGCGATACCATTTGGAGCCACGGTGCGGTGCTGGATACGGCCTCCTGGGCTCAGATCGCCGTGTACAACCTGGTATTCGCACTGGTTGCCGTTCTGGGGCATCGTCTGCGCGAGGCGGGGATGGAGCAGGCCACCCTCGCCACCGAGCTGCAGCGAGTCCGGCTGGAGGCCGATGACATCCTCCGAAACATCCGTTCCGGGGTGCTCACGGTGGACGGGTTGGGCCGCCTGGCATTCATCAACCCAACCGCGGAGCGGCTGCTCGATCTGGACGGTGAGGCACTCATCGGGCTTCCGGTGCTGGATCAGCTGAAGGCCCGATCCTCCGAGTTGTGGGCCGCCACCGTAGCCGGGATCCGGAACGGCAGAAAAATCAGTCGGGGAGAAGGGATCGTCGTACAAGGTGCCGGGCGCATGTTCCCCATTGGTCTGAGCACCACCACCTTTCGCCAGGAAGCGCAGGAGGCCCCTTCGGTTACGGCGATCTTCACCGATATTTCCGATCTCAAGGAGGTCCAGGAACTCCATATGAGGGCGGAGCGCCTGGAGGCGGTCGCCGAACTGAGCGCCTCTCTGGCACACGAGATTCGGAACCCTCTCGCCTCGATTCGTAGCTCGGTAGAGCAACTCGCGCGCTCGAAGCACGCCGATGAGGACGAGCGGTTCCTTTCCAGCTTAATTGTACGGGAGAGTGACCGATTGAGCCGGTTGCTCAGCGAGTTCCTGGATTTTGCCCGGGTCCGCGCCACGCACTTCGCGCCGCTGGACCTCCATTCGGTCGTAGTCGCCGTCGTCCGGCTGATTCGAGCCCATCCCGACTGCCGCCCCGACGCGGCGATTACCATCGAGGGTGAGCACACCCTGCTCGAAGGGGATGAGGATCTGCTCCATCGCGTGGTGGCGAACCTGGTGCTCAACGCCGTACAGGCGGCGCGGGGCCCGATCAAGGTCACCGTAGCGGTGAAGACGGCGCATGCCTCGGAGATCCCCCACGGCACCGACCTGGACCATGCGGTTCGCCTCCAGGTCCGGGACAACGGGCCCGGGATCCCCGAAGAGGTCCGGGAACGCCTCTTCCAGCCGTTTGTCTCCGGCCGCTCGGGCGGCAGCGGACTCGGCCTGGCGATCGTGCAGCGTGCCGTCGAGGCTCACCGCGGCCTCGTGCTGGTCGACTCCGGACCGGGGTCCGGAACCACATTCACTATTTTCTTGCCCGCCAAAATGGTTGCGGAGGACGCTGCATGAGCTACAAGCCGTCGGTGCTGGTCGTCGACGATGAGTCGGGGATTCTGGACACCCTGCGCATCCTGCTCCGAAACGAAGGCTTCGAGGTCACCACCGCGCAGGGCGGAAAGGCCGGACTGGAGCAGATTCGGTCGGGGACCCACGATATCATCCTCTCCGACGTCCGGATGCCGCAGGTGTCGGGCCTCGATATCCTCACCACGGCGCGCGAGCAGGACCCGATGACTCCGGTCATCCTCATGACCGCACAGGCGTCGCTCCAAAGCGCGATCAGCGCCGTCAACTCCGGCGCGTTCTACTACATCCAGAAGCCGTTCTCCAACGACGAGCTGGTCGCCATCCTGCGCCGCGCCTGCGAGTACCGGGCGGTGAAGGTCGAGAACACCCAGCTGAAGCAGGAGATCCGCCGGCGCGACAAGACCACGATTGCCCGGCCGATCGGAAAGTCCAAGCGCTTTCTGGACGTGCTCAAGCTGGCCGAGCACGTGGCCCCGACCGACTCGACCGTGCTCATTCAGGGGGAGAGTGGCACCGGTAAGGAAGTCATTGCCCGCTACATCCATAATCTCTCCAGCAGGAACGACGGCCCCTTCCTTTCCATCAACTGCGGCGCCCTGCCGGAGAACCTGCTCGAAAGCGAGCTCTTCGGGCACGTGAAAGGGTCGTTTACCGGCGCGGTGCGTGACAAGCAGGGACTCTTTGCCGCGGCCCGGGGAGGGAGCTTCTTCCTGGACGAGGTCGGTGAGATGCCCGCCTCCCTTCAGGTCAAGCTCCTTCGGGTGCTCCAGGAGCGGGAGGCAATTCCAGTCGGCGCCACCGAGGCGATTCCGGTGGATGTGCGGATCATCGCCGCGACCAACCGTGACCTGGAAGAGGAGATTCGCCGGGGCAACTTCCGGTCGGATCTGTTTTACCGGCTCAACGTGATCGCGATCAACCTGCCAGCACTGCGGGAACGGCGGGACGATCTCTTGCTCCTCATCGAAGCCCTGCTCCAGAATCTTGCCGCTGAAACCGGGACCGATCCCAAGGCTCTCGCGGCGGAAGCGCTCGACGCGGTCATGGTGTACGAATGGCCCGGCAATGTGCGAGAGTTGGAAAATGCGCTGGAGCATGCGCAGGTGCTGACCCGAGGAGCCTTAATCGAGGCTGCATCCCTGCCGGAGCGCATCACCAAACGGCGAAAGGAGCCCCTGGTCGCGGAGCGGTCGTACCGAAACCCGACGCTCGAAGTGATCGAGCGGGCCTATATCATGTGGGTGTTGCAGGCCGAGGGCGGGAACAAGACCCGGGCCGCCGAGGTCCTGGGAATCGATCCTTCGACTCTGTACCGGAAGCTGAGCCGCTACGAGGAGCAGGTCGAAGTCAAAGTATAGGGCGCACCGAAGTGCGCCCCACCTCCGGGTTCAGCGCTGGAAGGCGAGTGGCTTCAGTCCCTCCGCTCTCTGAACGTAAGACATCAGCAATTGGGATCGGAGGTCAGTCGCCGGCCGGCCGCTAAACCGGAACAACCCATCGAAGGCCCGCCGCGCTCCGGCCACATCCCGGAGATGCAGCCGGGCAATCACCAGCCCATCGCGGAGCTCGTCCGCCGACATCCAGAGCCGGTCGGAGCCAACTAGGCCGAGCAGGCGTTCGCCGGCGAGAGCGGCCTCGGCGAAGTTCCAAGATGCCAATCCCCGGCGGAACTGTACGATGTCCCGCACCGCCGCCGGCGCCTTGTGACGGTCCATGAATCGCTCCAGGCCGGCATAGAACTGCTGGTCCACGAACCCCGCGGTTCCAGCGTTCCGAAGGTTGTTGGCCCGCGCTACCTGACGGATCCAGACCTCCCAGTTGACCGGTGGCTCCGCCGTGCTCGCCATACTCTGCCACGCCCGCCACTCGACCGCGCCCTGCTGCACAATCGGGGGAGCATCCTCCGGAACCCTGAGATTTCCCCCGGAGCGGAGCAGTGCTCCCATTGACCGTGCCCGGACCCTGGGATTTTCCGGGAGAGCCGCCAGCAGATCCAGCGCCGGCGCCTCGCGGCGTCCGGTAATCGATGCCAAGAGATTGAACCAGTCGGCCGAGAGTCCTTGAAAGCCGTTAGCGTGGTCGTGCCGGAAGCGACGGCGCTCCGCCCCCAAATCCAGTACCGGGTAATAGTCCGAATTGGGCTGGCCCATCGACTCCAGCAGTGGCTGCAGCTCGTCGCGCCCCGCCAACCGCAGCCCTTCGAGCGCAGTCGCCGTTATCGGAATGAAGCTGCACAGGTCCCTCCGGAGCGCAGGATATCCGAACACCGACCAGTCCGGTGCGGGAAGGCTTGAGCGATTGCTGGCGACGACCAGGATATCCGAGTTCGGTGCCAGATACACCTCGTACGACCGGAAGTTCTGATGAATCCCCGCCAGCACCGTCAAGACCAGCGGGTCATCCAGCTCGTACACCTGGAGCCACTGTCCGAAGATGCCATCCTCCGTCAGATACCCGCGAATCCTGGAGTAGAACTCCGTGGTGAAGAGTCCCGACACTCCGCTGACCCAGGGATTGGAGGGCTCGGAGATGATGAGATCAAACTTCCGCTGCTCCGAGGCGAAGTACGACTTGGCATCGTCGATGACGATCTTGGAGCGACGGTCATCGAACACCCGCCGGTTGGCGGGATAGAAGATCCGGGAGCCTGCGATCATCTGCGGCTCGATCTCGATCGTCACCAGCTCCTTGAGGGTGGGACTTCCCAGCAAGAAATGGGAGGACATCCCGGAGCCCTGTCCGATGATCGCCGCCGTTCCGGCGCGGGGTGCATGGGCGAGAGGGATCAGAGGCACCAGGGTCTGAGTGGCAGCATCATGGACCAGCGGCTCCAGCGTCCTGACCGAGTCACACGACTGATACCACGCAGGCGTGAGCGACGCCTCGACCTTCCCGTTAGTGGCGAGGGACCGAATGCCTGATGGCTTGAGCCGGCTGACCGAGACCGTGGCGGTTCGGCCATCCTGGTAGAACTCCATGTCTCGATCCTTGGCGCCAGCGATTTCACCGTTGCGATACACTCCACTGGCCAGCCGGTTCTGATCCAGCTTGATCCCAATCCCGACCACCAGCAGAATCGCCGCCGCCGCGGCACTGGTGGCCAGCAGGAGCCGAGTAGAGCGCAGCTGCCGGCGATCGCTTCTGGCGAGCAGGATCAATCCCAGTCCCATGTCTATGCCGGCACCAACCATCAGCATGGGCTTGAGGCCGATCAGCGGCATCAAAACGAGCCCACCCAGCACCACGCCCAGAATCGATCCCAGGGTATTCCAGGCGTACACCGCTCCGATGGATCGCTCGCCCGAGCCGTTGGCCAAGAGCGTCTTGGTAATGAGCGGCAGCGTCATCCCGGCGCAGAATGTGGCGGGGAACATGACCAGGAGGCACAGCGCGTACTTCGCGATGGTGAAGCCGTTGTAACCCGCGTCGCTTCTGGTAAAAGTGGTAACCAGCACGCCGATCCAGTCAAACGAGTAGATGTAGAGCGGCAGCGTGGCCAACGCGAGCAGCCCCATGGCCCATTGCACCAGGCCTAGCGTGCGAAGAGGGTTTCTCAACCGGTCAGCCCGCGCCCGAATCCACCAGGCTCCGAACGCCAAACCCAGGATGAACGCGGAGAGCATCAGCTCGAAGGAATGGGTTGCGCTACCCAGCACCAGCGCCAGCATGCGGATCCAGTCGATCTCATAGATAAAGGAGGCGACAGCGGTACCCATGCTGGTAAGGAGGAGCAGGCGTTCGATGCCGATGTCGGCTGGCCCTTCCATGGCGAGCGGCACCGAGCCTGATTGCGATGCGGGAACGGCCGTGGTCCCGGCACCGGAGCGCCGGGCGGCCATTATCACTAAGAGGCATGCCGCCGCGACCGTGAGGTTGAGCATGGCGGCGGCGAGGAGAGTGCCGGGTAGGCCGGCCAGCTCAACCAGATAGAAGCCGGCTACCAGCACCCCGATGGCGGCGCCCAGGCTGTTGGAGAAATACAGGAGAGACAGCTTCCGCCCGGCCCGGCCCGGCCGCAAGCGAAGCACTCCCGCACTCATGAGGGGAAATGTCATTCCCAGCAACATCGACTGCGGCAATATCAACCCGCCGGCGATGCCCCATTTGGCCACCGTGAGCAGCCACGACGATGCCACGTGCGGGTAGACCGTGTGATACGTCCAGGAGGTCGCCATCGCGAAGACATCGTGGAAGACCAGCCCGATGCACCCCACCACGAACTCGATGGCGACGTAGCCGTACAGCGGTTCTTTTAGTCGGGTCGTCCATCGGCTGACCGCCATGGCTCCTGCCGACATGCCCCCGAGGAAGATGACCAGGACGATGATCTGAGCGTAGGCATCGTGACCGACGAACAGCCCGAGATATCGGGTCCAAATCGACTCGTAGATGAGTCCGGCCGCACCGGACAGGATGAAGAGCGCGTACAGAGCCTGAATCATGACGCGATGGCCTCGGCCGGAGAGTTATGATGGGCTGGGAACTGCAATCGCGGGGGCAAGAAGCATGCAAGAGTTGGCACTCGCTTCTTGTTCGACCTCAGATCGGTACGCCGACGGGAGTTGACCGTCTCCGCCCGCCCGTCAACCTGCACGCCTGTCCTCCCGCCAATAGCCAGTTCGACGGCATTCCTCCAGACCGAGTGAATTTGGTCCACAGCTTATCGCGGAAAGGCACCCATCTCCGAGGATGAAGGATGCAGCATCTCGGTGGGCAGCCGACACTTTGCAGCCGATGAGACTCGCAATATCCGACGACTCAGGAGATGGTGGGTCTTGCATGAGAGCGTGCAATTCAAGGGTAAGTGCGGTTCGCTGGCCGGTTTGGTGGGACAGCTCGAGGGCGGCATGGCTGTTGCCTTATCCCGAGCCGTCCCAATGCTCCTTGGTTTCGACCCCGTTCAGCTACTGTGTTCCATCAACCGGAGGATGTATGAGCAACCGCAAGGGCTTTACGCTGATCGAGCTGCTGATCGTGGTCGTGATCATCGGCATCTTGGCAGCGATCGCGATTCCGAAGTTTGCCAACACGAAGGAGAAGGCGGTCGTGGCGTCGATGAAGTCCGACCTGCGCAACCTGGTCACTGCCCAGGAAGCGTTCTTCTCGGATAACCAGGACTACGCGGCTGGTACCTACATTGGCGACGGGACGGTCTACACCCAGGCCAACGGTACCGGTGGCGCCGGCACGCTGTCCTTCACGCCCAGCGCGAACAACACCGTCGTGATCACCTATGTCGACGCGGCTGGCTGGAGTGCAACCGCCACCAATCCTGCGGTGACCGGTGTTCCCAATACCTGCGGCGTGTATGTGGGTGTTGCGGCCAACTCGCCGAACGGCGCCGTAAAGGCCGAGGGCGCCCCGGCCTGTTGGTAAGCAGCTGAGCTAGTCATCAACGGGGGCGGTGCCCGATCCGGTCACCGCCTCTTTGACTAAGAGCCCGCAAGACCCCTGAGGGTGCACCTATGACCACCCGGCGCAGTACAGCTCGAATCT